>JARRPL010000009.1:0-24530 GCA_037382905.1 Gemmatimonadota bacterium | reverse complement strand
GCCATCTACATGGCGACAACCTGGAGCAAGGGAGGTTTCGGACGGGCGGAGGGAGACGTCACCGAGCGGGTCGTGACCGGAGCGGCGTGTCCGGTGATGGCGGTTCCCACGCTGTCAGAGGGCTAGAGCGAAGGGCGCCCGCCCCTCTTCCGTCCCCCTCAGTCTACCGCACGTCCAGGAAGATGGGGTTCGAGTAGAACCACAGGTCGGCCCAGGGGTCCTCGCCCCGGGGGTCGGGCTCGGGCTCGAGCTCTCCACCGTTGGTGCCTCGCACCCTGAGATACCGGTCGGACCCGACGTCTTCCAGAACGGCGGACATGGTCAGCCACTCCCCCTCCCGGACCCAGTCGCCCGCTCCGAAGCGCCGGACCACCCGGGTCGTGGAATTCCGGTCCACCGTAGGATCCTCCAGAGTTCCCCTGACCTCGCCCACGATGAGGTCCACCCGGGCGACCGCCGGTCGATCGCCGTTCGCGTTGGCCCCCTCCGGATCCCGCACCCGGATCGTCACCCGGACGTCGGCCCCCGTGACCACGTCCAGCGAGCCGCCGATTCCGGCCTCGGTCCCGTTCGCCGCGGCCGTCACCCAGAGCTCCGACACCAGGTCTCCGGTGCTCACGAAGACCCGCCCGCTCCGGATTCCGTCCAGGATGTCGTCGTGGTCCGGGCGGGCCAGGACCCACGTCTTCGAGTACTCTCCCGGCCAGAAGTCGGAGCCCCCCTCACGCCAGTGGACGTGGGAATCGGAGTTGGCCGTGATCCACCACCGACGGCCTTCGCCGAGCATCGAGTCCCAGAAACCACCCAGGCGGGCCGTCATCTGATCGAAGCCACCGTAGGTGGGGTGACGCCCGTAGCCGGCGCGGGCGCCGTCGGGATCCAGGGAGCCGTCCTCCGCCAGAGCCGCCGCCTGGTGGCCCGGCGCACCTTCCATACCGACGGCGACCTCGGGAGCGGCGTCGTTCCAGCCCCGCAACTCGGCAGGGTCGTCGAGCCCGTAGGTCCCGAGAGCCGGCGCCGAGCGGGACGGGTGATGCGCGATCACCAGCGGGGGGCGCTCGAGCCGGCGCATGAATTCCAGGGCCTGGATCATCCGGGGCTCCGTGTCCCGGAGGGTGTCCCGGGGCCAGACGTCGTACTTGGCCCACCCCGCTTCGATCTCCCGAAGTCGGGCACCCTCGTCGTGGGAGTGGGGGACGATCACGCTGCTGTGGTCCGCCCCCGGGGTGTCGAGCTCCATGCCGTAGAACTGCACCACCTCCGGCACGGTGGTCCGGGAGAGGAGCAGCTCCGGGTAGGCCCTCTCGAAGTTCACCTTGGAGTGGTTGGGCCCTCCGTGGTCGGTGGTCACCATCCAGCCCAGACCGAAGTGCCGCGCCATCAGCGCGTTCATGGGAATGGGATAGATGCCGTCGCCTCCCACGATGGGGACCGGCGGACCGCCGTCGCCCTCCCACCCCACGCTGTAGCGGCTGTGGATGTGGTGATCTCCGGCGATCCAGGCCCGCTCCGCCTCCTGCCCCACCCCGGGACGGGCCGCGGCGAGCAGGGCCAGGAGGGCGACGTGGACGAGAGAGGGGTGCACGAGAGACATCAGATCCCTTCCAGAAGATTCCACCGGGACTCGAATCCGGCCGAGGCTACGCATCTCACGGCCCTCCGGCGCTCCCCCTCTCCTCCTCGCCGGACAGGAGATCGAGGATCCGGACCCGGACGTCATCCGGGACCTCCGACTCGCCGAGCGCCGACTGGAGCCGGGCACGGAACCTCTCCTCGAGCTTCAGGTGGGGGTAGCAGGCGGCGCAGATCCGGAAGTGCTCGTCCACCCTCTTCGCCGCCTCCTCCGAGAGCTCCCCGTCCAGGAACTCGTTGATCCGCTCGAGGGCCTGCTGGCACGTCACGGTGTCCCCGGGCGGAGACCCGCCTCCGAACCAGCCCCTGATGGTATCCAGGATCATGCGTCCCCTCCCGTCATCGGCGCCCGGGGCCTCAGATACCCCATCTCCACCGCGAACTCGTACAACTCCTGCTGGAGCCGTCGACGAGCCCGGAAGAGGCGGCTCTTCACGGTCCCCACCGGCACGCTCATCAGCTCGGCGATCTCCTGGTAGGACAGGCCTTCGACGTCCGACAGCACCAGAGGGGTCCGGAACTCCTCCGGCAGCCCGTCGACGGCGCGGAGGACCTCGTCGTCCACGATGGAATCGAAGAACTCCCCTTCTGGATCGCGACCCATGGTGGACACCCACACCGGGTTGACTACGTCGATGTCCCGACCTGCACCGCCCCCGAGCCCTCCTCGGGTCTCCTGCCGAACGATGTCGTCGTGCCGCTTTCCTCGTTCCTCCTGCCGCAGGAAGACGTTTCGGGCGATGGTGAAGAGCCAGCTCCTGGCCCGGGTGCCGCGTTCGTAACGCTCCCACGCCCGGTAGGCTCGGAGGAAGGTCTCCTGGACGAGGTCCTCGGCCCGGTCCGGGGAGCCCGTCAGTCTCAGTGCGAAGCGGTACACGGCGTCCAGATGGACCAACGCCTCTTCCCGGAAGCCGGCCTCGACCGGCTCCGCATCGGTCACTCCAGCTCCTGGATGGCCATCCGGAACTCCTCCACCATGGTGGGATGCCCGTGCCTCTCCGCGGCGTCGATGCCTCGGAGATAGGCCTTCCTGGCGTCGTCCACCCGTCCGAGCTGGGAGAGCGCCGCCCCCAGTCGACCCCAGGCGTTCCCTTCGTCGTCCGAACGCTCGAGATAGGCCCGGAGTTCCCCGACGCCTTCCTCCAGGCGGTCCGCCTTCAAGAACTCCAGGGCGAGACCGAAGCGAAGGCGGGCATCGTCGGGACGCTTCTCGAGCATGGACTGAAGCGCTGCGATCCGGTCGGACACGGGTCCCTGAAGGGTTGGGGAAGGACCGTCAGTCGGGAAAGACGAAGGTCCGGGCCACGTGGTCGTCCACCGGCTCCCCGGTCATGACCTCGATGATGGCCCGCATCTCGGCGCCAACGTCCCGGATTCTCGAGAGGACGGAGAGGGCGTACCCGTAGTCGAAGTAGGACACCACGGCCGATTCGGCCCCCGGGTGGAGGGTCACGATCTGGCGATCCATCTCCAGCCGGAGGACCTCCAGAATCGCCTCGACGCCCCGCTGGAGCTGCTGGAGATCGTGGTAGGTGTAGACCGAGAGGTCCCCTTCGAGGGGCGGGAGCGCCTCTACGAGGGCCCGCTCCTCGGGAAGGGCGGCAACGGCCACATCCGACCCGGGCCCATCCTGAAGGATGGCCTCCGCGCCGGTCCGCAGCGCCAACATCTCCTCGAAGTTCACCATGACGATCATATCTACTTCTACCATCTCGCCCGCCAACGGGTTTCGGCAAGGTTCATGGGGATTGGCGGGTTGCGAGGTACCCCTGCCTACGCTTGCGGGATCCGGGTGGCCTTCGAGACCTCCAGGTCCACCGCCTGCTCCATCTCGCCGTCGATCTCCACCTCGATCGTGTAGACCCCCGCCTTGGGAAAGACGAAGCCGTCCAGGTGGAGCACCTGGGGGATGTGGACCGACTCCCGCCCAACGGCGGCCCCCAGGTCGATGGATCCGGTCATCCGGGCCATCTCTTCCTTGGAGGGATCACGGATCACCACCTCGATTTCGTGCTGCCCCGTCTCCGGAGCTTCGGCCCGAAACCTCATCACCAGGCACATGCGTTCGTGACGAGCCGGGAAGTCGGCCACGGCGATGTGGTCGAAGACGCCGAGGATATTGAGCTTCCCCGACCCGTCCACGGTGGCGGCGTCGGCGATGAGGGCAAGGTCCAGCTTCATGGGATCTCCTCGCGAGGGAGCATTCGAGGGCCGAGTATCAGCCCGGAGAAGAGGTCCACGGCAACGTGGACGGCGATGAGTGGCCAGAGTGAGCCGTACAGGATGAAGGCGGCGGCGAAGAGAAACCCCATGAGCCCGCTCCGGACGATGCCCACGGGCCCCTGGTAGGCGTGAAGGAGGGAGAAGGCCAGGGACGAGGCCAGCGCCGCCGACCACGGCCCGGAGAAGATCGGGGCCAGCACCGCGATGAGGTACCCCCGGTAGACCACCTCCTCGAACACGCCCGCCGCCAGAGAGAGGAGGGCGAAGGACCGCTTCTCCCGTCCCGTGCGAGGGATGAGTTCGGTGAGGAGGTCGCTCTCTTCCAGGCCGAGCACCTCCCGGCCCAGGGAGAAGGTCACCCCCAGGAGGGCGATCCCCGCCGCGAGCCCCACGGTGGTCCAGAGGGCCTGCGCGTCCAGCGTCCACGACAGCCCCATGGCGTCGAATCCGGGTCCGACGCCGCCGAACACCAGGGCCGCGACGCCCAGGACCGTCAGCGTGGTGATGGATCCCTTGTAGGCAGCCAGTCGCTGGATTCCCGTCCGGTCCAGGAGGGGCACCTGGGCCATGGAAAGAAGGGGTAGGGTGCCCAGCAGCACGGCCACGAAGATGCCGTCCCGAACCGTGCTGCCGGTCCCCAGCGTCAGCCCCAGCGTAAGCGCCGGCAGGATGAAGAGGGCGGCCCGGAAGAGGCGCATCGCCTCGCGGGTGGCGGCCCGCGAGGGCTCCGTGGACACGGTCAGCACCTCTCCCGGGCAAGCTCCACGATGCGATCCAGGACCGCGTCGACGTCCTCTTTCGTGGTGCGATGATTCAGGATGCACAACCGCAGGGCGAACCGCCCGTGGATCCGGGTCGAGGAGATCATGGCCGTGCCCTCCGCCACGATTCGTTCCTGGATCCCCTGATTGAACCGATCCGTGGACTCGGGAGTGCGTTCTCCGTCCGGCGGGAGGGCGTGGAAGCACACGATGCTGAGGGAGGGCTCCCCCAGGATCCGCAGCGTCGGCTCCGCCGCCACCCGGGCGGCAGCGTGGTCGGCGAGCAGCAAGCCGTCCTCCACCGCCTGCGCCAGCGCCTTGCGCCCGTGGACCTGCAGCGTCATCCACACCTTGAGAGCCCGGAACGAACGGCTCAACTGGAGACCCCGGTCCCCGAAGTTCACGTGCTCCAGGCCCAACTCCGTGTCCTGCAGGTACTCGGCGGACACGCGGAAGGCCCGGGTCAGGTCATCGGTGTCCCGAACCAGCAGACACCCGGCCTCGTACGGCTGGAACAGCCACTTGTGGGGATCCAGCGTGATGCTGTCCGCCTCTCCGATCCCCGCCAGGAGCCGGGCTCCCCGGGGGGCGAGCACAGCGAACCCGCCGTACGCCGCATCCACGTGGAACCAGGCGCCGAAGTCCCGGGCAACCCGGCCCAGCTCCTCCAGGGGGTCCACGATTCCCGTGTTGGTGGCGCCCCCGTTCGCCACTACGAGCCCCGGCAGCAGACCCTGCCGCCGATCCCGCCTCATGGCCCCCTCCAGCACGTCGGCCTGCATCCGGAGACTCTCATCCACCGGGATCAGACGCACCGCGTCGTCCGGGACTCCTGCGATGCGCAGCGCCCGCGGGACCGACGAGTGGGCCTGATCCGAGAGGTACACACGGAAACCCGGACGCCCGCCCCGTTCGGCGGCCCGGCTCCGGGCCGCCACCACCGCCGTGAGATTGGCCGCTGAGCCGCCACTGGTGAAGAGACCCCCTGCCCCCTCGGGCATCCCCAACCACACCCGGAACCACTCCAACACCACCAGCTCGATCTGGCTGGGCCCGGCGCCCCCGAGCCAGGTACCCTGGAAGATGTTGAAGCCGGTGGCGAGCCAGTCGGCCACGACGGCAGGCCAGACCGGCGACGCCGGCACGAAGGCCATGAACCTGGGATGATCGATACGGCCCGCCCGGGGGAGGATCTCCTCGACGGCGCGGGCCAGGACGGCGTGGGGGTCTCTCCCGGTTTCGGGGCACGGCTCCCGGAACAGAGCCTCGAGCTCTTCCCGATCCCCCCCGCGCCACGGAGCGGCGTCCCGGAGGCCCGCGTGACGGGCGACCACGGCGTCCACCATGGCGTAGCCCAGGGCCCGCATCTCCTCGGCGGACCACTCCAGCTCGCTTCGCGTCACCCCTCGCTCCTCCGTTGACGTGCCCACCGCTCGGGTCGAGCTTCTCTGCGTCCCCTCAGGTCACCCAGTCTATCCAGAGGATCATGAGCGCGCAGCGGAACCCTCGATTCCTGGTGCTGGACGCCATGGACGGCCCCCATGGCGGCCAGATCCTCAGGCTCCGCCTGGAATCCGGCGAGCCTCCCTCCATCCGGTCCCTGAAGGGCGCTCAGCTCACGGCGGTGGGTCCCGAGGGGGGACAGGCCTCGTTGAAGGTCACCGGATTTCCACTCTTCGGCGGACGTCCGTCGGATTCCCGCCTCGGCCGCACCGGTCGCGTAGACGTGGCCGTCGAGCCCGTGAAGGCCGGGTCTTCGCCCGTGGGTCTCCAGTGGGAGGTGTCGTTGGAGAGCTAGGGGCCCGGCGCCCTAGTTGATCTCCCGGTCGAAGGTGTCCCGGAACCACTCCCGGAACGCCTCGTCCGCCCCGGGCTCCGCCTCCAGCCACGCCTCCTTCGCCTCTGGGAACTCGAACCCCCTGAGTGTGAGGAGGAGGGCGTCCAACCGCCCTGCGTCCTTGGCGTAGACCAGCTCGTCCATCAGGCGGGAGGGGACGAAGCCGAAGCTGGCCCGGCCCAGCAGCCACGCATCGGTCATGCGCCCCACGGCGAGTCGCTCGAACTCCCATTCGTCGGCGCCTACCGCCTCGGGCATCCACTCCTGGATTCGTCCCATGGCCCGCATGAGGTGGAGGTGGGCATAGATCTGGTACACCGAGGCCAGATCCGGATTGGTGGTCCGATACTGGAGGCTCGCCGTGTCACCGGAGATCTCCAGCGTCTCCCACGGGTAGACGTCGGTGGCGGCGGGGCGGGTCGCGATGAGGAAACTCGGGTCCTGCTCGATGTTCTGGACCTCCCGATCCACCCATTGGTAGATCTCTTCCAACCTCGTCTCGTCGGGCGTCAGACGCGCGCCGGACTGAATGACCAGCGGCCGGGGCTCGGGAAGCACGAGTCCCCCTCCGCCGCAGGCTGCGGCGAAGGCGAGGACCGCCATGGCGGTGACACCGAGCTTCCGTCGTTGCATGAATGTTCTCCTCTGGTTCACAGACCTTGACACCCGCTACCCCGCGGGTGGGAATTGGACCGCACCATGAATCCAACTGAACCCCACATACCCTAAAATCCCATGGATGGATTCCGCGCACCCCAGACACTCACGCCGGACGAGCTGGGAGACACCCTGGCCCGGCTGGTATGGGAGAGCTTCAGCGACTTCGTGGCCAACGGCGACGCCGAGGCCTCCCTGGAGGAGCTGGGAGTCGAGACCGAGGACGGGCTTCCCCCGAGCCAGGTGGCCGAAGAAGCCCTGATCTTCCTCATGTGGGCCCACACCCGGGGGACCCAGAGGGCCTTCGTGGGCCGGGCGGAGGAGCCCCTCATCCGGGGTGGCCTCGACAGCCTCCACAAAGCCATCTTCGACGACATGATCGAGCAGGGCACGCCGGAAGCCCAGTTGCCTCTCTTCGAAGCCCGGGTGGGGGCCCGCTACTCCGAGTACAACTCGGCCGCGGCGGATTCCGATTCCGAGTTGAGCCGGGTGGCGCTGCGCTACCTCACCGGCGGGGTCGTCGAGACCACGGACCAGAAGGCCACGGCGGTCCTGGATCGGGCCCTGGCGGTGGCGAGACCTCTCGAGGATTTCCTGGAAGAGGTCAAGCTGGTCGAGGCCTGAGGCGGTGGATCCGACCCGAGCGTCCCGGTGGATCGGTCAAACGAGCCCGGGCTTCGGGTCGGATCGTCCTCCTCGCCACTTCAGCATCTCGAAGGGGCTGCGGCAGCGTCGGCACCAGTAGGTGGCAACGGAGGCGTGGGAGCCGAAGGCGTTCATGAGCTCCGTCTCGGTGCCGTCGCAGAAGGGGCAGGGCGGTGTCTCGGGCAGTCCTCCCGCAGGGCCGTTCCGGCGATCCGCTTCATCCCCCTCCCGTCGGACTCCGTCTCCCGCGTCGCACATCTCCGTCACTCCACCAGGAGTGCGCGGTTGAGATCCCCTCGGGCCCGCTCCACCACCTCCTGATCGGGAGCCCCGCCGCTTCGGCCCCGGACCTCGTCCCAATCCCCCTCGGCGGCCTGGGGCATGGCGATCCCCACCGCCTCCATCGTGGGGCCGTAGCGCTCCCGGAACCGCTCCAGGACCGTCTCCCGGGGCGTCACCAAGCCCGCCTCCACCAGCGCCGTGTGCATGGCGTCGGAGGGGGCGAGCCACGCCAGCGTCGGAGGCAGGGCGAACCGGCCGGCCTCCACGAGCCGGCTCCGGGCCTCGTCGCTCCCCCGGCCCAGACGCCGGAGCCAGGCGAGCCCCATGTCCCGATGGAACTCCTCCTCACCCAGCATCTTCGGAATCCGGGAGCGGGCCGCTTCGTAGCGGCCCTCGGAAAACGCCTCCAGCGCCGCTGTCAGCGCCCCGTCGACGACCGTCATGGCCACGACGAAGCCGGCCCAGTCCGAGAAGGGATCATCGAGGACCGAGACGTTCGTGTACCGCTCCCGGGGCCGATCGTGCTCCACCACCGACGGGTCCTCGTCGAAGTCCTTGAGCATGGCGTAGAGAAGCCGGGCGTGCCCCCACTCGTCCTGGGCCATGGAGCTGGCGGCGATGCCCGTCTCGATGGAGGGGGCGCCCAGCAGCCAGTCGGAGTAGCGAAGACCGAGAATGCGCTTGGAATCCGCCAGGGTGAGGATGTGACGACGAAGCGCAGCCCGGACCGGACCCTCGAGGTCGGAAGCCGTGACGACGTCGCTCATCGGTCGCCTCCGGCGGCGGCGGCCGGAGCGTCGGAGCCCAGCACGTTGGCGGCAAAGGGGCCATCGGTACGATTGACCGGGATGATGCTGGATCGGGGCACGATGCACATCTCGAACCAGTTCTGTTCGTCGTACGTCGTCCAGGCGTAGACCCGGGCGAGCTCGGCGTCCATGGCGTCCACGTAGCCGATGTGGGTCAGCGGTTCGCCGCGCTCCTTGCGGGCGAAGACGTCGAATACCGTCTCTCTCATGGGGTCCCTCGTCCGACGGCTTCGTCGGGGTGGATGGGGAGGAGGGTCGTTCTCGGGGGCGGGTACGCGGCATACGTCGTCATACCGCACCGACCCCCAGGGCCTTCAGGGTGGCGCGCCCGGTCTCGGTGATGCGGTCCGTGGACCACGGGGGATCCCAGACTTCGTGGATCTCGACCCGGTCTACCCAGCACTCCTGGAGCAGCCGGTCCGAGACGTCCTCCCGGATGAACTCCATACAGGGACAGGCCGTGGCGGTGAAGGTGAGATCCACGTGGGCCACCCCCTCGTCCATCCGGGCCCCGTAGATCAGACCGAGATCCACCACGCTGATGGGGATCTCGGGATCGAGCACCTCCCGAAGACACTCCAGCAGGGCCTCGTCCGGATCCCCCGGAGGGGCCGGCATGGGTTCGGACCAGCGGTCCCGTCCTCCGCTCTTGTGCACCGAGACGGATTCGGGCAGTCCCACGTCCAGAACCGGCATCTTCATGGCGCTACCCCCCCGCGCTGCAGTCCACGTCCGTCAGGCGACGGCCGTGCCGTTGAGCCACTTCTCCACCTGTCCCCGGGACTTCCGGATGGACTCCACGTACCACTCGTTCATGGGTCCCCGGGCCTTCCAGCGGGCGAAGACCTGATCCCAGCTGATCTCACCCCCCTCGAAGTCCCAGTGCTTCGCCTCGGCGTCGTACTCGCAGGGGAACGGATAGTCCAGCACGAACTCCCCCTTCTCCTCGTCGTAGTGGGCCGGCACGTCGAGCCCGAGAGACTCGCACAGCGGTACCGTGGACTGCATCCAGACCTGCCGGAGCTGGTCGTTCGTGAGTCCCTTGAGCTTGTAGTCCAGCTGACCGCTGTGACGCTTGAGGGCGTCCGGGAGGCCGAACCACTCGATGGTCATGGGGAACATCCAGTCCACGGCCCGCTGGACCATGTCCCGGGCCTCCCCCCCGGCGGTGGACAGGCGCCGCATCCACACCTCCCCGTGTCGGAGGTGGAAGGTCTCTTCCATGTCCACCTTCACCAGCGCACGCTTCAGGGGACCGTACGACGTGTTGGCGTAGACGTCCCCCAGGAGGGTGATGCCCGCCCGATCGAAGAATCCATTCGCCACCACCAGCTCCGCCCAGTTGTCCAGAGGCTGGTCGAATCCGTACGGATGCTTGAATTCGTGGGGCTCCCGGCCGTAGACGAGCTGCTCCTTGCTCTCGCCCAGATCCTCCAACAGGCGGTAGGCGATGTTGGCGTGGGCCAACTCGTCCTGAATGATGGCGTGGGCGCTCACCTGGGTGTTGGTGCTGGGTGCGTGTCGCGCGGCTCGCCAGTACGACGGGGCGCTCATGAGCTCCGTGTCGGCCTGCACCGTGAGCTGCACCACCAGGGCCTTGCGGTAGCCTTCCGTCATCTCCTCGACGGATTCCACCATGTAGCCCTCGTGGACCTTCTGCTTGAGCTCGTCTTCGGTGAACATCGTCATCGGCCAGCCATCCTCCGCCCGGCGAGCGCCGGAATTGTCATGAGTGTCGGGTCTAGAGACCCAGCGAAGCCCGGATCAGGGGGCTGATCCGTTCCGGGGTCCAGGGGGGGTCGAAGGTGAGCTGGACGTCCGCCTCCTCCACCCCCTCCACCCCGAGCACCGCGTTGGTGGCGTCCTCCACGATCTGTCCGGCGACCGGGCACATGGGGGAGGTGAGGGACATCACCACGTCCACCTTGTCCCCGTCCACCTCCACGTCGTACACCAGTCCCAGGACCACGAGGTCCAGGTTGAGCTCCGGGTCCTTCACATTCCGGAGGGCCTTCTTCACGTCCTTCTCGGTCACCGCCATCAGGGCTCCTGCATAGGTCGTTCGCGTGTTACGCTCAACCCCGGAGCGTGTGTGCGGGTCCGATAAGGATGCGGCCTCCGGGAGGCCTTGAATCTACCCCGGCGGCCGAGCGACGGGAAAGCCCGAGTCGCGACGGGGCCTTCCGGACCGGCACGCCACGCTTCGAGACCCTACTCCTGCGGATCCTTCGGACATCATGCGCATCGCCATCAATACCGGAGGCGGAGACGCCCCGGGCCTCAACGCCGTCATTCGTGCCGTCGTCCTGGCCGCCGACCAGCGGGGCTGGGAGGTCTACGGAATCCGAAAAGGGTACAACGGGATCCTGGGAGACGAGGAGGACGGGATCGTCCGCCTGGACCGGCGCTCGGTCCGGGGCATCACCCACCAGGGGGGCACGATCATCGGTACCACCAACCGGGGCGACCCGCTGGCCTGGCCCCTGCGACACCCGGACGGCACGGTGGAGAAGATCGACCGGGGGTACGAATTGGTGGACGCCTTCCGGGAGAGGAACTTCGACTGCCTCATCGCAGTGGGGGGCGACGGCTCCCTCCGGATCGCCGCGGAGCTGCATCGGCGGGGCCTCAAGGTGGTGGGCGTACCGAAGACCATCGACAACGACCTGGCGGCCACCAGCGTCACCTTCGGGTTTCACACGGCCGTTCAGACGGCTTCCGACGCCATCGGGAAGCTCCACTCCACGGCGGAGGCGCACCGCCGGGTCATGGTGGTGGAGGTCATGGGCCGGGACGCGGGGTGGATCGCCCTCTTCGCCGGGCTGGCGGGAACCGCCGACGTGATCCTCATCCCCGAGATCCCCTACCGGCTGAGCAAGGTCTGCGAGAAGGTGGAGTCCCGGTTCGACGACGACGACGGCTTCGCCATCGTGGTGGTGGCGGAGGGCGCCCGGCCGGAGGAGGGCGACCCGGTCTTCGAAGAGGAGAACCCCGAAACGGGCATGCCCCGCTACGGCGGAATCGCCGAACGCCTCGCGGAGCAGATCGCCGCCTCCACCGGTCGGGAGTCCCGCTCCCTGGTCCTGGGCCACCTTCAGCGGGGCGGTGAGCCCGTGGCCTACGACAAGATCCTGGCGCTGCGCTTCGGCGCAGCCGCGGTGGATCTGGTGGAGGACGGCCGGTTCGGGTGCATGGTGGCGCTGGACCCCCCGGACGTGCTGGCCGTCCCACTGGAACAAGCCACCGCCCGGATGCGCCTGGTGCCGGTGGACAGCGACGTAGTCCTCACCGCCCGCAGCCTGGGCGTATCCTTCGGCGACTGAGCCCTCCTCGACCTCCCAACGCCTCTCGTCCGTCATGGCCTACCGAATCCGCCGCGCCCCCGTCCTGTCCCTCCTGGCGATCTCCCTGGGGATGGCCAGCCCCGCCACGGCCCAGCAGGTCGCCACCGCCGACTACGTGCCGGAAGCCGTCCGGGGGGAGGCCTTCGGGCTGTCCATCCGGCACATCATGCAGGGCCCTGAGCTGGTGGGAGAGCCGCCGACGGACATCCGCTGGAGCGACGACGGCGACCGCGTCTACTTCCGGTGGCGGCCCGGCGGAGAGGGGCTCGAGGAGCGAGAGCTCTATCGGGTGCGGGCGGACGGGTCGGGTCTGGAGCGGGTGCCCGAGCCCGAGCTGGAGACCGCCGCCCTGATCAGCGGGGCCGGTGAGATGAGCCGGGACGGAGGCCGGAAGCTCGTCGCTTACGACGGTGACCTGTACCTGATCGAACGCGAAGGCCTCGGGGTCCGGCGTCTCACCGAGACCCGAGACGGAGAGGCCCAGCCCACCTGGACCCCCGGCGAGGACGCGGTGCTGTATCGAAGCGGCCTCAACCTCTTCCGCCTGGATCTGGAGAGCGGGGCGGTTCGGCAGATCACGGATATCCGCATGGGCACGCCACCCTCGGACGAGGAAGCGGAGGGGCATCGGGCCTTCCTGGAGGCGCAGCAGGAGGAGCTCTTCGAGTACATCCGACGACAGAAGGCGCGAGATGCCGAGGAGGAGGCCCGGAACGAGGCCAGGACGGCAGGTGAGCCCGAGCCCCTCTACCTCGGCAACGGGGAGCGGCTGCAGGAGATGAGCCCTTCGCCGAACGGCGCCTGGGTGCTGGTGAGCGCGGTCCGACCAGCGTCCGACGCCCAACGGACCATGGTCCCCTTCTGGGTGACCGAGTCGGGCTACACCGAACCGCGAGAGGTCCGGACCAAGGTGGGGGACGAACCGGGCAGTGCACGCCTGGGCCTGGTGGAGACCGCCACGGGTGAGGTGAGCTGGCTGGAGGCAGACCCGGACATCCTGACGGCAACGGGGGTCGGCGGGGACCGGGTCGACGAAGCGGCCTCGTCGGGCCGGGAGAGCGGATCCGGGGATGACGCGGGGGACGTGCGGAAGTGGAGCGTGGGCGTCCGGGGCTGGAACGACGCCGGGAGCCACGCCCTCCTCTACCACCGGTCCGACGACGACACGGAGTGGGTACTATCGGTCCTGGACGCGGCTACCGGAGCCGTGGAGATCCTGGCGCGCCATCGCGACGACGCCTGGGTCGGGGGGCCGTGCGGATTCGGCTGTGTCGGCTGGTTCCCGGATCGGAACACCGTCTATTACGTGAGTGAGTCGACGGGCTACGCCCACGTCTACCGGGTGGATTCGGACGGGAGCGACCGGCGGGCCCTCACCTCCGGAGAATGGGAGGTGCTGGATCTGGAATTGAGCCCGGACCGGGACCGGTTCTTCGTCACCACCAACGAAGGCTCGCCCTTCGACCAGCATATCGGCTGGCTCTCCTTCGATGGGGAACGCACCTACCTGACGGCCGGCCCGGGCCGGTACGCGGGGACGCTGTCGCCGGACGGGGAGCGGATCGCCGTGGTTCATGACATCGCAAACCACCCGCCTGAGCTCTACCTGGCCGAGGTGGACGACCTGGCGGACGCCGCAGAGGACGCCGGAGACGCCGCCCCGGAGGCGCAGGTCGCCACCATGGCCGAGGCGATGGTCCGGGTGACTCGTTCTCCGGTGGACGGGTGGGCTGCGTTTCCCTGGATCCACCCCGAGATCGTCCGGTTTCCCGCCCGGGACGGGATGGCGGTGCCGGCGCGCATCTACCGGCCCCGGGACGTGGGCGGAACGCCGAACGGCGCGGCGGTGATCTTCGTGCACGGCGCCGGATACCTGCACAACGTCCACAACTACTGGAGCAGCTATTACCGGGAGTACATGTTCCACCACCTCCTTGCGGCCCAGGGCTACACCGTCCTGGACATCGACTACCGGGGGAGCGCCGGCTACGGCTCGGAATGGCGCACCGCCATCTACCGCTTCATGGGGGGCCAGGACCTGACGGACCAGGAGGACGGCGCCCGCTGGCTCGTGGCCAACGAGGGCATCGACCCGGACCGGATCGGGATCTACGGGGGGAGCTACGGAGGCTTCATCACCCTCATGGCCCTCACCACCGGCGACCAGCTCTTCAAGAGCGGTGCGGCGCTGCGCAGCGTGACGGACTGGGCCCACTACAACGACGGCTACACGTCCAACATCCTCAACGACCCGCAGGAAGACCGGGAGGCCTACGTGCGGTCCAGCCCCATCTACCACGTGGAGAACTTCCGCCCCGATCAGCACATGCTGATCCTCCACGGGATGGTGGACACCAACGTCCACTTCAGCGACGTGGTGCGCTACGCCCAGCGCCTCATCGAGCTGGGGAAGGAAAACTGGGAGTTCGCCGTCTACCCCGTGGAGAACCACGGCTTCGTCGAGCCCAGCTCGTGGACCGACGAGTATCGGCGGATCTTCGAACTGTTCGAGCGCACGATCTCGGAGCCCGGATGCACCGACGCGGGCGGGCTGTGCCCCGTGCCGGGACGATAGTGCGGCGGTGGCGGACCGTCGTGGGGCTGGGGATGGCCCTGATGGTGACGGGGTGCGATCTGCTGGGGGGCGGCTCCTTCGTCGACTTCGAGGCCTTCGATCCTCTGCCGCCCCTGGGCCGGCTCGACTTGACCGATGGCCTCGCCCAGGGGGGCATCGTGTATTGGGAGCTCCGCCTCGGCGGGCTGGGGGCCGAGGTGGATGACGTGGTTGCCGAGGGAGGGGTTGCGGATCCCTCGGAGTTCGGCTCCGACGTCCTGGCCGCCCTCGACACCCTCAAGGCCATGCGGGGCTTTCGACAGGCCTGCCTCCCCGGGGGATGCTTCTACTACCTGGCGGGGCTCACCGCGGACGGCGACCTTCGGAGCTGGGAAACCGCACAGGAGCTGGAAGAGCTCCTCGTCCCCATCCAATCCCCCTCCGAAGCCGCCCTCCTGGCCCTGGCTGCCGGATACGACTGGTCCGCGCCCCTGGAAGAGGGCGCCTTCCGGCCCGAGGGAGAGGACTGGCACCTCGTGGTGACCCGCTACACGGGCTTCTGCGATCCGGTGCGGGAGGACCGCTTTCTTCTGGAGGTCACCCGCGACGGCAGCATCCTCGTCCTGAAGAGTGAGGAGTTCCGGACGCAGGACGGCGTCTGCATCTGAGGACGGTCCCTCGAGGGGCCCCTTCCAGAACCGTTGCCCCGAAGGAGCCTCGATGGCCTGGAAGGCGATCGGCGCGGTGGGCGATCTCATCGGTGCCGAGGCCGTCTGCTTGACCCTCACCTACCTGGCCCGTCCGAGTTCATCGGTGCGGCGCCTGCACCGGTGGATGCGGTACGCCACGCGAAACGCCTTCTTCGTCGGCCCGGTTTGGGAAGTCCGCCGGAGCGGGGGTATCCACAAGGCGCTGACGGCCGAAGATGCAGGAGCCCTGACCCCTGCCAGAGAGGAGCGGCGCCGGGTCCTCGGGTCCCCGGAGGCAGTTTCAGCCCTGGATACCGTCCATGCGACAACTGCGGCGATCGTCGGCGCGCGGATCGTGGCCGAGAAGCCCAGCGACCGGGTGGTGGAGCAGCTCCGTACCCTGACAGCGTACATGTGACCCTTCCTCTGTCGGCCACCGCAATGGCTCTCAGGCCGGAAGCCGTGACGGAGCCGGAGCTAACCGCACGGCATCATGGGGTCCCCGCAAAGGCCGCCTCGACGCGTGGCGCGGAGGATGTCCCCACGCCAGTCAGAGACTCAAGCCACTGCGGCAGTCAGAAGACCCTTCGGGCCATGGAGGCAGGCCGCCGGCGCCCTGACCTTCTTCGAAAGAAAGGTGCCGGGCCACGATCGCGGTGCGTTCCGGGGCTTCCTGTGTGCCAAACCGTCCCTACGGCTTCCCATCATTCTTTCGGAGGTGAAGGTCACGGCGGTGCTCGCCCAGCCTTCCGGGACCTCTCGGCTGATCGGTTCGCCGCTGTACGGCTCCGGCCTGCGCCTGCGCGGGTGAACTCCCGGCGAGACCCCGCAGATCGCCTCCCCACTCAGCATCATCATGCGGACTCGGGGTCAGACTTCTTCGGCAAGACACTGGTCTCCAGGCCCGGCGCTCCGCACGATATGCACAAGACTTTGGAGTGGGCGTTACGCACACCTCGGAGACATGTCGCGTCAGGCGTCGCGGGGGAGTGACCCCGCCGTCTCCGCCGAGGGGTCGTAAGCGTCGGGCAGCCCCGGTGTTGGCTCGCTCCACCACGTCATGGGAAGCCTGGGATCGTAGAGCCAGGCGAACTCCGACGGCTGGCCTCGATGTTTCCAGCGAAAATCGCACTGGAAAATGAGTGGGCCTGAGAGTTCGTCGAGATAGACCCGTAGCGGAAAGATGCTTCGCTCTCCGGCTCGGATCTGAAACCACGATGTGCCCGCGTCGCTCCCGAACTCTCGGGCTACGACTTCCTTCGTGCGCTCGGAATCGATGATGGTGTCGTCCAGCGAGGGCTTCAGCAGCGAGAGCCGCACCCGGGTTACCCTGAGGGGACGGTCGCCTGTGATGTGGATGACGAAGTTGCCGACGAAGAGGAATCGCCCCGGCTCGGGCTCGCTGACGGGTGTTGACGTACACCACACCTCCGAGCGATAGCGATGGGCCAGCACGTCAAAGACACGAAACTTGTATGCCGCGGCCAGCCCGCCGCCGAGGATCGTCAGGTTGACGAGCAGGTCGATCCAGGATGGCAGGTTGGATGTGAGAGACGGCACGTGATCACTCCTCGCGACGAAGGATCGCTCGGGCCTTTCGATACCGGTCCGGGAGTGAGCGATTCTGCTCAGGAAGGGCCGCGACGCGGGCCGGGTCCAGATTGTCGTCGATATCGGCGAGCTTCACCTGCCGGGCGAGTTCGTTGGTCGCGGCTCGTCGACAGAAGTCCATGTAGAGCTCTCCCTCGCGCCGAGTCAGTGCGTCGAGAGCGGCGACCACGGCCTCGTCGAATCCCTCCGTACGCAGATCGTCGAACGTCCAGTGGGTGTCTTCCACGAGGTCGTGGAGCACGGCAGCGATGCGCGCGTCGTCCCCCTCGACACGCATCATGACACGCAAAGGATGCAGGATGTACGGCGCACCACTCTTATCGGTCTGACCAGCGTGGGCCTCTGCCGCGATGCTGATGGCGCGTTCCAACGTGCTCATTTGAGCATCCTCGGGCGCGGAGCTGTCCAGGTCAACGTGCGGCGTTTCTTCGCGCCGTGACGGGTCGGTGTGATCCGGGCGAGAGCGGCCCAGGCATTCGCCGTCGTTCCCCGACCGTGCGCACGCCGGCAAGGAACTGCTGCTGCCTGCGGAGGCTGGTCGGTAGGTCGGGTAGCGTCTTGCGTTTGTCAGCAGGCGGCTGCGGCCGCAGAATTCCGATCCGTTCGATGGCTGAACCGACGTGTACGCAGGGGACCCGTGGACACGAATGTAGATCCGGAAGGGCACCCGGAAGAGCCAGACCAATCCTCGGATCATACGGGGTGGCTGACCCGCCTGCCCTGGGTCCGAATGCTCGCGGAGTTCGGCGTCATCTTCCTCGGGATCACGCTCTCACTCCTCGCCGACGACTGGCGAACCGCTCGAACGGAGCGTGTGGAGGAGCGCACGGCGTTGTCTGAGCTTCTGTCGGACCTGGCGGACGACCAGCTCGAACTCTCGACGTTGCGAGATGGCGCTGCACGCCACGACCGGGATGCGTGGTGGATCTTCGAGCGACTCGACAAGGAAGGCGTGAACGCTGATTCGGCGGCCGCGCGATTCGGTTCGGTCCACGACGCACTGAACTACGAACCGATCAACGCGACCTACGCCGGGCTGCGGTCGACGGGCCGGCTGGCGCTCGTCCGGGACGACGATCTCCGGCGCTCGATCGTCCGGTACTTCGAGGAACGGCAGGAGTACGTCTTCGGTTTCGTGGAGAGCTATGCCGGCATCTGGCTCGCCTTCACTGAGTCAGCGGCTCTCGACATCGAGCGGGCCTACTCCGACTCTGCGGCATCGTTCTCGCCGGACGGTCGCACGAGACTCGGCTGGCAGTTCCTGCGCCCGTGGGGTGAGCTCCCCTCCGACCCGATGTTCCGCTACCGCATCACCACGATGGGTACGTTGGCAGCCGTCATTGCTGATCGATCGGAAGGGCTGATTGGCGAGAGCGAGGAGCTTCAGGAAGCGATCCGTCGATACCTGGAAAGCTAGGGCGGTACACAACGGACGGGGTGCGCGCCGGTCAGCCATCTGACTGGCATCTGCCGCTGCGCGGTCAGCATTCTGGGGAGAGCAGCGCGCCGCCTATACACGAGTGTGCTCGCCGGCGTGGAGTGGGACGGCTTCTTCTGGGAGCATCCTCCGGTCACGGAGGACAGGATGGCCCGGGACGCCGAGTCCGTCGTGATCCCGTCGGGGAGGCTCACTGGCCGTGTCGCGGACCCGACGGCGTTCTCCCCGCACTTCGATGCCAATCCGGATGCCGACGTCCTGACGTTTCCGAATCTCAGAGGCGACGCCATGCTCGTTGTTCCCCGGCCGGCCGGGCCGCGGGACGCGTACGGCCACCTGGCGCAATTCGTTCGACACGCCCCGGCATCGCAAATCCGATCGCTCTGGCGAGCCGTCGCCCGCACCGTGAACGACGTCCTCGGCGACGCGCCCCGGTGGCTGAGTACCGCGGGTGGCGGTGTTGCCTGGCTCCACGTGCGTTTCGATAGCACGCCAAAGTACGATCGGCATCGGCCGTACCGAGGCTCTCAGGGAGGATTCTTTCGTCTCTGATGGAGGTCTCGACGACTACGCCTCCGACTCAGGATGATCCTGTGGAGTCCTGAGCCAGATCCTCGGGCACCAGACTGGTCACCAGGCCCGCCGCTCCGTACGATAGGCGCCCAACGCCCCAACGTCAGAGCCGCAGGGGAGAGCCCGTGGAAGACGACCCGAACGCCTCGGAGGGATCGGCCCCGGGGTCACTGCGCGCCCTTCTGACTGAAGGCGCGGTCATCGTCGTCAGTATTCTGCTTGCTTTTGCGGTCGATGCAGCCTGGGACCGCCACCTACAGCGGCAGCAGTTCGAGGAGGACCTCGAGCAGGTCCGTGAACAGTTGGTGGTCGACCTCGATGGCCTCAATGGAGCCATAGAGGACAGTGAGTCGGTACTCGACCGTCTCGACATGTTCATGGGCTTGCCGCCCGCTGCTCTGGCGGCCCTGGAGCCCGACTCTATCGAGTACGCACTGAACGGTCTCCGGTTGCGAGGGATCTACGATCAGTCCGGCCTGGGCGTCGAGGCCTTCGTCCGAGATGGACAGGTGTCATTCGTGGCCGACCCCCTCGCCCGGGCCCTGATCCGAATCTGGAGCTCCCTCGAGGAGGAGCTTTCGGAAGACTACGCGGCCGTCGTCGCCACCGACCCGTTGATCCAACAGGTGCTGGCGAGCCACGGGATCATGGCCGCAAGGCTGGGAAGGTCGCGCTCGATTCCGGGTGCGCGGTCCCTGAAGGATGCGGCATTCGACCTGCGGGCCGACCCCGTGGCGCTCGACGTCGCCGCGGAGCGAAGGCTTTCGGTGGAGTCGTACCTGAGAAACCTCGTCACCATCCGCGACCGGCTCTTCGTCACGCTGCTGGACATACTTGGCGCGCCGGCAGCCGCACAGCTCAACGAGGGTGAGTGAGCCACGCGACGCGGGACACGCTCCGACTGGCACTTGCTGCCCGGCGATGAGCATACTCGGGGTGGGCTGCGCACCTCCTGTATCGGTCCGCGCCGCAGAGACACAGATCCGTCGGAGCCCTCACCTCCATCCATGCCAGACGGGCGTGGGTGACGCGGATGCGGCACGTGGTCGGGACGGGCGAGAGGGGGCTGCACATGGAATGGCTGAGCGACTTCTGGACGTGGGCCTGGGCTCGGCACCACAACCCTCTGAGCTGGTATGTCCGCCCGCTCTTCGTTCTTCCCTTCTGCTACTTCGCCTACAGGAAGAGCGTGGCCGGCGTGCTCTTCACCGTGGTGGGTGTGCTGACAAGCATGTTCTGGTTCCCGGCGCCCGATGAAGCGGATCCACGAGCTGCGGCGTTCCTGGCGATGGAGCAGCAGTACGTAACGGGCGGCTGGAACTGGACCAAGACACTGATGACACTCCTGGTTCCCGCGTGGTTCGTCCTACTCGCCGGTGCATTCTGGAAGAGATCGTGGTGGGTCGGGATGGCTGTGATCAACGTGGGCGCCATTCTGAAGGTCATCTGGGGCTTCTACTTCGGCGGAGACTCAGCCTGGAGCCTCGTTGCGCCCGTGGCGATTGGGCTCGTGGTCTGCAACGGTGCCCTCGTCTACGTGCTGCGCCGACGTCGAGACACTCTGAATCCGGGTTGAGAGCTGACGGCCGGTCGGCAAGCGCTCCAACGAGGAGTTGCTCTTGGCGCGGTAGGCTGGCGGGTCCCGAGCGACTCGGCTTGCACCTCCCAGCTCGTGAGGCGCATCGTAGCCGCGGAACAGAATCTCGCATGCGATGGACACCCCAACCGAGGTCGGCTGCGATGACCGTTCCGTTTCGTTGGGATCTTTCGCGACGGGAGCAGCTCGGCCGGCTCGTTGAGGGCGAAGCCGGTCCATCGTACGAGGGCTTTCTCGACGACCTCCGGAGGGCATCTGTTCGCGTCACGGCTCTCGGAGGGGATCATCGCTTCGTCTTCGCGGGCAGGTCTCCTGAGAGCCTTTTCGACTACCTGAGCGGGGGAGGGTGTCTGACCCGGAATGATGCCCCGGAGTCCGATGCGGACTCGCCGGTGCTTCCTTTGCGCTCCAGCCCCGGAGTCCCGCATCATACGCTCTAGACGTCGGGTGGCACGTTGCAGTCACATCTGGCGCAAACGATCCACGGAGAGCAGGATGCGCAGCCGACTGTCCTTCTGTGCAGGTCTAGCGGTCGGAGGGTTCGCCGCTCTGGCATCGGCCAGTCCTCTATGTGGACAGGCGTCCTGGGAGAGCGCTGTTCGCCGCGTCGAGGCGGATGGAGTCGAGACTCGAACGGTGACGCTCGGGCTCGATGACAGGTCCCCCGGAGCCCCTGTTCTGGTGCTGTTCAGCGGGAACGGGACAGGCCTCGAGAGATGGGGAGACTGGTTGACGTCGCTTGCCGCGATGGCCCCACTGGTGGCCTACGACCGGCCGGGTGTCGGAGAATCGGAGTACGATGGGCGAGACTTGAGCCCGGATCGCGTGGCCATCCACCTGGACGCGCTGCTGGCGGAACTGAACGTTCCGCCACCGTACGTCCTCGTGGGTCATTCTTGGGGCGGTGCCCTGATCCTTCATTACGCGGGGCATCGGATTGAGGACGTGGTAGGCCTCGTCTACGTCGATCCATTGCACCCACGGGAGACTGCAATGGGGTACTGGCTCGCCGCAAACGAAGAAGAGCTTGCGGAGCGCAACGGATGGGCGCTCGACAATTTCCGCAACCAGAATCCCCCGCCTTCCCCCGGTCTCCTCGCCGATGTGGACGCTTCCGACCAATTCCTGAGCACACCTGTAGAAGAGCGCGGACTACCGTCCGATCCGTCGATCCCTACCGCCGTCATTCTCGGAAACATCGTCGGGCCTCCCCCCGAGGGCTCGTCGGATGTCTTCCCCCCGGACTTCCTGCCCCGCGTCATGGAGCGTCGGATTGGCCAGATGGGTCAATGGGTTGCGTCGATGTCTGAGGGCGCCCTCTACATGGCCAGTGACGCAGGGCACTTCGTTCATTTGGATGCACCGAAGATCGCCACCCAGGCGGTGGAACAGGTCTTGGATCGGATTCAGCGCTGAGCGGGGGTCATCTCTTCCTCCGCCGCGCGGATCCCCCAGTTCTGCGTCGCGATCACTCCGATCGAGGAGAGCTTCGACTTCCCGCGATGCTTCGTCGGCTTCTTCCATCGCAGTGATGGGAGTCAGCCTGAGTCAGAACCCCTCAGTTCAGTCACCTCATGGAATACCTCGGATCTGCTCGTCGCGGGAGGGCCTCCCGGCTCCGCATGATCATCGGGAGACCGGGACCGGCTCCAGGGGCAGGACACTGGTCTCCAGGCTCGGGGCTCCGCAGGTTAGGCACCCAACGTTGTATGGCCCCGACCGAGGCAAGCTCTTGAACGTCACGTCGTACGTCGTGAGCACGATCCTGGTCTTCGCGAGCCCGGCATGCTGCCCACTCGCGCTGGTCGCACAGTCGGCAGACTCCTCGGCCCGGATCGTGGAGACATCCGAAGGGCCCACCAACGTCCTGGCGATCGGACTCGATGAGCGGCAGCCCGGTCAACCGGTTCTGGTGGTCCAGTCCGGCGGCGGAACTCCCTTGGAAGGCACTTGGGCTGGATGGGTGTCGGGCCTGAGTGCGATCGCACCGGTGGTCGCCTTCGATCGACCGGGCATCGGCCAGTCGCCGTACACGGGCATTTCGCTCGAGCCGGACGGCATGACTCGTCACACGTAGGCGGTTCTGGATGCGCTCGAGGCATCGCCGCCGTACGTCCTGGTCGGGCACTCCTGGGGCGCGGAGTTGATCGGTCGTTTTGCCGCGCACAGGCCGGAGGAGGTGTCGGGGCTCGTCTTCCTCGACCCGACTCCACGCTTCAGCTCCGAGTTCATGTTGGCCGCCGGGTTCGGACCTGAGGCGCTCGCCGCGCGGGTCGACTCACTCCGAGCCGTTGCTCTGTCCGCTGAGGCGGAAGGCGTAGCCGCAGAGGACGCAGTTCTGGAGTATGTCCTCACGGGGACAGCGCCAGGCGACATTCCCGTGATACCGGACCTGCCCGTACCGATCGCGGTCCTCATTGCGGCACGTCCGACGCCTGAGAGCGAGGCCTTCACCGCGCTGAAGATCGAGTACTTCTCGGAGGCGGTTCAGGGGCGGTCGAATGCGACGCTGGTCATCGACACGAACATGGGGCACGACGTCTACCAGGCAGACTCTACGCTGACCATCGAGCTTGTTCGGCGAGTCGTCAGGGATGCGATCGGTGCTTCGGGACGGTGACGGTGCCCGGAGCCATCCAACCCGGCGTGTGGAGTCTGGGAGCCGGTATGGAGCGTCATGGTTGGGAGGGTGAGTCGCTGTCTTCTGCTCCTTTCGGTGGCAGCGTGGGCGGTGGCGGAAGAAACCGTGGGTCAAGGCCGTCCGGAGTATCCCCCGAGGCGCGTCGACGTCGAGATCGCGTACGCAAGTGCGTCTTGGGTTTGGCCGGTGGGGAGCGCCTGGAGGCTCGGCCCCGAATTCGGCCTCGGGATCCTGGAGCAGAAGACGGTCGCCCCGAGTGGGGATGACTTCACTGCCCTATTCCACATCGGCGCGACCTCGGCGGTCCGGGTCGGAACGCGCGCGAGCCTGGAGTTCGGTCTCCGTCTTGGCATGGCCGAACTGCGCTCAGAGTCGTGTTCTGGGTGCCTTCCAGGAGGGTTTGCGGGTGCCACGGGCGCGGTGTTCTTCGGAGGGCGCCGGTTTCAGGGCGGGACACGAATCACGCTCGGAGGTGCCAGCGGGCGCGGGTTCGTAGCGTGGTCCCCGGTCTTGGGACGCGTGCAATTCTAGGATGAGAGGTCGAATCCGTGGCGGTATCGGGCCTCACCGTCCCACAGGCGGATCTGGACGCCTCCCGCCTGGTGAGAAAGGGTGGTGAGTGGGAGGCGGCGGAGGTCGCGACCGCGGTCCGTCGGTCCGGGCGCCCTTTCGGTGTCTCGGTGGAGCTCGTCGGTGAGTGGGTCGAGGCTCCCTCGATCTTCCGCTCTGCCGACCTTCTCCCCAGGGTCGTGAGTCACGACTCTGACGATGTCGTCCGGTCGCCAGCCGACGGCTCCCACGGTCTCGAGAAGGAACCGGCGGTGACCCTCCACTCGGGGCTCCGGTGCCTTCACCGTGGCCCCGAGGCACGGTCGAACCCGGCACGGTCCTGCGGAGTCCGGGGCAACGTTCCCGGGCGAAAGACTGGCCTCAAGGTCCCGAGCCCCGCACGATATGCAAGCTGCGTTCACGTTGTACCCCATGGACAACCACGGCTTCCTGGAGCCGGGTTCGTGCACCGATGAAGACCGACGGATCTCCGAGCTCTTCGGGCGCACCCTCTCGGGACCCGGGCGCCCGGGACAGGGAGGTGTCTCCCCTCCGCCCCACCGTCGAGGGCGGCCGTTCGGACCGATCCGGCCTGAGGACCGTCCAGCTCCTGTTCGCAGGCGCCGTCCTGGCAGCCGGTGTGCTCGACATCGCCCGCCCCGACGTCTTCCGCTTCATCTTCGGAGAG
>JARRPL010000008.1:0-24729 GCA_037382905.1 Gemmatimonadota bacterium | reverse complement strand
CGGGGATCGTCGTCCAGGGCGTCGATGGCGGTGATCCGTCCGCTCATCCCCGCCGGTCCGATGGACCGGGCCTCCATGGCGTCCAGACGTGCCGGGTCCAACTCCTGGCCCCCTGTCGGGAGGGCCAGGACGGCGAGGGCGAGGATCGACCAGGCGGGTGCCCGCCGGAGGGAGGCGGTGGGTGGGGCGGCGCGACGACGTGGGCGCATGGATGGAGAGGTCATGGGGGAGTTCGGGGTGGATCCAGGGCGGGGCGACGCCACCGGAGGGCGGGAAAGCTAGAGGTGCATCGTAGGCGTCGCCAGGCGGCTCAGCGGGAGCCCCACGTGGCCACGTGGTAGTCCCAGACGGCCTTGGAGAGCTCCGCCGCGAAGGCGGTGCCCTGGTCGTCGGCGGGGTGGCCCCGGAGAAGCACCACGAGGACGTACGGGGGCGCATCCTCCGGGAAGACGAGAGCGGCGTCATGGTTGATCCCCGTGATCCACCCGGTCTTGTTGGCCACCCGAACCCCTGGAGGAAGCCCTGCCGGGATGTTCTCCCGGTAGTGTTGCCGCTCCAGGATCCCCAGCATCTCCTGGCGAGCCGGCCGGGAGATTCCGGAGCCGTCGTCGGTCAACGCTTCCATGACCCGGGCCAGGTCCCGGGCCGTGGTGGTGTTGTTCAAGCCCGCTTCGAAGGCGGGGATATCCTCCACCCCCCGGAGCACCTCCATGGAGTCGGCGCCGAGGGATCGCAGGGTCCCGGTCACGCGATCCGCTCCGGCGTCACGGATCAGGAGGTTGGTGGCCAGGTTGCTGGACCGGATGATCATCCGATCCACCAACTCCCTCCGGGAGACGGACTCGCCGATCCGGGCGTAGAGGGTGGAATCCGAGTCGGAGCTCTCGTCGAGGGCGTAGGCAGAGCCGTCCAGGATCGAATGGAAGGTATCCGTCACCGTCACGGGAGCATCCAGATCCAGGCGGCCCGCCGCCTCGTCGAGATAGAGCTGAAGCATGACCGGGACCTTCATGGTGGACGCCGCATGCATCCGCAGGTCCGGATTCACGAGGGCCGAATCACGGCCGTCCAGCGTCCGGTAGACCAGACCGACCTCCGCGCCGCTCGCAGCCGCCATCTCCTGGAGTCTGATCCGCAGGGAATCCGCGGAATCCGGTCCGCCGCAGGAGGTGCCAAGACACACCAGAAGGCCAGTGATGACGCGGGTTCCACGCCGCAGAAAAGAAAGTTTGCCCGATGTACACGACATATGTTTACCTTGGAATCAGCGGTGTGCTCGTCGGGTGGGCACAATGCGCCGAATCCTGGAAGGAGGCCAGGCTCGATGGTCCAATCACCGGCTTTGATGGGGAGTCGTCGTACGTCATGACGCGGCCGGATACCCGGACTCGGACATTGCCCCTGCGGGTCCTCGCCCTCTCCGCCGCCGCCTTGGCGGTACCGGCCGGCGGGGCGCTCCTGTTCTCCCAGGCGCTCGGAGAATACGGAGCCCTCCTCTGGCTCCTGGGGCTGGTTCCCGCCTTTCTGCTGGCCTACTACCGAGGCTGGCGAGGCGTCGCCACCGCCATCGCCGCCGGGATGGCGGTGCTGTCCATCACCCAGGCGCTGGCGAGTTGGCGATTGACCCTGGTTCCGGACATGCTCCTGGGCGTGGTCATCGCCTATCTGGCCATCGCCATGGCGGTGGGACTCCTGGCGGAGTACATGCACCGGGATCGGAGCGTCGTGGAGGACATGGCCTTCACCGACCTCCTCACACGGCTTCCCAACCGTCGGCACGCCGACGTCTTCCTGGGAAACGAGTTCGCCGCGGCCCAGAGAGGCCGGATCCTCTCGGTCGTCCTCTTCGACCTCGACGGATTCAAGCGCTACAACGACACCTACGGCCACCAGGCCGGCGACGAGGCCATCCGAGCCTTCGCCGACGTTCTGGCCCGCACCACCCGGCGCATGAACCTCTCGGCCCGCTTCGGGGGTGAGGAGTACGTCTCGGTGCTGGCCGGATCGGACGCCGAGGGCGCCATGGTCTTCGCGGAGCGGGTCCGGATGGCGTTCCGGGCCCAGCATGTGGGGAACCCGCCCCTCACCGTGAGCGCAGGGGTGGCCACCTACCACCCCGGCATGTCGTCCCAGGACGAGCTGTTGGCCGCCGCGGATCAGGCGCTGTACCGGGCGAAGCGGGAGGGACGCAACTGCGTGCGCCTGTACGAGGGGTCCGGATCCGCCTCCACCCTGGACGTGCCGGAGCCGTCGTCGGACCCGGACGATCTGGCGACCTCCGTCCCGGCCTCGGGCCCCACGGCGACCCTGGGCGAGGGACGCCGACTGCTCCTGGTGGAGGACGACGAGGAGGTCCGGACCCTCCTGGGAGACTATCTCCGGAGCGAAGAGTTCCTGGTCTCCGAGGCGGAGAACGTCCGGGACGCCCTCCGGGAGCTCCGGGAGGACTTCGACGTCGTGCTCTCGGATCTGCGGCTGGCCGGGGCCTCGGGACAGGAGGTCGTGTCGGCGGTGAAGGCACGCTGGCCCCACACCCAGGTCGTCGTCATGACGGGCCTGCAGGATGCCCGGGTGGCCGCCGACGCCTTGAACGCCGGGGCGGACCGCTACCTCTTCAAGCCCTTCGGGACTCCCGAACTTCGGTCTCACCTCGCCGACGCCCTCTCCCGGCGCGACCAGCTCCTCCTGGAGGAGCGGGAGAGACGGGAGCTCACGGGGGCCGCCCGCCTCCGGGCCGACGAGGCCCGCCAGTCGGTGGTTCGGGGAGCCATGGCCCTGGTCCGGGCCGCCGAGGTCCGGGATCCGTACACCCGCGGCCACTCGGACCGGGTGACGGCCTATTCACGGGTGCTGGCCGATGCCCTGGACCCCGACGAGACGCTCGTGGATCGGGAGCGTCTGGAGCTGGCGTGCCAGCTCCACGACGTGGGAAAGATCGGCGTGTCCGACGCCGTGCTCAACAAAGTGGGCCCGCTGGACGACAAGGAGATGGGCGCAGTGCGCCAGCACCCCCTCGTGGGGCGTCGGATCCTGGAACCTCTCCTGGACGACGATCTGATTCTCTCGGTGGTGACGTGGCATCACGAACGGTGGGACGGGACGGGATATCCGGATGGCCTCCAGGGCGAGACGATTCCGCTGGCGGCCCGCGTGGTGGCGGTGGCCGACACCCTGGACGCCATGACCTGTCCCCGTGCCTATCGGGACGCCCTGGAGTGGGAGTTGGCGCTGAGGCACCTCCGGAGCCTCTCGGGCACCGCATTCGACCCTGCGGTCATCAGCCTCCTGGAGGAGGTGGTCGGGGACCTGTCGGAGATCTACCGGAGCACCCCCTTGGAGTCCGCCTCCGGGAAGGGGGCCGTCGGGTAGTCCCGGAGCCTGCCTCCGTATGATCGCCCTCCTGGCGGCGGCCGTTCTGCTCCAAGCATCCCAGGACGGGCCCACCGGTGCGGCTCCCTCGTCCGATCCGCAGCGGTATTCGGGGGAGTCGGGGCAGCTGGAGGTGGCCATCACCCGGTTGGACGCCGAGGACATCGAGATCGACGGCGTCCTGGACGAGTCCGCCTGGTCCCAGGCATCCCGGATCGGCGACTTCACGCAGTACGAGCCTGTGGAGGGAGCCCCGCCGCAACAGCGGACGGAGGTCCTCCTCTTCTACGACTCGGACGCCATCTACTTCGGGGTCCGGGCGATGGACACCGAGCCGGATCGGGTCCTGGCTCGTCTGGGGGAACGGGACCGGTCGGTCTTCAGCGACGACTGGGTCCGCATCATGCTGGACACCTTCAACGATGCCCGGCAGGCCTACGTCTTCTACGTGAACCCCCTGGGCATCCAGACGGACGGACTCTGGATCGAGGGCCTCCAGAACCGGATGGGCTCGGTCTCCATCGATTTCAACCCGGACTTCATCTGGGAGAGCCGGGGTCGGGTCACGGACGAGGGTTGGGTGGCGGAGATCCGCATCCCGTACGTCTCCCTGCGGTTTCGGGAGCAGCCGGAGCAGACCTGGGGTTTCAACGCCCTCCGGGAGGTTCGTCGGACCGGGTACAAGCAGGCCTGGGCCCCCCTCACCCAGAACAACCCCAGCACCCTGGCCCAGAGTGGGCGCCTGGTGGGAATCCGGGACATCGAACCGAAGCGGTTGATGGAGGTGAACCCGGTGGTGACCGGCAGCCGCGTGGGGGAGCTGAACGACCAGGGCGAGTTCCACCGGAGCGGATTCGAGGACGACTACGGGCTCAACCTCCGATTCGGGGTGACCCGCAACCTCACGCTGGACGCCACCGTCAACCCCGACTTCTCCCAGGTGGAGGCCGACGCCTCGCAGCTCACCACCAACCAGCGCTTCGCCCTCTTCTTCCGAGAGGCCCGCCCGTTCTTCCTGGAGGGCTCCGAGATCTTCCAGATGCCTCGCAACCTGGTCTACACCCGGCGCATCGTGGATCCCATGGTGGGGGGAAAGCTCACGGGGAAGGTGGGTCCGTTCCAGGTCGGATACCTCGGGGCCCTGGACGAGAGTCCGTCGGCCCTGGACCCCGGGAGCGGGGACGCTCTGTTCAACATCGTCCGTGCCCGGGGCGACATCGGCGCCGGCTCCACCCTGGGATTCGTCTACACGGATCGCACCGTGGGGCCGGATCAGTTCAACCGGGTCTTGGGGACCGACGCCCGGGTCCTGGCGGGGCGATACACCTTCACCGGACAGTTGGCGGCGAGCTGGGATGCCGTGCCCGGGGCGACGGTGGAGGGTGCCCGGCCCCTCTTCCTGGCCCAGGTGGAGCGAAGCGGTCGGGAATTCGGCTGGCAGGCCCGGGTGGAGGGGACGGACCCGTCCTTCGACACCCGTACGGGCTTCATCAACCGGACAGGAGACACGCAGCTCTACGCCGAGGTGCGCCGGAGCTGGTTCCGACCTGCAGGGTCGCTGCTGGAGAGCTACGGGGTCACGGTCCAGCTCGACAACTTCTTCACCTACGGGGACCTGTGGAGCGGCGTTCGCCCCTACGAGCACGAGGTGCAGATCAACCCCACGGTGACCTTCCGCGGGGGGCGTACCGTCACCTTCATCCTTCGGAACGGGTACTTCCGCTTCCGACCCGAGGAATACTCCCAGTGGGGGGTCCAGAACCCCGACGGCTCGGTGGGCGAGTGGCAGGTGCCTCCCTCCCTCCGGAACATGCTGGCGCTGGCCATCATGCCCCGCCTCCGGATCAACGACGCGGTGAACCTGAACGGCCGGATCTTCTTCCGGACCATCCCCATCTATCTGGAGGGAGCCCGGGGCTTCGAGCTCCAGTTCGCGCCGAGCCTCACCCTCCGGCCCACCAACAGCCTCGAGCTGGGTCTGGAATACACCTGGTCCCGGATCACCCGGACGGCGGACGACAGCCCTTATGCCACGGCACAGATCACACGGACCAACCTGAAGTACCAGCTGAGCCGGTCGCTCCTCTTCCGCCTGATCGCCCAGTACGATCTCCAGGAGCGCTCGGCGCTGGTGGACCCCACCACCGGATATCCCATCACCGTCGGGGGAACACCCGTCGCGGCCATCGACACGGGCAACTTCCAGGGGCAGGCTCTCATCCAGTACGAGCCGTCCCCCGGGACGATCTTCTACGTGGGCTACAGCCGCGCCGAGGTGGGCGCGCGGGGCTACTCCCTGGCGGAGATGAATCCTGTGGCGGACGGCCTCTTCATCAAGCTGAGCTACCTCTTCCGGCTCTGAGGCCGGGGAGCCGACCGGCCTCCCGGCGCCGGTGGTGCTTGCCCGCTTCGGCCTCGCCCCAGACACTACCGGGCACACCGCTGTCTCCCCCCTGAAAGGAGCGTACGCTGAGCCCCCTGGCCCCCGCCCACCGCACCCAGAGCTTCACCGAGTCCGTGATCCGGGAGATGACCCGGGTGGCCCGGGAGCACCAGGCCCTGAACCTGGCTCAGGGATTTCCCGACTTTCCGGCCCCCGAGGCCATCAAGGAGGCGGCGTGCGAGGCCATCCGCCGTGACATGAACCAGTACGCCATCACCTGGGGCTCGCCCCGGCTCCGGACGGCGCTGGAGGAGAGCTATCAGGAGCTGTACGGCATGACGGTGGAGGGCGACCGGGAGATCACCGTCACCTGCGGCGCCACCGAGGCCATGGCCTCGGTGGTCCTGGCGCTCCTCAACCCGGGGGACGAGTTGCTGGTCATGGAGCCCTTCTACGAGAACTACGGTCCCGACGCCATCCTCTGCGGTGCCCGGCCCGTGTTCGTACCCCTCGAGGCTCCGGACTACGCCCTGGATCCGGAACGCCTCGAAGCGGCGGTGACCCCCCGGACCCGGGCCCTGATCCTCAACACGCCCAACAACCCCACGGGACGGGTCTTCACCCGGGACGAGCTCACGGCGGTGGCGGAGCTGTGCCGGCGGCACGACCTGGTGGCCATCACCGACGAGATCTACGAGCACATCCTCTACGAGGGTGAGCACATTCCCCTGGCCACGCTGGACGGGATGCGGGAGCGGACCGTCACGGTGAGCGGCGCCTCGAAGACCTTCTCGGTGACGGGGTGGCGCGTGGGGACGATCGTGGCGCCCCCGGTCCTGACGGAGGCCATCCGCAAGGTCCACGACTTCCTCACGGTGGGGGCTCCGGCGCCGCTCCAGGAGGCGGTGGCCAAGGGGCTGACGGCGTTGGGGCGACCCTACTACGAGCGGCTGGCCCACGACTACGCCCAGCGCCGGGACGTCCTGGTCCCTGCGCTGCAGGACGCGGGCTTCGACTGCCGGGCTCCACAGGGTGCCTACTACGTGCTGGCGGACTTCTCGGCCCTGAGCGATCTGGACGACACGGCCTTCAGCCGCTTTCTGACCCGGGAGGCGGGGGTGACCCCGGTTCCCGGGTCGAGCTTCTACTCCGAACCCGGCCGGGGACGGAGCCGGGTGCGCTTCGCCTTCTGTAAGCGGCTGGAGACGCTCCAGGAAGCGTCGGAACGCCTGCGTCGCTTCGGAGGGGCAGGCGGCTGACCGGGCACGGGTCCGGCAGCCGGGGTCCGTTCTACGGGGGGCTCAGCCCCGACCCGGCTCCGATTCGCCGGCTGCGGTGGTGGGCCCGGCCGTCGCCCGGATGACCGGGTCCTCGGGACGCTCCACCACGGCCACCCGGCTCTCCCAACTCCGCATCATCCTCACGAAGGCCCGGGCCAGATCGGCGTCGAACTCGGTCCCGATCCCCGCTTCCATGTAGTTCAGCACCTTCTCCTGCGGCCAGGCGTCCCGGTAGGGGCGGTTCGTCCGCAGGGCGTCGAAGACGTCGCAGACGTGGACCAGGTCCGAGGCCTGGTGACACCGTCGCGGGAAACGGAACGACGGGTAGCCGGTCCCGTCGATCTTCATGTGGTGTTCGTAGGCCACCACCGCCGCCAGATCCAGGTGTTCCTCCGACGCCAGGATGAGGCGGGCCCCCTCCACCGTGTGGCCGTTCATGACCTCCCGCTCCTGGAGGGTCAGCTTTCCCGGCTTGTTCAGGATCTCTTCGGGGATGGTGACCTTTCCCAGGTCGTGGAGGAGCCCGGAGATGCCGAAGGTCCGAACCTCCGCCGGCGCGAGACCGATGTACTCCCCCAGCGCCATGGCCAGGACCGCCACGTTCATGGCGTGGGTCGTGGTGTATTGATCGAAGCGCTTGATCCGCAGCAGGGGAATCAGGAACTCCTGGTCGCCGTGCATGGCCACACTCAGGGAGCGCACCAGGGTCTCGGCCTCCAGAAGGTGAAGGCGCTGGCCCGCCTTGAGCTCTTCGTGGATCCACTCCACGGTCTGGACCTCCTCCTTGAGATCGTAGCCCAGGGTGGCGGTGGCCATCTCCTGCACCTCCTCCAGGATGTCCCCCGACTCGTCGTGGATCCCCACGGAGCCGAACCGGATCCGGGTGGCGCGCTCCTGGCGAACGGATGCGCTCCCTATCCCGCCACCGGTGAGCCGCGCCAGCGTCTCGTCCAGGAACACCTCCAGGTCCTCCCGGGAAACGGGCCCCGTGAACTCCAGGCGCTGGATCCCCACTCGTGCCAGGCGCCGGCCCCAATCCCATCGCTGGAGGGACCGCAGCGGCTGGGAGTCCAGGAGGATGTCCTCGTCCAGGAAGGTGAATCGCGGCGCCGCGACGTCCTCCTGGAGCCGCCGAAGGCTCTCCCACACCGTGTCCAACGCCCGTTCCCGGGAGGGGTGCCCCTCCTCGTAGAGCGTCATGGTGCTCACGGCCTGTGCCAGGTGGGTGAGGAAGTCGGTGGCCGCCTTCAACGCGCACCCCCCTCGGCGGAGTTTCGCAGCCTCGGGTCCTTGGAGCGGGCCGCCTGGGACAGGATCGTGGCCACCTCCGGATCGTCGGCCCACCCCTCCGCCAGGACCTCCAGCGCCGCCAGCACCGCCGGGTCCACCTCTGCGATCTTGACCTTCCCCAGCAGGGTCCGACCCTCGGTCGTGAGGGCCACCAGGGCATCCCTCACCAAGGGCGCGCGGCTCCCGGCAAGCGCCCGGATGGCGGTGGCCTTCACTCCCGGGCCACGGTCCGCCTGAAGGACCCGCTTCACCACGGTGGGCACCAAGGCGTCCGGCAGGGGCCGGCGCAGCGCCCCCACTGCGGCGCGAGCCACCTGCTCGTCGGGGTCCGCCAGGCCCAGGACGAGCCCCCGATCCCGCTGCCCGACATCTCCCAGCGCCAGAGGGAGCGCCTCGCGCCGTACCCGTGCGTCCTCGTTCTGGAGGAAGCCCACAAGGTCCACCCCGCTGGCGGCTTCGGGCGCGAACTCCAGAAGAGCCAGAAGGTTGCGGATGACGTACCATCGCTCCTCCCCCTGGAGTCTTGCCACGACCTGTTCCCCGATCTCGGGACCCATCTCCCGGGTGACGTCGAAGACCTTTCGGCGGACGGCCCGGGACTCGGACCGGGCCAGCCCTTCCAGGAGGAGGGGGATGATGGCGGGTCCGACGAAGTCCGCCATCGCTCGAAGGACGTCCTCGTCGACGTCGGGTAGATCCAGGTAGCGGCGAACCTGGTCCGGGGCGGTGAGTTCCCGGAGGACTGCGTCCCCCACCGGGTTCTCCGGGCCCACCTCCCGGGCGAGTCGGATCATGGCCCCGACGCGGCCCAGATCCGCCAGATCCAGGATGCAGTCCCGGACCGTGGGCCCATAGGCGCCCACCTCCAGCGCCATCTGAAGGACCCGCAGAGACCCCGGCGGCGCTTCCCCCTGCCCGTCGTCCTCCGGAACCGCACCTCCGGGTCCCGACGGGCCTTCGCCTCGATGGAAGAGGGGGCTGGCCCTGGAGATCCGATCCAGCATGCGCGTGTAGGCCTCGGGGTTGGGGTCGTCCAGCTCCCAGTCCGCAAGAAGCGCCTCCACATTCTCCCGCAAGGTGTCCCGGGCCTGGGTCCGGAGCCGGCCACTCCCGTCCTCGGCGTGGAGGGCGAGCTTCGTCAGAAGACGGGTCATGGAGCTGGAGACGGTCTCCCGGCTGGCGGTGGCCGCCGCCTGGAGCACCCGGACGACCGCGTCCACCGCCAGGCTCTGGTTGGCGTCGAGGACGAACTGCTTGCGAGCCCGGACGTCCCCGCCCAGCTCCACCAGCCGCGCCAGCGTCGTCTCGTCCATCTCCCTCACCAGGGTGGCAAGGCGCTGCCGGACCCGTTCCGCCTCCACTCCCTTCTCCGACTTGAGGGCCTCCGCCAGCTGGAGCATGTAGCCCACGATGACCTGGTCGTAGGCGACCTCCCGGCGGTGCCCCTCGATGGACTCGGCGACGGCCCGGGCATCCGTCTCCCCGTCCTCCGGTTCGGCGCCGGCGAGGGCGGCCTGGGCCAGCCCGAGCCAGAGCTGGGTGGCACGATCGGCCCGGGCCCCTGGGGGCTCGGCATCTCTGATGGCGAGGCGCTCGTACCCCAGGGGGTGGAGCTGGACGTGGGGCCATGAGGGGATTTCGTCCGGGGGAAGGAGGCCGATGGGCGTGTCCTCCGGCTCGGGCTCGCGCCCCAGGGTGGCCAGGAGCCCCAGCACCTCCTCACCCCTGACGCCCGCTTGGAAGGAGATGGCCCCGAGCTGCAGATCGTGAAGCCTCCGGGCGAGCTCCGACAGGACGGGGTGCTTCTCCTCGGTGGCGACTCCTTCGATCACAAGCTGTCGTCGAGCCACCCCGATGCTGAGCGTGCGGCGGTCGGAGAAGAGCTGACCCAGACGCTGCACGATGCCCTCCACCGCCGGTGCCAGGGACGGGTGCCCCGGGGGATACATGGCGTAGCGGTTCACGCCAATGCTCAGCTCGATCAGGAACTCGCTCAATCCCCTGGACAGGGCCTTCCTGGACGGCGGGTCCGCCGACGGCACCTGGGAGGGGGGATCGCTCACGGATTCGGGGGAAGGGGCAGCGGATCGGGACGGTCGGGGCCACGGTACCCGCTGACGCGGCCCAATGGAACGCAAGGTACACGGGCCCGGTACGTCCTGCGACTCGACCCACCCTCCAGCCGGCCCGTCATGTCCCAGACCACCACCACCCCCGTCGAGGGCACCCTCACCGTATTCGGCCACGAGGATACGCGAGCCGAGCTCGAGGTCATCCCTCGCAGCACGGGGTGGCGGCTGGCCCGGGCGGGCGGTTTCATCCTGGGGGGACTCGTGGCGGCCCCGGTGGTGGCCCTCCTCCCTCCCCACGCCGCGTGGGCGCTGGGCGCCGCGGGCACCGGCGTCTTCTTCGGCCTGCGGAAGTGGTCGGAGCGCTACACCCTGGTCTCCCTCGAGGGCCCCTGCCCCCGCTGTGGCGCTCCCATCCGCATCACCTCACCCACTCGGCTCCGGAGTTCCTGGAACATCTCCTGCGACGCGTGCCATCACGCGGCGACCCTCGACGTCCCCGACGCAGCCCTTCCCGCCGCCAACTGACGACGGTCTGCGTCCGTCGGCGTCCCCACTCCGAGGCCGCCTACGAGGTCACTCCCCTCGGAGGACGGGCAGCGGCGGCCTCCGAAGCAGATCCCGGGATCCCAGAAGACCGCTGGCCACGGTCAGCAGTGTCATTCCCACGGCGATCCCCGCTACCGACGTCGCGTCAGGCCGGAACGAGATCCCGAATCCCAGCGTGACCAGGGCCCAGGACGCCGCCAGGGCCAACCCCAGGCCCGTGAGCGTGGCCAGAGCCGCCAGGGCCGCGTACTCGGTGAAGAGGACCGCCAGGATCTGACGGCCCCGGGCTCCCAGCGTTCGCAACAGGGCTCCCTCCCGGGCGCGCTGGTGGCGGGACGCTGCCAGCGCGCCGGTGAGGACCAGGATGCCGGCCAGAGCGGCGAAGCCGGCGAGGATGGCGATGGCCTGGGTGACCTGGGCCAGGATCGCCTCGATGACCTCCTGGATCCGGGTGATGTCCAGCGCCGACACGTTGGGGAACGACTCCACGAGGCGGAACTGGAAGTCCGCTCGCGCCGAATCGCCGGGGATGCGGGCCAGGACGACCCAGGTGGAGGGCGCCTGCTCGAGGCTCCCCGGCTCGAAGACGACGAAGAAGTTGGTCTGGAAACGGTTCCAGTCCACGGTCCGGAGGCTGACCACCTCCGACTCCACGGTGAGGCCGCTCACATCCCATGTCACCCGGTCACCGACCCCGACCTTGAGATCCTCGGCCAGGTCCGCCTCCAGTGAGACCCGTGCCACGCCCTCGGAGACGGGGGAGGCGTCGGGCCACCACGCCCCCTCCACCAGCGTCTCGGCGTCGGTGAGCTCGGCCCTCCACGTGTGCCTGTAGTCCCTCCGGACCGCCCATGACGAGGGCTGCTCCTCCTCCGGAAGCGCCTGCATGGCCACACGATCGAGACCCTTCAGCGCCCGGATCCTGGCCGGCACGAGGGGGGTGACTTCCGCCTGGCCCCGGGCTTCGGGGGGAAGGAGGTCCAGAAGTCCCGCCCGCTGGTCGTCCTGGATGTCGAAGAGGAGGAGGTTCGGCTGGCCCTCCACCTCCTCCAGGGCGAGGTCCCGGGCGAGGTTGGCCCGAACCTGCAGAACCGTGGCCACGACGAAGGCGCCGAAGCCCAGCGCCAGCGTCACGGACACCGTCTGATTCCGGGGGCGGAAGAGGTTCGCCAGTCCCTGGCGTAGAGGATAGGGACCCCGACGGGGGAGGAGCCGGTGGGCGAGCCGGGTCAGCCCCCAGCCCGCTCCCCAGAGAACCAGGGTGGTGGCGGCCAGAGCCATGGCGAAGCCCACGCCCTCCTGCCAGGACGGGGCCTCGATGATACAGAGCCCCAGCACGGACGCCGCGCCCACCCCCACCGCGGCCACCTGGAGGCCGTCGAGTCCCCTGCGCTCCACCTCCATCGCCTGTCGCAGGGCCCGGAGCGGCGGCGCGTCCCGGATCGTGAGGAGTGGGAGGAGGGCGAAGACCAGAGCGACCCAGAGCCCCGTGCCCACGCCCCAGGCGAGGGTTCCCCACGAGAGGCGGGTCTCCACCGCGACCGGGAGCACCGAAGCCAGAAGGTCCGGGAGGGCATGTTGAATCAGAACGCCGGCGGCTCCTCCCACCAGGGCGCCCAGGAGGCCCAGGCCTGCGGCCTGAAGCAGGTACGCGGTGAAGACCGACGCCTGACGCGCCCCCAGGCACCGGAGGACCGCCACCTCCGTGAGCCGTTCCTTGACGAAGACGTGAATGGCGCTGCCGACGCCGACCCCGCCCAGGAGGAGGGCACCGAGCCCCACGAGCCCCAGATACCGACCCAGGAAACCCACGGCATCGGTGACGTCCTGCGCCTGCTCGTCGGCGGTTTCGACCCCTACCGGGAGGTCTTCGAACCGGGTTTCGAAGTCAGCCGCCGCCTGATCGCGGGCCCCCTCGTCCGCCATCCTAAGGTAGGTCTCGTAGCGTACCAGGCTGCCGAAACCGATGATGCCCGCCCGATCCAGCGTGGCCCGGTCCAGGTAGATCCGAGGACCGATGGCGGTCTGGAAGCCGAGGGAGGTGGGGAGATCCTCCACGGTCCCGAGGACGGGTACCCGCACCGAGCCGACCGAAAGGGTGTCGCCCACGCCGATGCCCATCTGGGTGAGAGCGGCAGGATCCACCAGGGCACCGGCTCCCTCCCGGGGCGGCCAGAGCCCGGCGGGTCGAGTGGTGACCTCTCCGTAGAACGGCCACGGTCCCTCCACCGCACGCACCTGAAGGAGACGGGTGATTCCGCTGGAGGGCGCCAGGACCATCGAGCCCGCCGTGGTGGTTCGCGCGATCCCGTGCCCCGCCCCTGTGAGCGAATCCACGAACGCCTGGACCGGGGGCTCCAGGGCGGCCCGGGACGAGATCCGCAGATCCGCGCCCAGGAGGACCCGGGCCTCGGACCGGACGGAGCGGGCCACGTCCTCCCGGAACGAGCGGACCGCCACCAGCGCGGCGACCCCGAGCGCGATGGAGAGCATGTACACACCCACGCGGCGCAGGCTCTGCCGACCCTCCCAGCGAGCCAGCAGGAGGGGGAATCGGTTCACGCCTGAGCTCCCACCTCGTCCCCCACCAGGCGACCCCGGGAGAGCCGGACGACCCGGGGCGCCCGCTCGGCCAGCTCCATGTCGTGGGTCACCATCACCAGGGTGGTGCGGGCCTCGGCGTTCAGCTCCTCCAGGAGCTCGATCACCCGGGCGCCGGTGCGCTGATCCAGGTTCCCCGTGGGCTCGTCTGCGAAGAGGATCCGAGGCCGGGTCGAGAACGCTCGGGCCAGCGCCACGCGCTGTTGCTCGCCACCGGAGAGCTGGACCGGGTAGTGGTCGATCCGGTCTCCGAGACCGACCCGCTCCATCAGGTCGACGGCCCGCGCACGCCGCTCTCCTCCCCTCCCCTCCCCCAGGAGCTCCAGGGGAACCTGGACGTTCTCCAGGGCGGTCAGGGAGGGGAGGAGGTGGAAAGACTGGAACACGAAGCCCACATTCCGGGCGCGGAAGGTCGCCCGGTCGTCCTCGTCGAGTTCGGCCAGATCCTGGCCATCGAGGATCACCCGGCCGTGCGTTGGGGTGTCGAGCCCGGCCAGGAGCCCCAGGAGCGTCGTTTTTCCACTGCCGGACGGCCCCAGGATGGCTACGATCTCCCGCGCCGACACCGCGAGGTCCACGTCCTGCAGAACCGGCAGGGGACGCCCCCCGCTCCGGTACGTCTTGCCCAGCCCTTCAGCCACGATCACATGCGACACGCGCTCACACCTCTCATGATCCTCTCGGCCCTGCTCTGGGGGTGCGGGGGCAGGGATGTTCCCGCCGACGAAGGTACCGGCTCGCCCCTGGACGGCGTGGATGCGAGGGCCTCCGCGTCCACAGCAGAACCCCGGGTGGGTCGGCAGGGGTCCCCGGAGGACCGTCTGCGCGTCGTCTTCCTGGGGACGAGCCTCACCGCCGGCCTGGGATTGGAGGATCCTGCTGTCGAAAGCTGGGCCGCCCGGGTGGCGGAGCGGGCCCGCGACGAGGGCTATCCCGTAGCGCTGGTGAACGCCGGAGTCAGCGGCGATACCAGCGCCGGGGGGCTTCGACGGCTGGACTGGCTCCTTCGGGAGCCCGTGGATGTCCTGGTGGTGGAGCTGGGGGCGAACGATGGCTTGCGGGGGCTCTCCCTCGATGAGCTGGCATCCAACCTGCGCGAGATCATCCGCCGCACCCGGGAGGCCTGGCCCGGGGCCCGGATCGTGTTGGCGGGGATGGAGGCTCCGCCGAATCTCGGGGAGGAATACGTGGAAGGCTTCCGGTCCGTCTTCCTGGATGTGGCCCGGACGGAGAACACCGGGCGGATTCCCTTCCTCCTGGAGGGTGTGGCTGCGGTGCCGAGGCTCAATCAGGCCGACGGGATCCATCCCACGGCCGCGGGGCATGCCCGCATGGCGGAAACGGCGTGGCCAGCGGTGGAGGCGGCGCTGAAGGCCCGGGAGGATGTGGGCGCCGCCGGCCCGTCTCGGGACGGGCTCTCCGGCCGGACCGACCCGGAATCACCCAACCAGGAGGCCACATGGCACTCATGAAGGGATTCATCACCCTCGTCGCCCTGGCCCTTCTGGTGTTCGTCGGTGTGGGCTTCCTGCTGTCCGGCGAGTGGTCCGCTCAGCGAGAGAGACAACTGTCGGTGCCCCCCGAGGCGGTGCGACCGTTCCTGGTGGATCTGGCTCGGTGGCCCGAGTGGTCCTCCGTGGGGCAGGTGGAGGGGGAGCTGTCGAGCCCGTCCGCCGGTGTGGGCGCCACCATGTCGTGGGACGATCCCCAGTGGGGACAGGGGGTGGTGACCCTCACCGAGGTGGGTCCCGACGAGGTGGCCTACGAGGTACGCGTGGAGGATGGGTCGCTCCGGACCCGGGGCCGCATCCACCTGACGCCCCGGGAAGGCGGCACCCGCGTGGTCTGGCTGGAGGAGGGGGACTTCGGCTGGAATCCCCTCCTCTCCTGGTTCGCCCTCGGGATGGACCGGATCCAGGGTGCCGAGTTGGAGAAGAGCCTCGACGCCCTCTCGGAGGCCGTGGGCGGAGCCCCGTGACTCCTCGGTACGGTCTCCCCCGTCGGGTGGCGGACCTCTCGTGGCCCGCCGGCCGGGTCAGGCCCTCTGCTTGTAGTAGTCCACGAGCGCCTGGTTGGTGGGCATGCGCCGCATGGCACCCAGGAGCTCGGTCATGGCGTCGGCGGTGCCGATCCCCGAGAGCTGTCTCCGGAGGGCCCGGGATAGATCCAGGGTGTCGGGCTCCAGAAGGAGTTCCTCCTTCCGGGTGGCGGATGCGTTGAGGTCGATGGCGGGGTAGATCCGACGATCGGCCAACTCCCGGCTCAGCACCAGCTCGCTGTTCCCCGTCCCCTTGAACTCCTCGAAGATGACCTGGTCCATCCGCGACCCGGTATCCACCAGAGCCGTGGCGATGATGGTGAGGGAGCCCCCGCCCTCCGCCTTCCGAGCGCTTCCCAGGAATCGCTTGGGCTTCTCCAGCGACCCGGCGTCCAGCCCACCGGACAGGGTGCGTCCGCTCCCCTCTTCCACCGTGTTGTAGGCCCTGGCCAGCCGCGTGATGGAGTCCAGGATGATGACCACGTCGTCACCTTGTTCCACGCGGCGCCGGGCCCGTTCCAGCGTGATCTCCGCCACCTGGGTGTGCCGCTCCGCCGTCCGGTCGAAGGTGGAGGCGATGACCTCGCCGAACCCGACGGTCTCCATCTCGGTGACCTCCTCCGGTCGTTCGTCCACGAGGAGGATGAAGAGGATGCACTCGGGATTGTTGGTGCTGATCCCCTCGGCCACCGACTGCATCACCGTCGTCTTTCCGGCCTTGGCCGGCGCCACGATCATGGCCCGCTGGCCCTTGCCGAAGGGGCAGAACAGGTCGATCACCCGGTTGGTGAAATCCGGCTGGCCGCCGATGGTCCGCCCGCACTCCAGCTTGAGCTGCTCATCGGGGTGCATCGCCGAAAGACGATTGAAGTCCGGACGGTTCTTCATCTCCTCCGGCGGACGCCCGTTGGCCAGGCGGAGGTGCGTCAGAGGCGGACTCTTGCCGCTCTTCGGACGGTTGCCCACGTCCCCCCACAGCTCGTCTCCGGTCCGGAGGCCGAACTTGTTGATGACCCGCGCGCCCACGTAGATGTCCTCCTTCCCCGCCACATATCCCGAATCCTGACGACGGATGAAGCCGGAACCGCCGCCCAGCACCTCCAGCACTCCGAGAGACGGCTGGTCTGCGAGATGGAGATCGTCCTCCCTCCTCGCCTCGTCCCCCCCGTCGCCGCCAGACTCGTCGCCGGCGTCGTCGGTCTCGCCTCCGTCCAGCGAAACGGCGGAGTCGCCGCGGTTGGTGTCGGAGTCGTTCCGGGGCCGGCGGCGCCGACCCCGTCGGTTGCGGTCTCTGGGCGTGTCACTGCTCACGGCGTACCTACACGTCTCGTGGATCGAATACGGCAGCCTGCCGGGGGCTTTCGCCCCTGTCGGACCTGCCGTGCTGAAATGGTCTCGGGAACACCCGGGTGGCGTGCCCCTCGTCGGGGCCCCAACTTCTGCCTGGACGGTCGTGGGAAGCACCGGCGAATGCCGGGTCCGGAATCGGCCTCCGGGGGGGAGAATCCGAGGTCCGACCTGACGTCGAACTCCAACCAATCTTCCACCCTTTTCCTCGCTAGGCAAGTGAAGGCCCGGCGAGTTTCCCTCTTCGACGAGTTCATGTCCTGTCCGGATTCTTCCTGCGCCGGTCCTCCGGGAACCCTCCACGCCCTCGGGTTCCTGCGGCCCTGCATCGCACCGATTCACGCCATGGAGGCCGCATGATTCACCCTGGTCCCGACGGTGGCCACGATACGGGAGCCTCCGTGCCCGACGCGACACCGCCGGCGGGCGGGGCGGAGGAGGACGAGTTGACCGATCCGGCCCACCGCACGGCCCGTTGGTTCATGGTCCTGGCACCCGTCGTCCTGGTGGTTCTGGTCTTCCTGCTCCTGCGGCTGTCCACCGGTTGAGACGCGGACGGGCTCCGGGAGCTTCGGGGGGACGCGACGGGAATGACCCCCGGGGTGCACCTCGGGTGTCCGATCCCGTGGACACCCGTTGGCCCCCGGCACCTCCCACCGGCACCACCAATCGCGCTGGACTCCAGCGTTCAAGCGGGGATGCGGGGTTTCATCGTCACCTGGCACGGAGGCTGCAATCTTTCCGGGTGGGACAATCCATCTGGAGGTGAAGGATGAGACGCAATCGGCGGTTCGGAATCGGCGGGCTCCTGGCCCTCACCCTGGCGGCCGCCCCGGCCCAGGCCCAGTTCGGGTCGGTCTCGGTGGGTCTCAGCTTCGGTCTGTGGGACGGCGTCGGGATCGGCTTCCACGGTTCGGCGTGGCGTGGCTATGCCGGAGACGGTCTCTTCATGGATGCCTCCCTGGGGTACGGGGGCGCGACCCACGGGATCTATTCCGAAGTCGGCTCGGGTTGGGGTCACTGGTCCAGTCGTGCCGGGTACTGGCACCATCCCCTCTATCGCTACGGGTATTCGGGGCGGGTCTCGTCCTGCTGGGTCGACGTCTGGGATCCGTACTGGGATCCCTGGTATTGCGGCTACTCCGCCCGCGTGGTCCACGCACCTCGGGCTGTGGCGTCGGTCTACTGGCGTGACCCCTTCTGGGACCCCTGGGGCCCCTTCTACCGTCCGGTACCTTACTACCCGGTCTATTACCCCTCGTGGGGGTACGGCTACGGCTACGGCTGGGGGGCGGGCTGGATTCCCCGGGTGGCCGTCGGAGGAGTGTACGTTCCCGGACGCTACGTGTACCCGGGCTCCCGGGGCGTGGCACCGTTGACCGGGTACAAGGCCCCCGCCCGGACCCGGGTCGCCACGGCGCGGCCTGGCACCGTGCCGTCGGCACCACGGGTGGGCGCGTCCCGTCCGGGGTCCCGCTCCGGGGCCGTCACCGGCCGTGCCGGGGCGGGGTCGGCGGTCACACCGCGCCGGGGCTCCCCCGGCGCCGCCGCCCGGGGCGTCGCCCCTGCCCGCGCGGGATCGCCGCGAGGCGGCGCGTCGTCGGCGGCCCCGCGGTCCCGACCCACGGATCGGACCCGCGGAGGCGTGGTCCCCTCGACCTCTCCATCCAGGGGCGGGGCGCCGAGCCGGCCGTCGGCCCGGAGCCGGCCGTCCGGGGGTTCGGCGACCCGGTCTGCGCCTGCGTCCAGGGGTGGAGCGGCGAGCCGGCCGTCGGCCCGGAGCCGGCCGTCCGGGGGTTCGGCGACCCGGTCTGCGCCCGCATCCAGGGGTGGAGCGGCGAGCCCGCCGTCTCGGGGCACGTCGGTCCGGGCGCCGGCACCCGGCGGTCGCTCCCGCGGGTCCGTGAGCCGGCCGGCTCCTGGCAGCGGGAGCTCGGCCCGCCCCGCTCCGTCCCGCAGCAGGGCTCCCGCCGCCCGATCCGGGGGATCGAGGGTGAGCCGGCCGCCGGCCCGGAGCGGAGGGTCCACCCGGCGGGCCCGGCCCCCGGTCCGGCGACCGGGAGGCTGACCCCACCGCCGGGAGATGTGAAGCCCCTCAACCGATCCGGGGTCGTGAGCCGGCCGGCGGTGAACCCTGGATCCGACCCGCCACGACCCGGCACTGGAGCGGTGGCGGGCCTCCGATCCAGTAGGAGAGCTCCGCGGGGTGGTTGGGCTCCCAGACGGCCAGGTCCGCCAGGAGCCCGGCCTCGAGCCGTCCACGGTCGTTCAGGCCCAGGGCGCGAGCGGCATTCCGGGTCACTCCTTCGAGGGCCTCCGCCGGCGTGAGCCCGAACAGGGTGCACCCGAGATTCATGGCCAGGCGGAGCGAGAGGACCGGGGACGATCCCGGATTCAGGTCCGTCGCGACGGCCATCGGGACGCCTTCTCGGCGGAAGGCCGCCACCGGGGGTCGGCGGGTCTCACCCAGGACCAGAAACGCTCCGGGAAGGAGGACCGCCACCGTGTCGGACGCCGCCAGCGCCCTGACGCCTTCCGGAGATGCATACTCCAGGTGATCGGCGGACCAGGCTCCCAGCGACGCCGCCAGCCCCGCCCCGCCCCCGTCGGAGAGCTGATCGGCGTGGAGGTGTAATCCCAGGCCCAGATCCCGGGCCACCGTCAGAACCTCCCGGACTTCAGCCCGGGTGAACGCCATCTCTTCCAGGAAGGCATCCACGGCCCGGGCGTGACCGCTGGCCACGGCGGCCGGGAGCATCTTGTCCACCACCATCCGGAGGTAGCCCCGCCGATCCCCGGCGTACTCGGGTGGCAGGGCGTGGAGCGCCAGGAGCGTCCCCTCCACCCGGACCGCTGCGGCGTCGCCGGCCCGGGCCGCCACCTCGAGCAAGCGCAACTCGTCCGCCAGGGTGAGGCCGTACCCCGACTTCACCTCCACCGTCGTGACCCCGTCCTGCACCAGAGCACCGAGACGGCGGGCGGTCCCGGCCACGAGCTCGTCGGTGGTGGCGGCCCGGGTCGCCCGGACCGTCGCCATGATCCCCCCGCCCTTCCGGGCCAGGCTCTCGTAGCTTTCGCCCGCCAGCCGCGCGGTGAATTCCTCCACCCGGGTTCCCCCGAAGACGGCATGGGTGTGGCAATCGATGAGGCCCGGGGTGATCCATCCGCCCTCGGCGGAGTGCACCCGCTCCGCCAGGGCACCGGGGCTCCCGGGAAGATCGGATCGGGGTCCAGCCCAGGCGATGCGGTCGCCCTCGATACCCAGGGCCCCGTCCTCCACCACGCCGTAGGGATCGCCAGGGTGGGGCACCATGGTCGCGAGGTGAGCGTCGATCCAGATCTGGTCGAACATCGAGGCCTCTGCGGGGGGGTGTGTTGACCCGGACACGACCCGAATCTAGGGTGCCCTACCATGACCCGATACCTGGCCCCCGCGGCCCTTCTTCCCGCTGGATGGACGGACGACGTCCTGCTGGAAGTGGATGACCACGGGTGGATCCGCTCCGCCGCCGCGGTGGCGACGGAGAGGCACGCAGCCGTGCGCCTTCCGGGCCCCGTGGTTCCGGGGGTCGTGAACGGCCACTCCCACGCCTTCCAGCGGGGCCTGGCGGGTGGCGCCGAGCTCCGTTCTCCGGGCGGTGACACCTTCTGGGGGTGGAGGGAGGCCCTGTACCGTTTCCTCGACCGGCTCGGGCCCGATGAGATGGAAGCCGTGGCCGTGCAGCTCTACACCGAGCTCCTGGAGCAGGGGTACACGCGGGTCGTGGAGTTCCACTACCTGCACCACGATCCCCGGGGCGTCCGGTACGCCGACCCGATGGAGATGTCCCACCGGCTGGCGGCGGCGGCAGCGGCCGCCGGAATCGGACTCACGCTCCTCCCGGTTCTCTACCAGGCGGGGGACTTCGGGGGTGCCCGCCCCGCACCGGGACAACTGCGGTTCCTGAACGATTGCGACGGGTACCTGGGTCTTCTGGACGGGGTGTCGGCGCTGGGTGGGGAAGCCCGGGGATCCGTGCAGGCGGGGATCGCCTTCCATTCCCTTCGGGCGGTCCCTCCGTCCGCCATGGACGAGGTGATGCGAGCCGCGCCCCCGGACCTCCCGGTGCACATCCACGCGGCGGAGCAGCCGAGAGAGGTCCGGGACTGCCAGGCGTGGTCCGGACTTCGGCCGGTGGAGTGGCTCCTCCATCACCAACCGGTGGACCGCCGATGGTCGCTGGTGCACTGCACCCACATGCGGCCCCACGAGGTCGGCGGCCTGGCGTCGACGGGCGCCACCGTCGTGGTCTGCCCCAGCACCGAAGGCAATCTGGGGGACGGCCTCTTTGCCCTGGAGGCCTTCCTCGACGCCGAGGGCTCGTTGGCCATCGGCTCCGACAGCCACGTTTCCACCTCCCCCGTGGAGGAGCTTCGCTGGCTCGAGTACGGTCAGCGGCTGGCCACGGGGCGCCGGGCGGTCGCGGCCTCGGACCGTCACCCCTCTCCCGGCCGGCGCCTCCTGGAGGCGGTGGGCGCCGGGGGCGCGGCGGCGGCGGGCGTGGAGGTGGGAGCGTTGGCCCCGGGCCACCAGGCGGACTGGGTCGTTCTGGATCCCTCGCATCCGGTGTTGGCAGGGCGTCGAAACGACGGCTGGCTGGACGCCTGGGTCTTTTCCGGAAACCAGAGCCCCATCCGCGAGGTCTGGACTCGCGGACGCCGGGTGGTTGCGGAGGGTCGGCACCCGCACCGTGACGCCCACGCCCGGGCCTTCCGACGGGTGATGAGCCAGCTGATGAAGTAATCCCTCAGAGCATCGGGTGGCGGATCCCCACCGCCTTCGCCAGCGTCGCCCGGGCCTCTTCGTAGCCGGCGTCGGCATGGCGAATCACCCCGAGCCCAGGATCGTTGGTGAGAACGCGCCGAATGCGCTCCTCCATCTCCGCCGTGCCGTCCGCCACAAGGACCTGGCCGGCATGGAGCGAGTTCCCGATCCCGACGCCGCCGCCGTGGTGGAAGGAGACCCAGGAGGCCCCGGAGGCGGTGTTCAGCAGGGCGTTGAGAATCGGCCAGTCGGCCACCGCATCGGTGCCGTCCTTCATGGCTTCCGTCTCCCGGAAAGGTGACGCCACCGAGCCCGTGTCCAGATGGTCTCGGCCGATCACCACCGGCGCCGATAGCTCACCCTCGGCCACCAGCCGGTTGAGAGCGACGCCGAGGCGGGCCCGATCGCCCTGCCCGAGCCAACAGATCCGAGCCGGCAGACCCTGGAACGCCACCCGCTCCCGGGCCATCCGGATCCAGCGGCCCAGATGGTGGTCCTCGGGGAACAGCTCCAGGACGAGATCGTCCGTCCGGTGGAGCTCGTCGGGATCGCCCGAGAGGACGGCCCAGCGGAATGGGCCCTTCCCCTGGCAGAACAGAGGTCTCACGTACGCCGGCACGAACCCGGGGTAGGCGAAGGCTTCCTCGAATCCCGCTTCCAGAGCGTAGCCCCGGAGGTTGTTCCCGTAGTCCACCGCCACGGACCCGGCCCGCATGAAGTCCACGATGGTCTCGCAGTGGAGCCGGATGGAGGCCATGGAACGCTCCAGGTAGTCCTCGGGATCCAGATCCCTCAGGGCGTCGGCCTCCGCCAGCGTGAGTCCCGCGGGAATGTAGCCGCCCAGCGGATCGTGGGCCGACGTCTGGTCCGTGACGATGTCCGGCACGAAGCCTCGTGCCGACAGCAGGGGGAGGACCTCGGCACAGTTTCCCACCAGCCCCACGGAGACGGGGGTGCCGTCGTGGGTCGCCTCGCCGATCCAGGCCAGCGCTTCGTCCGTGTCCTCGGTCATCCGGTCGCAGTAGCCCGTTTCCACCCGACGCCGGATCCGGCCCGGGTCCACCTCCACCACGAGGATCGATGCGCCGGCCATCGTCGCTGCCAGGGGTTGAGCGCCCCCCATCCCCCCCATCCCGCCAGTGAGGATCCAGCGCCCCTCCAGCGATCCGTCGAAGTGGGTCCGGGCCATGGCGGAGAAGGTCTCGTACGTCCCCTGGAGGATCCCCTGGGTCCCGATGTAGATCCACGATCCGGCGGTCATCTGACCGTACATCATGAGCCCCTGGCGCTCCAGCTTCCGGAAGTGCTCCCAGGTGGCCCACCGCCCCACCAGATTGGAGTTGGCGATCAAGACCCGGGGCGCGCCGCGCTGCGTACGGAAGACGCCCACCGGCCGACCGGACTGGATCAGGAGCGTCTCGTCGTCCTCCAGCTCCCTGAGGGTTGCCACGATGGCCTCGAGGGACGGCCGATCCCGGGCCGCCTTCCCGGTCCCGCCATAGACCACAAGCTCTTCGGGGCGCTCCGCCACCTCGTCGTCGAGATTGTTGAGCAGCATTCGTAGCGCGGCCTCCTGCTGCCAGCCCTTGCAGTGGAGTCGGTCGCCTCTCGGGGCTCGGTATGGACGTTGGAGAAGAGGGTCGGACATGCCAGTGGGATCGAAGGGAGTGAGCGTGGGCTCCGTCGGTGGATGAGGTCGGAGCCGTTGCGGCGCCGGGGTTCAGTCTCGCAGGTCGCCTCCGGGGGAGTGTCCGGGTCGGGCAGGAACCGGGTCGAATCGATCGGGGCGGAAGGCGCCTTCCACGAGGCGCCGTCGGAGCGCTTCCAACTCCTCCGCCAGCGACCGGTCCCGCTTCAGGGGAGCCACCACCTCCCGGACCACGTCGAAGGCGGCCTCGACGCCCACACCTCCCCGCAGGGGCCGTCGATACTCCAGCGCCTGGGCCGCGGCGGTCAACTCCAGGGAGACCACGTATTGGAGGCACTCCACGGATCGCCGGAACTTCCGGGCGGCGGCGAGGCCCATGGAGACGTGGTCCTCCTGATTGGCGCTGGTCGGGACCGAGTCGCAGCTGGCCGGATGGGCCAGGACCCGCATCTCCGCCAGAAGGTCGCAGGCCGTGACCTGGGCGATCATGAGTCCCGACTCCAGACCTGGCCGGGGAGCCAGGAAGGCCGGAAGTCCCTGGGAGAGGTCCGGGTTCAGGAGACGCTCCAGGCGGCGCTCCGAGATCGAGGCCAGGTCTGCCAGGGCGATGCAGGCGAAATCCAGCGCCTGGCTCACCACCTGCGCATGGAAGTTGCCGGCACTGATGACCGCCCCCACCTCGGGGAAGATGAGGGGGTTGTCGGTCACGCTGTTGGCCTCCGTCTCCAGGACGGTGCCCACGTAGTCCAGGGCCTGGCGCGCGGCACCGTGCACCTGGGGCATGCAGCGGAGAGAGTAGGCGTCCTGGATCCGGGGGTCGCCGTGGCGATGGGACTCCCGGATCTCCGAGTCACGCAAGAGGTGGCGCAGGCGTGCCGCGGAGGATGCCTGTCCCGGGTGGGGGCGGACCCGGGAGACCTCGGGTCGAAAGGCATCGGGTGTGCCTCGGAGCGCCTCCAGGCTCATGGCGCCCGCCACCTCCAGCGCTTCCAGCGCGTCCCCGGCGCCGAGCCAGGCCAGGATTCCCAGGCCGGTGGTGGCCTGGGTCCCGTTGATGAGGGCCAGCCCCTCCTTAGCCCCGAGATCCATCGGCTCCAATCCGTGAGCCTCGAAGACCTCGTCGGTGGGATGCCGGCGACCGTCCACCCAGAGCTCTCCCTCACCCAGGAGGGTCAAGGCGACGTGGGCCAGGGGGGCGAGGTCACCGCTGGCGCCCACCGATCCCGTGGAGGGGACCACCGGGGTCCACCCGCGCGAGAGGAGGTCCAGAAGGCCGTCGACGACGGAGACCCGGACGCCGGAGTTGCCCCGGGCCAACGCGTTGGCCCGCAACACCATGATGGCTCTCACC
>JARRPL010000007.1:0-26218 GCA_037382905.1 Gemmatimonadota bacterium | reverse complement strand
CCGAAGAGGATGAGGACCCCCCAAGGGATTCCCCGGGCCCGCTCCCACGTGAGGAGCGGTCTCCCGGGCCGCCCCGAAGGCAGGACGAAGAGGAGCAGGGAGGCCGCCATGGCGATGGTGGAATCCCGGATCCCCGGTGCCAAGGTCTGGAGCCCCGGTACGGTGACCGACCCCATCACCTTGGGTGCCCGGAAGATCCAGCACAGCGCCGTCAATCCGAAGACCCACGCCACGCGGCGCTCCGCCGTGGACGCCTGCCCCAAATCGTCCAGCTCTGCCTGGAGGATGGTGGCGGCATCTCCCCGAAGCGCTCCCGGCGGGTGCAGGACCCTGACCAGCAGGAACCAGGTCAGGGGGAGCATCACCAGCGTCACCGGGAGACCCAGGAGCATCCAACGCCCGAAGCCGATGTCACCCCCGAGGAGCTCCGACACGGCGCCGGCGAAGATGGCGTTGGGGGGTGTGCCGATGAGGGTGGCCACGCCCCCGATGGAGGCGGCGTAGGCCATCCCGAGCATCAGCGACACGCCCAGAGGGAAGCCCTCCCGAGCCTCGTCGTGGCGGAAGAGCTCTACGACAGCCACCCCGATCGGGAGCATCATGGCGGTCGTGGCGGTGTTGGAGATCCACATGGACAGGGCGGCCGTGGCGATCATGAAGCCCAGGACCAGCCGCTCGGGTCCGAGCCCCACGCGCCGGATGATGTCCAGCGCCACCCGACGGTGGAGCCCCGAAGATTCCATCGCCGCCGCCAGGAAGAACCCCCCCATGAAGAGGAAGATGACCTCGTTGGCGTAGGGAGCGGCGGCCTCGGCCATGGGCAGGACCCCCAGGAACGGGAAGAGCACCAGGGGGAGGAGCGCCGTCACTGGAATCGGCAGCGCCTCGGTCATCCACCAGACCGCCATCCACAGGGCCACCGCCGCGGTCCGCCAACCCTCCGGCGGTAGACCCGTGGGCGCGGGAAGGAGCAACAGCAGGAGCGCCAACGCCGGCCCGGCGATCAGGCCGCCCAGGTGCGGACGAGGTTGAGGGGCAGGGGAGGTCAACGGCCGGGTCCGGCGACGGGGTTCAGCGTTCGGGAGCGCCGGGATTGTGTGACGGACGGGCAGGGGCGGCAACCGGCAGCGGGCGGCGGGGTACGCGGACCCCGTCTCGAATCCCCCACCTCGAACGGAGTCTCCGCATGGCCCTCGGCCCAGGTGATCGCGCCCCGGATTTCAGTCTGCCCCCGGCCCCCGGCCCCGAGAAGATCTCGCTCTCGCAGCACCGAGGCGAGCACAACGTAGTGCTTCTCTTCCTGCCCCTGGCCTACAGCTCGGTCTGCACCGACGAGGTCTGCCGGGTCGCCGAAGACCTGGGGGCCTGGTCCGACCTGGACGCCGTGGTCCTGGGCCTTTCGGTGGACTCTCCCTTCGTCACGGCCCGGTTCGCCGAGGACACCGGTGCCGGCTTTCCCATTCTCTCGGACTTCAACAAGGAGGCCATGACCGCCTACGGCGTCGTCTACGACGACTTCTTCGGGCTGAAGGGGGTGGCGAAACGGTCCGCCTTCGTCGTGGACAAGGCCGGCGTGATCCGGTATGCCTGGGTCACCGACGACTCGGCGGAGCTTCCGGACCTCGCGGCGATCCGAACGGCTCTGGAGGGGCTGGACTGACGGCGCACCCACCAGGATCCCCTCGAGGGAGGGGGGGCGGGCACCGCCGGGGTCGCCGCCGAGACCGGACCGGACGCATTCGTGGCGCTCCGGGTCAGACCCGCTCCACGACCATGGCGAATCCCAGTCCGCCGGCGGCGCAGACGGTGATGAGCCCCAGCTCGAGATCCCGTCGGCGCATCTCGTTCACCAGGGTCATGGTGACGCGTCCCCCCGTGGCGCCGAAGGGGTGGCCGATAGCGATGGACCCTCCCATCACGTTGATGCGGTCCGGATCCGGGTGGCCCACCCTGTTGCTGCGGCCGAGCTTCTCGCGGGCGAAGCTGTCGGAGTCGAGCCACTGTAGATTCGACAGCACCTGTGCCGCGAAGGCCTCGTGCATCTCCATGAGCCCGATATCCCTCATGGTGATACCGGCCCGGTCCAGCGCTCGGGGAGCGGCGAAGGCCGGACCCTGGAGGAGCTGGTCCGCTGGATCCACCGCGGCGAAGGCGTAGCTGCGGATCCGGCCCAGGATCTCACGGCCCTCCGCCTTCGCCCGCTCCTCGCTCATGAGGAGGACCGCCGAGGCTCCGTCGGTGAGGGGTGACGCGTTGCCTGCCGTCACGCTTCCGTACTTGCGGTCGAAGACGGGCTTGAGGGCGGCGAGCTTCTCCAACGACGTATCGGTACGGATACCGTTGTCGGACCGCACCACCTCCTGATAGTCCGGGGGTACCCAGGTCGGGGCGATCTCCGCCGGCAGCCGTCCGTCCTCGGTGCCGGCGGCAGCGAGCCGGTGGGACCGGAGAGCCCACTCGTCCTGGGCCTCCCGGCTCAGTCCGTTGGCCTTGGCCATCCGCTCCGCCGACTCCCCCATGGTCTCCCCGGTGGTGGGCTCGGCGATCTGGGGCTGTTTCGGCAAGAGGTCGGTGGGCCGGAGCCGGGCCAGCGTCTTCACCCGATCCCCCACGGACCGGGCCTTGGACGCGCGGACCAGCGTCTCGGAGAGCTTGTCCGACACGAGGATGGGGATGTGGGACAGGGATTCGGCCCCTCCGGCGATGACCACCTCGGCGGCACCCACCTCGATGAGGTTCGCCGCCGCGACGATGGCCTGGTTGGCGGTGGCGCAGGCCCGAGATACGGTGGACGCCGGGACCGAGGCCGGCAGCGTGTCCAGCCCCACCTCCCGGGCGATGTTGCCCGCATGGGGATCGTGAACCACGGTGCCGAAGACCAGCTCGTCCACCTCGGCCCCGTCCAGGCCGCTGCGGGCCACCAGCTCCCGGACCGCCATGCGGCCCAGGTCCACCGCCTTCAACTTCCGGAACACCGTTCCCGCTCGGGCGAACGGCGTTCGGACTCCATCCACGATCACAGCCTTCATTGCTGGCACCCTCCACGCTGCTGGGTCTGGGGCGGTCCCGCACCGCGAAGCTCCCACGCCGACGGTCCCGGGTCCAGTCCCCGGGGCGTCCCCGCCCCGCGCCTCCATCCCTCTGGACCCCTGCCAGCGCCTTTGGTTACCCTCGTTCACTCTCGCGGTATTCCCGACGGACCCGACCTCTTCCCGCTCACCCCTCCATGTCCCCCGACCGCATCGACATCCACCTCCAGCCTGCCGGCGAGCAGCACATCCCGGCAATGGCCGCCCTCTGGGCCGAGGCCTTTCCGGAAAAGCCCCAGGAGCGAAGGACCCGGGAGATCCGGGAGGGCTTCAACTACGGAGACCTCACGGACTGCTGGATCGTCGAGGACGAGGACCGCCTCGCCGGTGCTCTCCGCTCCTACCGCCTCACCCTGAACCTCTGGGGCCGCAAGGTTCCCGTCATGGGACTGGCGGGGGTGGCCGTCGCTCCCGACTTCCGGCGTCGAGGCATCGGCCGGCGCATGTGCCTCGAGGCCCTCCGGATCGCCCGGGATCGGGGCGACGTCCTCTCTGCCCTCTTCCCCTTCCGCACGTCGTTCTACAGGGACATGGGCTTCGCCCTGGCCGGGGCGTTCCACCGCTACCGCTTCAACCCCGCCTCCCTTCCCCTCTACCCGGGATGGGATCATGTCGTACGGGCACCGGAGGAGGGGCGAGAGCTGGCTCGGCAGATCTACGGCCGGGTCGCGGAGCGATCCAACGGGCTTCTGGAGCGTTCGTCCCGGATGTGGACCTTCCTGGAACTCCAGGGCGCATACCTCTACCTCTACCGCGACATCCGGGGGAACCCTGCCGGGTACGTGGTCGTGCGGGGCCGCGGCGGTCCACCGGAACGGTCGCGACTCCGGGTGTTGGAGCTGGTGGCGGAGACCCGGGAGGCCTACCTGGGCCTTCTGGGGTGGCTCTCGGTGCAGCGGGACCAGTGGGGCACCATCGTCTACGACTCGGTGCCCGGCGAGGACTTCTACGAGCGGCTGGCTCATCCCCGGTCCGAGCGGAGCGGTTCTCCGCGGGGGTTGTGGTTCCACTCGGCCAGCATCCTCCGGGGCCCCATGTTCCGGATCCTGAACCTCGAGGCCTTCTTCCGATTGAATGGGGCGGGTCGGGTCCAGGGGCCGTCCCCGATGGCTCTATCGGACGGGACGGTCCAGATCAGGGACCCGGAGTTTCCCGAGAACCAGGGCTCCTGGCGGGACGGGGAGCGGGTCGCGTCCACCGTGGACCCCACCCGGGGCCCCATCGTCTCCATCGGAGACGTGGTGAAGGCGGTCTTCCGGAGCACGCTGCCGGGGCAGCCCCTCCCCCCCGAAGGGTGGGAGCCGAACCTGGGCCTCACCGAGGTGCGGATGTTGGACGAGTTCTGATGCGAGCCGTCTCCTTCGACGTCAGCGTGCCCCGCTTCCTGCTGGCCAAGAGTGCCGGGCGGATCACGAATGGGGCCTTCTACGGTCGCATGTCCGGCGTGCGGCTTTCGAACCAGGAGCTCCCGGCGCTGCCGGGGGAGCGGTGGCTCAGGCTCAGGGTGGAGAAGGCGGGGATCTGCGGCTCGGATATCGGAAACCTCACCTATTCCGCCTCTCCGGCCATGGAGCCCTTCGGCTCCTTCCCCGCCGTGCTGGGCCATGAGATCCTGGCGACGGTCATGGAGGTCGGCCCGGCGGTGACACGAGGGGAGCCGGGGCAGCGGGTCACGGTGGATCCCATGCTGTCGTGTACGGTGCGGGGCCATCCCCCGGGGGACCACTGCGCCTCCTGCCGGGCAGGCCTCCATTCCACCTGTGAGATGGCGGGGGAGGAAGGGCCTCTGAAGGTCGGCGGAGAGCCCTTCGCTCCGGGCCTCACCCAGGGGTATCACCGGTCTCTCCCCGGGGGGTGGGCCGAGGAGATTCTGGCCCACGACGTGCAGATCTTTCCGGTGGACGACGCTCTGGAGGACCACGCCGCCGTCCTCATCGAGCCCTTCGCCGTGGGGATGCATGCGGTGCTCAACGCGCCTCCGCGGGACGACGCCGAGCCGGTCCTGGTGCTGGGGAGTGGCCCGATTGCCCTGGGCACCGTCTGGGCCCTCCGGGCGACCGGGTTCGAGGGCGAGGTGTACGCCCAGACGAAGCGAGCCCACGAGGCGAAGCTGGCGCGGCTCATGGGCGCCTCCCACGTCGTGTCGCCGGGGGACGAGGCTCGGGAGGCTCTGGTGGGGACGGGAGCGATGGCCTACATGCCCATCGTGGGGGACGAGGTGTATTCCGGGGGCGGCTTCCCGTTGATCTTCGACTGCGTGGGGAGCGGTCAGACCCTGGCTCAGGCCATGCGCTACGCCACGCCCCGGGGCCGGGTGGTCATGCTGGGCTGCGCCGCCGAGATTCCAAAGCTCGATCTGACCTTCATCTGGGCGCGGGAGCTCGCCGTGAAGGGCTTCGTGGGATACGGGCGGGAGGACTTCCGGGGGCGTGCCGTCCACACCTTCCAGGTGACCCACGACCTCCTTCTGGAGACGGGAACTCCGATCCAGGAGCTGGTGACCCATGTCTTTCCCCTGCGGGAATACCGGGCGGCGCTCGAGGCGGCCACGAGCCGGCGACGGTCCGGGTCGGTGAAGGTTCTCCTGGATCCCAGGGCGGGGTAGCGGAACCGTCCCGTCGCGCCGACTCCCGTCACGCTAGAGGGGGAGCCGCAGCTCCTCGGGGTGCACCCGGCTCGTGGCCTCGTCTCCATCCTCCACCATCCCCTCCAGGCGGAGGAGGGCCGCCTTCCGCTCCAGTCCTCCGGAGTAGCCGTGGAGAGCCAGGTCCGAGCCCACGACCCGGTGACATGGAATCACGATGGCCACGGGGTTGGAGCCCACCGCCTGACCCACCGCCCGGGCCCCGGAGGCACCCAGCCCCAGAGCCTTCGAAAGGCTTCCGTAGGTGGTGACATGGCCGTGGGGCACCTGCCGGAGGTGTTCGTAGACCTGAAGCTGGAAGTCCGTAAGGGCGCCCAGGTCCAGCGGGACGCCTCCGAAGTCCAGGACCCGGCCCCCGAAATAGTCCCGGAGACGGTCGAGGGTCTCGGCCAGGAATCCGGGGGGGTCTCCCGTGGACAGGTGTTCCCCCGGGGGCGCCAGGTCGGGGCCGCTGCGGAAGTCCAGTCGCCGAAGCCCGCGGTCCGTGGCCCAGAGCTTCAACGTCCCCAGAGGGGTTCCCGGGAGGTGGGCCGAGTGTACGGGCGTTCCGGACAAGGGGCGAACCGGCGCTGAAAGAAGGGGCGTCAGGACGGGGCTGGAGGGTCCTCGACCTGTTTGAGCGCTTCCTGAAGGGCGTCGAACCCCAGGAGTGCGCACTTCACTCGTACGGGGAACCGGCTCACGCCCGCAAGGGCACGCAGGTCGCCGAGGCTCCGGTCCCGGGAGGCCGACTCGTCGCCGTGCATCATCTCCGTGAAGCGTTCCGCCAGGGCCCGGGCCTCGTCCAGGGAGCGGTCGGTCAGGAGCTGGCTCAGCATGGAGACGGAGGCCTGGGAGATGGAGCACCCCTGGCCCGTGTGTGTGACCCGGGCGATGCGCCCGTCCTCGACCTGCATCTGGAGCTTGATCTCGTCGCCGCAGGTCGGGTTGCGCATGTGGACCTCGATGGGAGCGTCCTCCATCTCGCCACGATTCCTGGGGCTTCGGTAGTGATCCAGGATGAGTTCCTGGTACAGGGAGTCCAATCGAGGCTCGTGCATGATCAGCCGAAGATCTCCAGGACATCGCCCAGGGCCTCGGCGAGGCGATCCACATCGTCCCGGGTGTTGTAGAGGTAGAACGAGGCCCGGGCCGTAGCCGGCACCCCGTACCGTTTCATGACGAGTTGCGCACAGTGGTGGCCCGCTCGGATGGCGACCCCCTTGGCGTCCACGATGGTGGAGATGTCGTGGGGGTGTGCGGCGTCGAGGGTGAAGGAGACGACCCCGGAACGTTCCGCGGAGCTCCGGGGCCCGAAGAGACGAAGACCGGGGATCTCCCCCAGTCGCTCCACGGCATAGGCCAGCACCTCCTGCTCGTGGCTCGCCAGGGCCTCGTGGGGGATGGCCGAGAGGTAGTCCACCGCCGCTCCGAAGCCCACGGCGCCGGCGATGTTGGGCGTGCCCGCCTCGAACTTGTGGGGGAGCTCCGCCCAGGTGGAGTGATCCCGCTCCACGACGGAGATCATCTCGCCACCTCCCTGGTAGGGCGACATGGCCTCCAGGATCTCCCGCCGACCCCACAGCGCCCCGATTCCCGTGGGCCCACACATCTTGTGGCCGCTGAAGGCGTAGAAGTCCACATCCAGAGACCCCACGTCCACCTTCAGGTGGGCCGCGGCCTGGGCGCCATCCACCAGGACCACCGCGTCGGTACGCGTCCGGACCCGCTCGATGACTTCCGCCACGGGATTGACGGTGCCCAGGGCGTTGGAGACGTGGCTCAGCGCCACGACCCGGGTGCGTTCCGTGAGGAGGTCGTCCAGGTCGTCCAGGATCCAACGGCCCTGGTCGTCGATCTCCAGGTACCGGATCCCTGCGCCGGTGCGTCGGGCGACGAGCTGCCAGGGCACGAGGTTGGAATGGTGCTCCAGGACCGAGAGGAGGATCTCGTCACCCTCTCCCAACCGGTCCATGCCCCAGGCGAAGGCCACGAGGTTGATGCCGTCGGTGGTGCCCCGGGTCCAGATCAGCTCCGAGGGATCCGTCGCACCGATCCAGCCGGCGACGGCTGCCCGGGCGGCCTCGAAGGCGTCGGTGGCCCGCCGGCTCAGCTCGTGAATCCCACGATGGACGTTGGCGTTGTCCCGTTCGTAGTAGCCGTCGATGGCGTCCAGAACCGCCCTGGGTTTCTGGGTCGTGGCGGCGTTGTCCAGATAGACCAACGGGTGCCCGTTGACCTCCTGGTCGAGTGCCGGGAAGTCGGCCCGAATCCGCCGGGGATCGAAGCCAGAATCCGGACCGGCCGGGGTCCTGGATTCCGTTCTGCCACCTGTCGCGGTCGTGCGCATCGTGGGCCTCACCCGGCTTGAACGAAGACCTCTCCCTCTCGGACCTCCACCTCGTAGGCCGGAACGGGCCGGATGGCCGGCAGGCCCCGGGCGGCACCGGTACAGACGTCGAACTTGGCGCCGTGGTGGATGCATTCCAACTGAGTCCCCTCCAGGATCCCGTCGCTGAGGGGAAAGTCGGCGTGGGAGCAGCGATCCTTGAGGGCATAGAAATGCCCTTCCACATTGGCCAACACGAGTCGCTCCCCCCCGGCCTTGACCGGAATGAGATGGCCGGGGGGGCAGTCCGCCTCCCCGGCCACCTTGACCCACTCAGCCACGACCGGTCTCAGCCATGATGGGCCAGCTTCTCTGCGATGGCCCGACCCACCTTCTCCTGGACGCCGCCCAGGGGCAACCGAGCCAGGACCTCGCCGAGGAACCCCATCACCACCAGTCGCTCTGCCCGCTCCTCGGGAATCCCGCGGCTGGTGATGTAGAAGAGGGAATCCTCGTCCAGTTGTCCCACCGTGGCCCCGTGGGAGCACTTCACGTCGTCGGCGGCGATCTCGAGGTTGGGCAGGGAATCCGCCCGGGCGTCGCCGGAGAGGAGGAGGTTCCGATTCGTCTGGTAGGCGTCGGTCTGCTGCGCCCCTTCGTGAACCCGGATGACCCCCCGGAACACCGCCCGGCTCGATCCGTCCAGCGCCCCCTTGTAGAGAAGGTCGCTGTTGGCGTTCGGCGCCACGTGGTCCTGGCTGGTGTTGTGATCGAAGTGCTGGTCCTCGTCACCGAAGTAGAGTCCCAGCATGTCCGAGTTGGCCCCGGGGCCGAGCAGGCGCGCATTCAGGTCCACCCGGCTCACCGAGGCGCCCAGATTCACGTTCAGTGTATCGAGCGTCGAATCCCGGTAGGCCAGGGTTCGCTGCTGGGACTGATAGAAGGCCCCGCGTCCCAGCCGCTGGACCGCCACGTACTGCACCTGGGCGCCGTCCTGGGTGATGACCTCCACCGCCGACGACGTCAGCGTCTGGGACTCCAGGTCTTCCGAAAGGACCTCGTCCACGTAGGACACCTGGCTGGTGGGCTCCGCGACGATGAGCGTACGGCTGAAGAACGCGGCGCCGGCTTCGCTGATCCAGCGGGTGACCCGTACCGGCAGCTCGAGCCGTACACCCTTGGGGACATACAGGAAGATCCCGTCGCTCCAGAGAGCGGCGTTCAGGGCGGCGAACTTACCCTCCTCGGGCGGCACCGCGGCGGTGGCCAGATATTGCTTCACCAGGTCGGGGTGGTCGTTCACCGCGTCCCGGAGCGAGCAGAGAATGACCCCCTTTTCGGCCAGTTCCGGGCGGATGTCGGTGTGGACCACGGCCCCGTCGATGAGCACCAGGTGGCCCGAGGCCTCCCGGTCCTCGTCCATCGCGACCCGGAGTCCCTCGGGGAAGCTGGCGGGATCGTCGGGGCGGGCTTCGGTGGACCCCAGGTGCAGGACATCCAGGTCCAGCTTGTCCCGGAGATCCGTGTATCGCCACTCTTCCAGCCGCGTGTTGGGCATCGGGGTGGACTCGTACACCTCCCACGCGTGGCGACGACGCTCTGTGAGCCACTCGGGCTCCCCCAGGCTCCGTGCCTGCACGGCCTCGACGTTGATCGCCTCCGTGACTCCCTCTGCACCGCTGGGAGCCGTGATGGTCGTAGTCGTCATCCGACGCTGCCTTCCATTTCCAGTTCAATGAGTCGATTCAGCTCCACGGCGTACTCCATGGGCAGGAGCTTGGCGATGGGCTCGATGAAGCCGCGGACGATCATGGCCATGGCCTCCTCCTCGCTCATCCCCCGGCTCATCAGGTAGAAGAGCTGCTCGTCCCCCACCTTGGAGACGGTGGCCTCGTGGCCGATGCTCGCCGTCTTCTCGTCGATCTCGATGTAGGGGTAGGTATCGGTCTTGGCCGTCTCGTTGATCAGTAGGGCGTCGCACTCGACGTTCGACTTGGCGTTCTTCGCGCCGTCGTGGACCTGCAGGAGCCCCCGGTACGAGGAACGCCCCGTTCCCTTGGAGATGGACTTCGACACGATGCTGGAGGTCGTCCGGGGCGCCGCGTGGATCACCTTGCCACCGGTGTCCTGGTGCTGGCCGTCGCCGGCGTAGGCGATGGACAGGATGTTGCCGTGGGCGCCCTCGCCCACCAGGTAGCAGGACGGGTACTTCATGGTGAGCTTGGAGCCCAGGTTCCCGTCCAGCCACTCCATGGTGGCATTCTCGTGCACCAGCGCCCGCTGGGTCACGAGGTTGTACATGTTGTTCGACCAGTTCTGGATGGTGGTGTAGCGGAAGTGGGCGTCCTTCTCCACCACGATCTCGATCACGCCGGAGTGGAACGACTCGGTGCTGTAGACCGGCGCCGTGCACCCCTCGATGTAGTGGGCCCGGGAACCCTCACCTGCGATGATGAGGGTCCGCTCGAACTGACCCATGCGCTCCTGATTGACCCGGAAGTAGGCCTGGAGCGGCGTCTCGAGCTCCACGCCCGGCGGAATGTAGACGAAGGAGCCACCCGACCAGACTGCCGAGTTCATGGCGGCGAACTTGTTGTCCGCCGTTGGAATCACCGTCCCGAAATATTTCCGGAAGAGCTCCGGGTGGTTCTTGAGGCCGTCCTCGATGGAGTCGAAGATGACCCCCTTGTCCTCCCATTCCTTCTTCAGGGAGTGGTAGACCATCTCGGACTCGTACTGGGCCCCCACGCCGGCGAGGATCTTCTGTTCCGCCTCGGGGATCCCGAGCTTCTCGAAGGTCTCCTTGATGTTCGCCGGCACGTCGTCCCAGGAGTGCTCCATCTTGTCCTGGGGACGAACGTAGAAATAGATCTCGTCCAGCGTCTCGTGAAGCCCCGAGAGGTCCCCGCCCCAGGTGGGCATGGGCTTGGACTCGTAGATCTTCAGCGCCTTGAGCCGGAACTCCAACATCCAGTCCGGCTCGTCCTTCTGCTTGGAGATCTGGCGCACCACCTCCTCGTCCAGACCCGGCCGGGTCCGGAAGACGTGGGTCTCCGCGTCCTGGAAGTCGTACTTGTACGTGTCGAGGTCGAGTCCCTCGATGACTTCATTCTGTGGCATCGGGCGTCCTGTCGTTTCGAGAAGGTCGGTCAGTCGGCCTGCGTGGCTTCGACTTCACGCCACATCTTGTATCCCTCGTCCTCGAGCTGGAGGGCGACCTCGGGGCCGCCGGACTGGACGATCCGTCCGTCCACCATGACGTGCACGAAATCGGGTTGGATGTAGTTCAGCAGGCGCTGGTAGTGGGTGATGAGGAGAATCGTCATCTCCGGGTTGTCCTCCCGAAGCTTGTTCACCCCGTTGGCCACCACCTGAAGGGCGTCGATGTCCAGCCCCGAATCGGTCTCGTCCATCAGCGCGAGCGCCGGCTGAAGGCACGCCATCTGAAGGATCTCGTTGCGCTTCTTCTCACCCCCGGAGAAGCCGTCGTTCACCGGTCGCTCGGCGAAGGCGGGATCCATCTCCAGGAGCTGCATCTTGTCCATGAGAAGGTCCTGGAAGTCGAAGAGGTCGATCTCCTCTTCGCCGCTGTGGGCCTGAACGGCCGTTCGCAGGAAGTTGGCAATGGAGACTCCGGGAATCTCCACCGGGTACTGGAAGGCCAGGAAGATCCCGGCCAGGGAGCGCTCATCCGGCTCCATCTCCAGAATGTCCTCGCCACGGAAGGCCACCGACCCGCCCGTCACCTCGTAGCCGGGGTGCCCCATGAGGACCTTGGCCAGCGTGCTCTTGCCGGAGCCGTTGGGACCCATGATCGCGTGGGTCTCGCCAGCGCCGAGCGCGAGATCCACGCCGTTCAGGATCGTGAGGTCCTCCTCGGCCACCTTGGCCGTGAGACCCTTGATCTCGAGGATGGGCGAATCGCTCATTTGGACTCCGTTGGACGTGTATTTAACAAGAATGATTCTCGGTCTCAGAAGCTACCCCGACCGGGCGAAAAGGGTCAAGCCGCGCCGGCGGTCGACCGGACGAGGCTGGGCAGCGGTTCGGGGAGGCGTTGGTTACCCAAGGCGCTGGCGAACGATCCAGGGGCCGCGGTGCCGGGAATGCGAACAGGGCCGGCGGCGAGATTCGCCGCCGGCCCTGGAGGTCGACTCTGGGAGGGACGTGCGGACGTCCTCCGGAATTCAGTTCGCCAGGCGGAAGGGCAGGAAGGCGTAGATGGTGAACTCTTCCCAGCCGCCGATCGCATACCGCGCCGCGACACGGGGACGGAAGCCTCCGAAGTCGAACTTGACACCGGCTCCGAGATTGAGTCCCAGCTCGGTCTTGACGACCTTCGCTCCCGCGGTCTCCGCGTCGCTGGACTGCCGACCGATGTTCAGACCGGCGAGCCCGAAGGGAACGACGGGCACGTCCTCGAGCGGAAGGTCGTACGAGAGATTCCCGTTGAACTCGAAGTAGTCGAAGTCGTCACCTCCAATGAAGTAGATGAAGTCACCCATGAAGGTGATCCCCTCGTAAAGCTGGGGCAGATCGAACTCGATTCCCGCGCCGAGGCCCAAGTCGGCTCCGTCTCTCCAAGCCACCTCCGGGCCGAGGTAGATCTGGCTCTGGGCCGGAAGAGGGGCGAAGGCCATGAAGGCCGCCGCGCCGAGAACAACCGAAATCCTGCGAATCATCCGTGTCCTCCAAGAGGGTGTGGATACACTGTTGGTCCAGACAGCGTCGAAGCTACCATTATCGACGAGGCTGGTACAGGGTTTCCGCAGCGCCCCCTGGAGAGCGACCGACTCAGTTCGCCAACTGGAAGGGGAGGAAGCCGAAGAGCGTGAAGTTGTCGTTGCCCAGGGCGAAGCGGGCCGCCACCCGGGGCCGGAATGACCCCAGCCCGAACTTGAGTCCTCCCCCGAGGTTGAACGCCACGTCGGTGTTGCCGTCTCCGTCCTCCAGGATCCGGTCGTCGTCGTAGGACACCCGTCCGATGTTCAATCCTGCCAGGGCGAAGGGGACCACCGTCGTCTCTTCGAGCGGGAAGTCGTAGGTGAGGTTCGTATTGAACTCGAAGTAGTCGAACGATTCGCCAGGGAAGAACCAGAGGAAGTCACCCATGAAGGCGATCCCGGGATAGAGATTCGGCAGGTCGAACTCGATCCCGGCACCGACGCCGAGGTCCGCGTCGTCGTTCCACGCCACCTCAGGGCCGAGGAGCACCTGTCCTTGGGCCGGCCGCGGCGCCAGGGCGAGCACCGTGGCCAGGACCAATCCGAACGAGAGTCTGTGGATCATGCGAAACCTCCTGTGGGGGACCGTGCACGAGCGAGACCCAGGGCCCCGACCAACAACGGTCCGAGCCCTGGCAGGCACGCAGGAGAGCAAGGATGGTGCCAGCGAACGCCCAGCCTCTCAGTCCCGTGGCACGAGGCGGACCGCGGTCCCGTAGCAGAGCATTTCGGCGGCCCCGTTCATGACCTCGCAGGTCTGAAAGCGCACGCCCACGATGGCGTCGGCTCCCACGGCGGCCGCATCCTCGAGCATCCGGTCCACCGCCTGCTCCCGGGCCTCGGCCATCATCTTCGTGTACTCGTGGACTTCGCCCCCGGTGAGGTTGCGGATCTTCGCCTGGATGTCCCGTCCCACGTGCCGGGCCCGGATGGTGTTCCCCCGCACCAGCCCCAGGACCTCCGCGATCTCCCGCCCCGAGATCTCGGGCGTCGTCACCACGATCATCGTTCCACGTCCCGGTAGGGGTCATCCTTCCATTCGGTCAAGCGCTCGAAGATCGTCGCCAGCAAGAGGATGAGGAAGCCGACCGCGAGGGCACCGACCGCGAGCTTCTCCACCAGGTTGGCGGGGGAGGTGGCGAAGACCCAGGCGCCGTATCCGGCCCAGAGCACGAATCCCGCCACCAGCAGGATCCAGCCCACGGGTCTGGTGAGCCGCCGGTTGACCGAGCCCCATACCGACGAGCGCGGCGTTCCGCCGGCGGAAAGTTCCGACAGGTCCCGCCGCATGGACCGGAACACGGCGACATCCCGCCGGAGCTCGGTGGAGTCCCTCAGCGCCGCCTCGACCCGGAGCCGATCCTCGTCGGAAAGCTCGTCGTCCAGGTAACGCATCAGGTCTTCGTTCGTGACGGGTGGGTTCACCCTGCTTTCCTCCTAGGGGTACTGGACCCCGAGATCCTCGAGGGCGGCCTTGAGAGCTCGCCGGGCGTGATAGAGTCTGCTGGCCACCGTGCCCTCGGGGATGTCCAGAATCTCTGCGATCTCGGGGTAGCGGAAGCCCTGTAGCTCCTTGAGCACGAGGATCTCGCGGTGATCTTCCCCGATGGCATCGAGCCCCCGCCAGAGGGTGTCTCGGGCCGCCGACCGCTGCCTCGCCCGCTCGGGGCTGGTCTCGGGGTCTGCAGGTCGAAGCTCCAGGCGCTCGTCCCGCGTCTCACGGGCCCCCCGGCTGTTCCGGGCCCGGATCATGTCCCGGCACTGGTTCCGGAGGATCTGGAAGAACCACGGACCGAAGGACCGTCCGGAATCGAATCGCCCGAGGTTCCGGAAGACCTTCACGAAGGCCTCCTGGAGGGCATCCCGGGCGTCGTCCACGTCCCCCAGCATGCCCGTGGCCACGCGAAGACCCGGCCCCTCGTAGGCCCGGACCAACGGCTCGAAGAAGCGGGGGTCGCCCGCCTTGCACTTCCGGATCAGTTCCACCTCCACCTCCGCTTGCAATCCCACTCCTTTCCCGGTCTTCAGCGACTCTACGGAGGCGATGGCGGATTCCTTCACGAGCCCCGGGCCAGGGTCTCGAGCGCCTGGACCGCCGTCTCGATCTCGGCCTCGGTGTTGTAGTAGTGCGGGGACAGGCGGAGAGCCCCCGACACGCCCTTCTCGTCGAAGTCGAGGACCGCGGATTCCCGGGTGACGGCAGAGGTGTTGATGCCCTGACGACGGAGCTCCCGGACCAGCTCCGCCGGATCCCTCCCGTCCACCGCCACCGTCACGATGGCACAGCGTTCCCGGCCCCGGTCCAGGACCTGGATCCCGGGCACCCGGGCGAGCTGGAGCCGAAGCTGGTCGGCGAGGGCCCGGCTCCGTCGCTGAATCCGCTCCAGCCCCACCTGCCGAGCGTAGCGGGCGGCGGCACCCAGCCCCAGGACCAGCGCCCAGGCGAACTCCCACGTCTCGAAACGGGTGGCGCCCGGGGCCGGCTGATAGAGGTCCGGCTCGATCCAATCGGCACCCCGGAGATCGGGGAAGAGGGGCTCGAGGCCCATGTCCAAGGCCTCGTCCGACACCCAGAGGAACCCGGCACCGCGGGGGCCCCGGAGGAACTTCCGCGCTGTGGCCGACAGGAAGTGGGCGCCGGTCTCGGTGACATCGACCGGCATCTGTCCGACGCTCTGACAGGCGTCCACCAGGAAAAGGGTGTCGCGTTCCCGGCAAATCCTGCCCACTGCCGCCACGTCCTGCACCAGGCCCGAGTTGGTAGGCACGTGGCTCATGGCCACGAGTCGGGGCCGGCGTCGGTAGATCAGCTCCCGGAGCCCGTCGACGTCCACTCCGCCGTCGGGTCCATCCGGGGCCCGGACCACCTCCACGCCGAGGCGCCGGGCCAGGCTCAGGTACTGGATCTGGTTCGACACGTAGTCGTGTCGGGTGGTGAGCAGGACGTCCCCGTTGCGAAACGGGACCGCGGACAGCGCCGCCACGAAGGCGGAGGTGGCGTGCTCCATGAGGGCGATCTGGTGGGGCTGCGCCTCCACGAGCAGCGCCACTTCACGGTAGACGCTCCGGATGGCCTCGCCTCGCGCATCCGCAGCCTCGTAACCGCCGATGCGGCCCTCGAGCTCGAAGTGCTCCCGGACGGCGGCCAGGACGGGCTCGGGACAGAGGGCGGCCCCGGCGTTGTTGAGATGAAGACGGTTCTCGACGCCGGGTGTGTCGTCCCGAAGTCGCGTCAGGTCCAGACTCATCCCGCCTCTTCCCGGGTTCCCCTCCCATCGGCCGCCCGCCGGGATCCCGGCGGTGAACAGGAGGATTGTGACACAGATTGTGTTGAATTTGTAACCGGGGGTCGCATAGTTTGGTAATGGAATTGTGACATCGTTGTAACAGGCCAGGTCTCCGGGCTGACCCGCGGGTGCAGTCTTGAGGCGTGGCGGGCAGCCCCGCTCGAAGAGCGGAACGGGGGGACGGTGGCCATCACGTGGACCAGCGCGGGACGCGCCTCGAGACTTGGGACCAGCATGTTGGCCCTGCCACTCTTCCTGGGCGGGTGCCTGCCGTCCCCTTCGCCACCGCCCTCACCGGATGAGGCGCACTGGATGGAGGACGCCGGCGACGACATGCGGGTCCTGATGGTGCCGGCATCCCACGCGGTCCGGCTCGAGGCTCCGGGGCTGGAGGCGGTGGACGTGGCTCTGGGGGCCTTCTTCGCCCGTTGGACGCCCCGGGACGGTCCGGTGGACCAGCTCGCCTTCCTGGTGATCCTCGAGGGCGACGATCCCGCCACGGTGGTGCAATTGAGCGACCGGCTCCTCCTGCAGATGGATGGTGCCCGATTCATCGGTGCTCCCGGCGAGTCGGCCAACAGCTGGCGGATGGAGGAGACGGAGCGGGGAGGCCGGATCACCATGGCCATCCCCGTGAGTCTGGAGGCTCTCAATCGCTTGATCTACGCCGAAGAGGTCTCTGCCCAGCTGGGCGACTGGGGCGCGTTCTCCCTCCCCCGCAGCCAACGAACCCGGTTCCGGTCCCTGGTGGAGAAGCTCCCGGTGGGGGCTCCCATGAACTGGTACGCCACCGGTACGCTGGCCCGGTCCGGACAGTAGGATCGCACCCGGCGGGCGGTTCCCGGGCTCAGCCCCCGCCCAGGTCCGAGACGACGGCCTGCTTGGCCTCCGTCACCATGTCCCGAACGTCCTGCAGCAGCTGCTTGGCGTCGTAGACGATCCCGTCCTTCACCGTGTAGCTGATCCCTCCCACCCGCTCCACCTCCCCGGTGTCGTCGTTTAGCTTCATGGCGCCGGTCCCGTAAAGCACCTTGAGATTCTCCAGGGGATTCTCCTCGACCATCACCAGGTCCGCCTTCATCCCCTCCCGCAGGATCCCGAAGTCGAGGCGATCCTCGAGCCCCTTGGGCTTGTGAAGCTGCAGCGCCCCGTGGTAGGTGGCGGCGCGGATCACCTCCACGGGGTGGAAGCCCGCCTCCCGGAGGAGCTCGAGCTCACGGATGTAGTCGAAGCCGTAGAGCTTGTAGATGAAGCCCGAGTCCGATCCGGTGGTGACGATCCCGCCGGCGTTCTTGTAGTCGTTCAGGAAGGCCATCCACTTGTCGTAGAACTTGCTCCAGTGGTACTCGTCTTCGCTGGTCCAGTAGAACCAGTAGGAGCCGTGGGCCTCCCGGGAGGGCTGATAGAAGTCCCACTGGCTCGGTAGCGTGTACTCCTCGTGCCACTCCGCCTCCCGGGCCCTCATGACGTCGCGGCTGGCCTCGTAGATCGTCATGGTCGGATCGATCCCGAAGTCCAGCTCGAGGAAGCGCTGGATGAGGGCGTTCCACTCCTCCGAGCCCTCCTCCGCGCTCTGCTCCCAGAGACGTCCCACCTGCCCGAAACGGTGCTGCTCGTTGTTGTAGTTGTAGTCCAGGGGCCAGTCCTGGATGGAGAAGTCGGTGAGCATGGATTCGAACAGCCCGTAGTAGTGGGTCATCATGTCCAGTCCGAGCTCCGCCGCATCCAGGGCGGTCATGCGGGCCAGGTGGGTCTGGCCCAGGTGGGCCACCGTGCCCAGCCCGTGCTGATGGGCCTCGTCGATGAGCGCCGCCATGATGGGCGGATCCATGTTGGGGCCGCTGAGCTTGAGCCCGTCCACCCGGGCGCCGTCCACCTCGAACTCGGCGATGAACCGGACCCACTCCCGGGCGGCCTCGGGGGTCTGGGGCACGCCCCGGTCCCAACCCTCCCCGGGCCGTGCGTAGGTGAACATGCGAGGCGCGACGATCTCGTTCCGCTCCGCGAGCGCCTTCTCCTGGAGGGCCCAGCGTACGGGGCCGTGACCCACGCCTCGGGACGTGGTGATTCCGTTCCCCATCCAGAGCTTGTACGTGTATTCCGCCTGGGGCGCCTTGCCGGGACCGCCGGTGTGGGCGTGCATGTCCACGAAGCCCGGCAGCACCCACTTGCCGTCCCAGTCGATCTCCCGGGTCCCCGGCTCGGGGCGTCGGGCAGGGTTGATGTCGACTCCGGGGAAGCCCACGGAACGGATCTCGGTGATGCGGTCCCCTTCGATGACGATGTCCACCGGGCCCTGGGGCGGCGCACCGGTCCCGTCCAACATGGTGGCGCCTCGGATCACCAATCGATCATAGGGTCCACCGCCTTCGTCGGACCCCCGACGGGTGGTCTCGTCCATCTGGGCCGAGAGAGGTGCGCCGAGGGAGACGATGGTGGCCAGAACGACGCCGAAGCCGAGGCGGGCTGACAGGGGACTCATGGGTTCTCCGGGAATGAAGATCCGGCGGGTCGAGCCGGGCCGGCGCCACACGGGTGACGCCCTTGCGTGCGGACCACGATATAGGCGGGCGACCGCTCCCTCCGCAACGTTCCGGGGTGTTGTCCGCTCCGTGGGGGATGCGCCACTATAATCGACTGCCCACCTCCCGGACCCGACGGACGCGACCCCTTGAGCGAGACCTCCTTCGATCTCGAGACCGACGTGGCGAAGCTGGGTCCGGATCAGGCCCGGACCCAGGCGCGCGAGCTGCAGGAGGCCCTTCGGCGCCACAATTACCTCTACTACGTGGAGGCCCGTCCGGTCGTCTCCGACGCAGAGTACGACCGGCTCTTCCGTCGCCTGCAGGCCCTGGAGTCGGCGTGGCCCGAGCTCCGGACCCCCGACTCCCCCACGCAGCGGGTGGGGGCCGAACCCCAGGATGCCTTCGAGACGGTGGATCACCTGGTCCCCATGCTCTCCCTCGACTCCAGCGAGAAGGAGGAGGCCATCCGTCGCTTCGACACCCGGATCCGCAAGGTGGTGGAGGGGGAGATCCACTACCTGCTGGAGCCCAAGCTGGACGGCGCCTCCATCGAGCTGGTGTATCGGGACGGCGTCCTGGAGCGCGCCGTCACCCGGGGGAACGGCCGCCGGGGCGAGGTGGTGACCGAGAACATCCGCACCATCCCCTCGGTGCCCCTCCGACTCCGGACCGAGGCGCGCCCGGCGCCGTCCCGGCTCTCTGTGCGGGGAGAGGTCCTCATGTACATCTCGGCCTTCGAGCGCTTCAACCAGAAGCTGGTGGAAAACGGCGGCGAGCCCTACGCCTCGCCTCGGAACTCCGCCGCCGGCGCCATCCGACAGCTCGATTCCCGTCTCACCGCCGAGCGGGAGCTGGACTGCCTGGCCTATGACGTCCTGCTGGTGGAGGGGGTGGAGCTGCCCAGGGATCGGGACGGCTTGCAGGCGTTGCGGGAGTGGGGGTTCCGCGTGCCGGACCGCATCGAGACCGGGACCACGGTGGAGGACATCCTCGAGTACCACCGGGCCTTCGAGGGAGACCGGGACGACCTGGACTACGAGATCGACGGGATCGTCGTCAAGCTGGACGACCTGGAGGTCCGGGAGGAGCTGGGGGCCACCTCCCACCACCCCCGCTGGGCCATGGCTCTCAAGTTCGAGCCTCGCAAGGAGGTGACGCGGGTGGAGAGGATCGCCCTGTCGGTGGGCCGCACCGGGGTGCTGACCCCGGTGGCGCTCATGCGTCCCGTGCAGGTGGGCGGGGTGACCATCTCCCGGGCGTCGCTTCACAACCGGGAAGAGGTCGCCCGCAAGGACGTCCGGGCCGGCGACACGGTCCGGATCCAGCGAGCCGGCGACGTGATCCCCCAGGTGGTGGAGCGCATCCCGGTGGAGGGGGAGACCCGGGCCGAGCCCTTCACCATGCCTCCGGAGTGTCCCTCCTGCGGCACTCCCGTCCACGACGAAGGGCCCCGGACCGTCTGTCCCAACCGCTTCGGCTGCCCGGCCCAGCTCAAGGGTCGCATCGTCCACTTCGGGGCCCGCAATGCCCTGGACATCGAGGGGCTGGGAGAGGAGACGGCCACCCTCCTGGTGGACCGCGGCCTGGTCAAGGAGCTTGCGGAGCTCTTCGACCTGACGGTGGAGGACCTTCTGGAGCTCCCGGGCTTCGCCGAGAAGAGCGCCACGAACCTGGTGGAGGCCATCCAGGCCCGGAAACACGTGGAGCTGGCGCGCTTCCTGCACGGTCTGGGGATCCCGGAGGTGGGGGCCACGGTGGCCCGTACGCTGGCCCGTCACTTCCGGAGCTTCCCGGCCATCCGCGAGGCGACACCGGAGGAGCTCGAGGCGGTGGAGGGGATCGGTCCCGTCATGTCCCGGGCCATTCAGGGCTTCCTGGCGGAACCCCGAAACTCCCGGGCCCTGGATCACATCCTCGACCGGGGAATGGAGCTGGTTCCCCCGGAAGACCAGCGAACCTCCGACGCTCTGGCCGGGTCCCGGTTCGTCTTCACCGGCGCCCTGTCGCGCTTCTCCAGGGGAGAGGCGAAGAAGCTGGCGGAGTCGGCGGGGGCCAAGGTGGTGGGCTCCGTGAGCAAGAGCACGACGCACGTGGTGGTGGGCGAAGACCCGGGCTCCAAGTACGACCAGGCGGTGGAGCTGGGCGTGGAGACGTTGAGCGAGGAGGAGTTCGTGGCGCTGCTGGAGGAGTCGGGCGTGGAGGTGGAGGACTGATGGAGAATCTGGACGTAGCCCGGACCCTGTCGGAGGTGGCGGATCTCCTGGAGATCCAGGGAGCCAACCCCTTCCGTGTGCGGGCGTACCGCGGGGCGGTGAGAACCGTGCAGGGACTCACCCGACCTCTGACCCGGATGGTGGAGGAGGGGGAGGACCTCATGCAGCTCCAGGGCGTGGGGAAACAGGTGGACGCCCACATCCGGGAGCTGCTGCAGACGGGCCAGCTCACCGTGCTGGACGAGATCACCGAGACGGTGCCCCGGACGCTGGTGGAGCTGACCCGGCTCGACGGGGTCGGTCCCAAGAAGGCCAAGAAGCTCTGGGACGAGCTGGGCGTCGAGTCGGTGGCGATGCTGGAGTCCGAGATCGAGAAGGGGACGGTAGCGGCGCTGTCGGGGTTCGGCGAGAAGAGCGTGGCCAAGATCCGCCGGGCCATCGAAGACTATCGCAAGCAGACCGGCCGCTTCCTGCGGGCCGAGGTGGAGCAGCTCATCCGGGGACTCCTGAACCACATGGAGGACGCCCCGGGAGTGACGCGCCTGGAGGTCGCAGGCAGCTACCGGCGACGGCGGGAGACGGTGGGCGATGTGGACATCCTGGCCCGGTGCCAGGGGGACGGCACGCCGGTGGTGGCCCATTTCACCTCCTTCCCGGGTGCCGTCCGCGTCGAGGCGTCCGGGAGCACCAAGGGCAACATCATCCTCCCCTCGGGGCTGTCGGTGGACCTTCGGGTGATCCCACCCCGTTCCTGGGGTGCCGCCCTGCACTACTTCACCGGCTCCAAGGAGCACAACGTGCGGGTGCGCACGCTGGGCGTGAAGCGGAGGCTCCGCATCAACGAGTGGGGCGTCTTCCGGATTCCGGAGGGTGTGGATCCGGAAACGCTGAAGAAGGAGGAGGGTGAACGGGTCGGGGGGACCACGGAGGAGGAGGTCTTCGGCGCCATCGATCTTCCCTGGATCCCGCCGGAACTCCGGGAGGACCGGGGCGAGTTCGACGCCGCACGGGCCGGTACCCTTCCCGGTCTGGTGGGGCCGAAGGACATCCGGGGTGACCTGCACATGCACTCCACCTGGACCGATGGCACCGCCTCGATCCTGGAGATGGCCCGGGCCTGCAGGGATCGAGGGTACGAGTACATGGCCATCACGGACCACTCCCAGGCCGTGACCATGGTCGGGGGTCTGACGCCGGAGCGGGTGCGGGAACAGTGGGAGGAGGTGGCGGAGGTCCAGGAGGAGATGGGGGACGGGTTCCGGATCTTCCGGGGTCAGGAGGTGGACATCCTGAAGGACGGGTCGCTGGATCAGCCCGAGGAGATTCTGGAGGGGCTGGACCTGGTGGTGGCTTCGGTCCACTCGTTCATGGACCAGGACGGTCCCACCATGACGGCCCGGGTTCTCCGGGCCGTGACCAGCGGATACGTCCACATCCTGGGACATCCGACCGGGCGTCTGCTGGGGCGTCGGGAGCCGTACGACCTGGATGTGGAGGCGGTGTTGGAGGCGGCCAAGGAGCACGGCGTGGCGGTGGAGTTGAACGCTCACCCCCGCCGTCTCGATCTCAACGACCATTACCTTCGAAGGGCGAGGGAGCTGGGCGTTCCGGTGGTCATCAATACCGACGCCCACTCGGTCCAGGGGTTGGACGTGCTGTCCTACGGTCTGGACCAGGCCCGTCGAGGGTGGCTCGAGCCCGAGAACGTCTTGAACTGCGGCAGCACCGGGGAGATCGAACAGTGGCTTTCACGATGAGGGCCGTGGTCGGGTGAGTCCCTTCCTGACCAACGGCCTGCTTCTCGCGGCAGGGGTGGCCGTCCTCTTCTTCGGGGCCGAGTGGCTCGTCCGGGGGGCCGCTCGCCTGGCTGGCGCCCTGGGGGTGAGTCCCATCGTGGTGGGCCTCACCGTCGTCTCGTTGGGCACGTCGGCACCGGAGCTGGTGGTGTCCCTCACGGCGGCGCTCCGGGGAAATGGCGACCTGGCCATGGGCAACGTGATGGGCTCCAACCTGGCCAACATCGGCCTGATCCTGGGACTGACGGCGCTGGTGCGGCCCATGGAGGTCTCGGCCCGGGTGGTCACCCGCGAAGTGCCCATCATGCTGCTCATCACCCTCCTGATCTACCCGCTGGCCATGGACCTCACCCTCGGGCGCGCCGACGGGGTCATCCTCCTCATGGTCCTGGGGATCTACATCCTCTTCGTGAACAAGGCCGCCGCGGGAGAGTCGAAGGAGGTCCTGGGGGAGTACGAGGCCTTCGCCCGCTCCGAGACCCACCTGAAGACGTTGAGCCTCGGGGACGTGGGGCTGGTGCTGGGGGGATCGCTGGGACTCGTGCTGGGAGGCAAGGCCATCGTCAACAGCGCCGAGTTCCTGGGTCCGGCGCTGGGGGTGCCCGACATCCTCATGGGGCTTACGGTGGTGGCCATCGGCACCTCACTCCCGGAGCTGGCCACCTCGCTGGTGGCCTGTGTGCGAGAGGAGGCGGACATCGCCGTGGGGAACATCATCGGCAGCAACATCTTCAACCTCGCTGCCATCCTCGGGACCACCGCCCTGGTGGCCCCCATCGCCGTCTCGCCCGACGTGCTCCGGGAGGAGCTGCCGGCGGTGCTGCTCCTCTCCTTCGTGGTGCTGCCGGTGACCTGGAACGCCTTCAGGGTCCGCCGCTGGGAAGGGGCGATCCTCCTGAGCGGCTACGTGGCCATCGGGGTGTGGCTCTTCCGGACCTGACGGGGAGGCGACGGCAGCCGACTCGGGTGTGACGTCCCGGACGGAGGCGCCGTGCGGGCTCCGGCTGCGTTGGGCTACAAGACGTCGAGGGCCTGCTTCAGATCGGCGATGAGGTCCTCCGGGTGCTCGAGCCCCACCGACAGCCGGATCAGGGACGGAGTGATCCCCATCCGTTCCTGGTCCTCCGGGGGGATGTCGGCATGGGTCATGGCGGCGGGATGCTCCGCCAGCGACTCGGTGCCTCCGAGGCTCACCGCCAGCTTCACCAGCGTGAGTGCGTTCAGCACCTTGAACGCCGCCTCCTGCCCGCCCACGACCTCGAAGCTGATCATGGATCCCGGCGCCTTGCACTGCCCTTTGTAGGTGGCGAAGTCCGGGTGCGATTCGTCCAGGTGCCCCAGGTAGTTCACCCGTTCCACCTGGGGGTGGTCGGCCAGGAAGTCGGCGACGTACCGGGCGTTCTTCATCTGGCTGGTCATCCGGAGCTTCAGCGTCTCGAGGCTCCGGAGGAGAAGCCAGCCCGTCCAGGGGCCGGCCATGCTTCCGAAGAAGGTCCGGGTCCCCTTCACCTGGGCGATGAGCTCGTCCCGGCCCAGGCATGCGCCGGCGATGAGGTCCGAGTGCCCCCCGACGAACTTGGTCAGGGAGTAGAGCACCAGGTCCGCGCCGTGCTGGAGCGGGTGCTGCCAGAGGGGCCCCAGAAAGGTGTTGTCCACCGCCACCACCACCGAACGGTCCTTCCTGGAGCACGCAGCGGCCACGTCGGCGCACATGCGGATGTCCACGAGGCGGTTCGTGGGGTTGGCGGGGGTCTCCAGGAAGATCATGCGCAGGCGATCCCGCCGGTGGTCGCCTGCATCCAGCGCGGCCTCCAGCCCCTCACGGCCCTCCCAGGCGGGGAAGGGCACCGTCTCGACGCCCCACGCCGGGAGGATCTCGTGGAAGAGGTACTCGGTGCCTCCGTAGATGGGCTCGCTGAAGGCCAGGACGTCGCCGGGCTTCAGAAAGGTGAACACGGTGGTGGTGATGGCCGCCATCCCGCTCTCGAAGGCGGCGGCGGCCTCCGCCCCGTCCCACAGGGTCAGGCGCTCCTCCAGGATCTCCAGGCCCGGATTGTTGAGACGGGAGTAGATGAGGCCCAGCGTCTCGTCCCCTCGCCTCTCCCGGAGTCCGTAGGCCACCTCGAAGAAGGCCTTCCCCGCCTCGGCGTTCTCGAAGACGAAGGTAGACGTCTGGAAGATGGGGGGCTTCACCGCTCCTTCGGACCACTCGGGCCGGTACCCGTAGCTCATCATGAGGCTCTCGGGACGCAGCACGTGATCTCCGATCCGGGTCGGGTCCTTCCGCTTCGCCATGGTTGCCCTGTTCGGGTGCGAGGGGTGTATTCTCAAGCTAGACCCGCCTCTCCTGCGCAACCAGACTCGGCGGGCCGATTCCGGAGGATCAACGTGGCTCGACGTGCTCGCCGCATCGAGGAGGCCCTGAAACGCTGGGTGGACAAGGGGCTGGTGGACCCGGAGCTGGCGGCGGCGCTCCGGGACGAGGCGGAGGTGGCCCACCGGGCCGACACGCGCCGATGGGGTCAGCTTCTGGTGGCGATCCTCGGGGCCATCGCCCTCGTCCTGGCGGCGGGTCTCTTCGCCGAGCGGAGTTGGGACACGCTGACGGACGGGGCCCGCACCGGTCTTCTGCTGGCGGTGGGCGGCGCCGCATATCTCTTGGGCCTGGCGGCTCACCGCAGGGCGGGGTGGGAGATCCCCGGGACCCTCATCCAGGCCGGCGGCCAGGCGGTGATCCTCGTGGGGCTGACCTACTCCGCCACGATCTGGGACTCGGGCTCCCCCGGCGCCTGGGCCACGGGTCTGGCGGCGCTGCTCATCCTGGCCGTCCTGGCCCCGGTGGGCCTCCACGAGGGCGTGCTCATGACCGCGGTGCAGACGGCCTTCAGCCTGCTGTATCTGGCGGTCTTCCTGGAACGGGCCGTGGGGCTCGAAGGCGACGCCATCGTCTGGACGCTGGACGGCGTGGTGGCGGTCTCGATCCTGGTGCAGCTCCTCCTGGTGGGTCGCTGGGACGCGGAGCGGCAGGACCGGGCCCTGATGGCGCTGGCCACGAGCCTGTGGGCCGGTCTGGTGCTGGCCCTGGTGACGGGACTGGGTCCCATGGACGCCAGCCCGTCGGGTGTCCTGGGGATGGATCTCTGGTGGGCCCTCATGGTGGGGCTGACCCTCTGGGGGATCCACAAGGCGCCGGGGGAGCTGAGGCGGGACGCGTACGAGGTGAACCTGGCGCTGTGCGTGGTGGTGGGGGGGCTGATGCTCATGTATACGGTGGGGGAGACCTTCCAGCTGGACTCCGCCGGGGCCGGACTCATCGGCGTCCTGGTCGGGGGGCTGGGGCTGGGCTACGGATTGCGGTACGGAGCCACCGCGGTGCTGGTGTCCGGGAGCCTGGTGGCCCTCCTGGCCACCTGGGTGTTCGCCATCGGCCAGGCCGGCGCGCTGGGGGGCGTGGTGGCCCTCCTGGTGTCCGCCGCCGCCCTCTTCTGGCTCTCCACCCGGCTGCGAGCCGTCGACGCGGCCCCCCCGCCGGCCTAGTTTGCAGGCTCCCACCCCGGTCCGTTCCCCCAACCCGCCCCTCCCATGCTCTCCATAGACCTCAAGGGCAAGCACGCCTTCGTGGCCGGTGTCTC
>JARRPL010000006.1:0-27350 GCA_037382905.1 Gemmatimonadota bacterium | reverse complement strand
GCCGGCGTGGACCGGAGGAAGCTCCGGGCCGAGGCGAGAATGCGGCGCCGGTCCGCCGGCGCCTCCGGATCGTCGTCCGGAAGGACCGAGAGGTCCACCCCCAGCAGGGCGAGCCGGGTGAGGATCGCCCGGTCCAGATCCTCGTCGGACACCTCCTGGGCCAGGGGAGCGTCCATGGGGGAGACGGGGCGGGGCGGAGGCTTGGCCATGGGCATCGGGGCGGAGGGAATCCGCGTGAATTGACCGCCTCTCCTCCCATCGGGCAACCGGCCCGCCAGCGGTCCGAGCTTGCCTCCCGACCTTCCCGGGACGACCGTGTGCCGCGGATCGTTCTCCCCCTTCGCCGAGCCCGCTACCCAGCCCCCCGGAGCCGCCTTTGGAGCCGTTGATTCAGGACCCCATGTCCGTGGCCGGATTCCTGACCGGCCTGGTGGCCTTCATCTTCTGGCTGTCGGGGCGCCCCGCCCTGGAGAAGGTCTTCGAGTACACCCCGCCGGTGATCTACGTCTACTTCCTTCCCATGCTGTGCACCACGGCGGGCATCATCCCCAGCGACTCGCCCACCTACGCCTGGCTCAGTCGGTATCTGCTCCCCTTCGCCCTCTTCCTCCTCATGGTGTCGGTGGACCTCAAGAGCGTGGCGAAGCTCGGGTCCACGGCCCTCATCATGGTATCGGTGGGGACGCTGGGGATCGTGGTGGGCGGGCCCCTGTCGCTCCTGATCTTCAAGGGTGCCCTCGGCCCCGACGCATGGACGGGGTTCGCCGCCCTGTCGGGTAGCTGGATCGGCGGGACCGCCAACATGCTGGCCATCGCCGAGAGCGTCGGGACGCCGGATTCGGAGATGGGGCCGGTGATCGTGGTGGATACGGTGGTGGGCTACGGCTGGATGGGGATCCTGCTGGCCCTCAGTGCATTCCAGAAACGCTTCGACCGGGCCACCGGCGCCCGAACCGAGGCCCTGGACGCCACGAACGCCCTCCTGGAGGAGATGGACGCCCATCGCCGTCCCACCACACTCAAGGACATGGCGGTGATGGTGGGCCTGGGCTTCACCGCCTCGGTGGTCTCCCTGAAGCTGGGAGGCCTCCTCCCCTCCCTGGGGGATCCCACCATCATCTCCCCCACCACCTGGGCCGTCCTCATCGTGGTGACGGTGGGTCTGATCCTCTCCTTCACCCGGCTCCGTGAGCTGGAGGAGGTGGGGGCCTCGGGCGTGGGGTATACGGCCCTCTACCTGCTCCTGGCGGGAATCGGCGCCCGTGCCGACCTCAACGCCGTCCTGGACGCCCCGGTCTACCTCCTGGCGGGGGCGGTGTGGCTCTCGGTCCACATCGCCCTCCTCTTCCTCACGGCCCGGCTGATCCGGGCCCCCCTCTTCTTCGTGGCCACCGGAAGCATGGCCAACGTGGGAGGGGCCGCCTCGGCGCCGGTGGTGGCCGGGGTCTATCACCCCGCCATGGCCCCGGTGGGGCTGCTCATGGCCGTGCTGGGATACATCCTGGGGATCTACGGGGCGCTGGTAGCCGCCTGGCTGCTGGGGGTGGTGGGGAGTTGAGGCCTCGAGCCGCCGCGTTCCCGGCAGAGGCCCGGGGCGGTCTCTGGCGCCGTCGGCCCCTCGTGACCGGGCTCAGCCCCCCAATGCCTCCAGCGGTATCACCGGAGCGGAGAACTCCACCACCCCGTACGGGTCCGCCAGGAGCAACCGCACCCGCACTGAATCGCCGGCCCTCAGGGGTTCGGCGAGATCCAGGAGCATGACGTGGAGGCCCCCCGGGGCCAGCGTCCGCTCCTCTCCCGCCGCCAGGACCAGGGAGTCCACGGGCCGCATCCGCATCATCCCATCGGTCAGGCTCGTCTCGTGGATCTCGGCCCGTTCCGCGCCGTCCACCTCCACCCCCCGGACCACCACGCGACCCGACCCCGCCGGCACCCCCGTGGCGGTGCGGACGTCGAAATAGAGGGCGGCGCGATCCGGCATCGGGGGCTCACCCACCCGGGCGTCCCGGACGGCCACCGGGCCCAGCTCCAGCCAGGACGCCTCCGGATCCCCGGGGCCGCACGCCGCCACGAGCGCCAGCAGCACCACCGCCACGGACCCGGTCACGTACCGATCCTCTCGCTCCGAGCGGCCCACCCACCGGAAGAAGATGATGCTGATGGCGGTCCAGAGGATCACGGCACCGCCCATCTTCATGAGGAGCCCCGCCACGAGCTGGTCGTCCCGGGTGGAGAGGCCCGAGACCGGGGGGGCGAGCTCGTAGGTGGCGTAGAGGGGGAGTGGGGAGAAGGTCAGGTAGGCGAAGACGCCCGTATTCACCAGGGTGGCGGCGATCAGATAGCCGACCTTGGCCGGCTCGGTCAACCAGCTCCGCTGGGGTTCCGGCGCCACCACCGGCCACCAGAAGACGAGCCCCGACAGGAGCCACACGAAGTCCAGGACGAACGAACCGATCTGGCTCACCATGAGCGTGTCCACCACCGGCGGCCAGTGGGTCCACGCCATGATGGAGACGAAGACGATCACCGCGCTGATGGGGTGGGACAGCACCCGCAGCGGCGTGCCAAGGAGACCGTTTGCCAGCGCCCGGTAGAGCCCCCGGGGCACCCCCATGAGGAGAAGAGGCGGGGCGATCATGGCGATGAGGAGGTACTGGACCATGTGGACGCTGGCGAGATATCCCGCCCCCAGGGCGCCCACGGGCCAGTCCAGGGCCACCCAGAGGGCCGCCACGCCCAGCCCGTACATCCACGCCCGGAAGCGGGGCCGGTCCGTCTCGGGGTATCGGCGCCGCGCCAATCGGAAGACGCCCACCAGCATGAGGGCGAACAGCCACACCCCCGGATACGCCTGCCAGTCCCAGCTCCAGGGGACGCCCTGGGCCGCACACCACCACTGCATCTCAGCGTCCTCCGCCGGAGAACCGGTCCGCCCCGGGGGCCGATGCCTCGGGCCACTCGCCCCGGACCAGTCGGGGAAGGTCGCGGCGCCAGTCCCTCTGGCGAATCCCCCAGGGGTAGGCCAGACGCGCCACCCCCGTACGGTCGAAGGCCAGGACCTGCCCGGCGTGCCCCACGAAGTACTCCTCCGGATCGTCCCCCGGCTCCACCACCGACCGGGGCAGACCCAGGGCGTCCTCGAGGGCATTGACCTGGTCGCGGGTGCCCCGGAGCCCCACGAACGAACGGTCCAGCGCCCCGAGCCACTCCTGGAGACGCGCGGGCGTGTCCCGGGCCGGGTCGGCGGTGAGGAAGATCGTTCGCACGTCCCGGGTCACCTCCAGGGGCAAGTCGTCCAGGACCGCCGCCAGGTTCGCCAGGTGCACCGGGCAGATGTCCGGGCAATACGTGTACCCGATGAAGAGCAGGGTGACCTGACCGCGCGTGTCCCGGGCCAGGTGGAACTCATCGCCCTCCATGGTGGGGAAGACCCGATCCGGAAGCGTCACCGGTTCCGCCAACGGCGAGCCGGCGAACGCCCCTGGATCCGGCGGGGCCGGTCGCTCGCAGGCCACCGTGATCAGACAGGCCAGTATGGCGATCGTGGGGATGCGGGGCGACATGGCGGGGGCGGCCGAAAGAGAGCAGCGCGGTGCGGAGACGGTGGGTACCGGACCCCTTGGGTCGCCGTTCCTTGCGCAGGTGCGGGACCGGGTCGTCCTTTTGCCAACGACCCTGTCCCCTCGTCTCCCTGGAAGATGGCACCACACCCCTCCCCGTTGGAGCCCTCGAGCGTCTCGAAGCGGTACCGTCGTCCACGCCGGCATCTCCCCCTGGGCCCTCTCGCCCGGGCCGGTGCAACGTTTCGCCCCGTCGTCGGAGCCCTGGGGGTGTGGGTCCTGGTGTCGGGGTGCGGTCCCCGGGCCGACGCCGACGGCCCGGTCGGCCAGGGCGAAGTCTCCGCCCCCCGGGAAGGCTCCCCCGGGGCGGGGTCCGCTGGGTCGGAAGCCGGCGCCCGGCCAGAAACGGCGCCTCGACCCGACATCTCCCTGAGCCTGGAGGCCGTGGAGGTGGGCACCCGGTCCCTGTTGCAGGCCTTCAGCGCTCCCGACCCCTCGGTGATCTGGCTCAGCGGCCACGACGGGAGTTGGGCCCGGAGCCTGGACGGAGGCCGCTCATGGACGGGCGGGCAGGTCCCGGGACACGAGCGCCTTCAGTTCCGGGACGTCCACGGCTTCGACGCCGAGACGGCCCTCCTGATGAGCGCGGGCACCGGGGCCGACTCCCGCATCTTCCGGACCGACGACGGTGGCGGCAGCTGGACCCAGGTGTTCGTCGTCTCCGATCCCGCCGGCTTCCTGGACTGCATGGACTTCTGGGACGAAGACCGCGGGCTGGCCTACGGCGACGCGGTGGAGCGCGGAACGTACCTCCTGGCCACCGACGACGGCGGCCGGAGCTGGCGCCGGGTTCCCGCCGACGGACTGCCCGAGCCGCTGGAGGAGGAGGGCGGGTTCGCCGCCAGCGGGAGCTGCATCGACACCGAGCCGCCGGACCGAGCCTGGATCGCCACCGGCAACGGCCCCGAGTCCCGGCTCTTCGCCACCTCCGACGGCGGGGCCACCTGGACCGTCACGACCCTTCCCCTGGCGGGCGGGGCCTCCCGCGGCGCCACCACCGTCGGCTTCCGCCCCGACGGCCTGGGCTTCGCTCTCGGCGGCGATCTCGACCCGGACGGATCGGGACGGCGGGTGGCTCTGTCGGCGGACCGGGGGGTCACCTGGTCCTCGATGGGGGACCTGCAGATGCCCGGCCCGGTATACGGGGCGGCGTGGGTCCCGGACCGGGAGCCGGCGACCCTCTTCGCCGTGGGGCCCGGTGGGATGGACTGGTCCACCGACGGGGGGATGCACTGGATGTCCGCCGACACCGCGGCCTACTGGGCCGTAGGATTCTCCGGCCCGACCCGGGGATGGGCCCTCGGGCCCGCCGGACGGGTCACCCGGATCGACCTGGTCCCCTGAGAGCCCACGCCGAAACCCCGCCCCCCACGGCCTCGTAGAGGCGCCGACCCCCGAACCCCTTCCGGAGCACACATGCTCAGCATCGTCCGACGCATCGCCCGACTCATCCTCAGCTGGCTCGCCACCCGGATCTGATCCGCACCGGGATCAGTCCACGACCGTACCCCCGCCGTCCACCACCAGGACCTGACCCGTCACGAAGGACGCCCGGCTCAGGTACAGCACCGCCTCCAGCACGTCCTGGGGGGTGCCGACCCGCTTCACCAGGGTGGCCTCCACCTCCCGCTCCAGCGCCTCTTCCGAGAGGTCCTCGGGGGGAAGCACCAGGCCGGGAGCCACGGCGTTCACCCGCACCTCCGGGGCCAACGCCCGGGCCTGGATCCGGGTCAGGTGGACGAGCGCCGCCTTGGAGACGGAGTGGGCGCCGTAGCGGACCCAGGGAGCGAGACCCATGTGGTCGGCGATGTTCACGACGGCGCCGTGCGCGCCCCGGAGCGCCTCGGCGCACGCCCGCACCAGCAGGTGGGGCCCCCGGGTGTTCACCGCCAGGACGTCGTCCCACTCCTCGGCGTCCACCTCCAGGATCGGTGTGCCGTGGAAGCTCGCCGCGCTGTTCACCAGGAGGTCGATACGACCGTGGCAGTCCAGGGCGGTCTCCGCCAGTCGGGCCACCTCGCGCGGCTCTCCCAGGTCGCCCTGCACCAGGGTGCAGCGCCGGCCTAGATCCCGGATCCGCTGCTGTACCTCCTGGGCCGGTCCTTCCGACGAACGGAAGTTGACGACCACGTCGTAGCCGGCCTCCGCCAGCCCCAGGCTCAGGGCCCGGCCTACCCGAACGGCCCCGCCGGTCACAACGGCGGTCGGATTCTCTGAATTCATGGGCTGTTCATACCCTCGCCGCGGAATCCGGTCCACCGGGACGGCCCGGATGGCTCCCGTGGATCCCTCGGGTGTATGGATCCGTGTCCTGAAACGTAGGACTATGGGGCATCGAACGATCCACACGACCGAGATGACACCTGTGCGGCACCGCTTCCGTCCACCGCGACGTCGGACCCTCCTCCGGAATCTTCCCCTCCTGGCGTGCCTGCTGTCGCCGTCGGCGGCGTGGGCACAGGTGGGCAACGACGTCCCGGGCGTGGTCCTGGAGGCTTCCACCCGGGTGGGCATCCCCGACGTCATCCTCCGGATCCGGGGAACCGACATCTCCGCCGCCACCGACGGCGACGGTCGGTTCGTGCTCCGGGGGGTTCCCTCCGGGACATGGACGCTGGACGTCACCCACATCCGCTACGGAGAGCAATCCCACGAGATCGCGGTCGAGACGGGGATCGACGTCTCGCTGGAGATCCGGCTCGCCGAGGAGGCGATCCAGCTGGAACCCATGCTGGTGGAGGCGGAGACGGCCGTGGAGCGGGAACGCCGGACCACCGGTGCGAGCTTCTGGGAGGTGACGAGGGAGGAGTTCGACCAGGCCGTCCACACGAGCCGGCACATGGGCGATGTCCTGCGGCAGACCATTCCGGGCCTCAAGCTTCGCCAGGGCAGCAACATGGCCCGGAACGACATCTGCCTCGAGTTCCGGGCGGCAGCATCCATCTCCATCGTCAACAACCGGCCCTGCAACCACCCCAAGGTCATCCTCGACGGCATCCCCGTCTCGGACCCTCAGTACCTCTACGGAGCCATCCCCCTCACGGACATCCACCGGATCCAGGTGATCCCGCCAGGGGAGGCCAGCACCCGCTGGGGAAGCGGCTCCCTCTACGGCGTCCTGGTCATCGAGACCCAGCGCCCCGGGCTCCTCTACGAAGCCAACGAGCCACGGGCCCCCACGGGATCGTCGACCTTCGACTGGGATCTGGATCCCGAGGGCCACTCGACGTGGAAGACGTTCCTGGGCTCGGCGCTGGGCAATGCCGTGGGGCTGGCGGCGGGGGTCGTCCTGGCTCGTCAGTGTTTCGACAAGGAAGGACCCGAGATCACAGGAAGCTGCGGCACCTTCGCCAACACCATGGCCGGCGTGGGCGCCGTGGCTCTGCCTATCGGCGGTTCCGTCCTCGGCGCGCGGATCGCCGGCGGCACCGAGCTGTCCCAGGGATCCCTCGTCCCGGCGGCCATCGGGGCGGGCCTCATGGTCTTCCCGGGTTACGCCCTGTCCATCTCCGAGGCGGGCGCTTCTTCAGACCTCGTCTCCGGGCTGGGGACCGCCTTCCTGGTTGCGGGCGTGCCCCTGGCGGTGACGCTGGCGGACAAGCTCTATCGCAAGCTCCGCTGACCCGCTGCTTGGAACGACGGTGAGCGGTAGTTGAAGACGTAGCGGAGGGATCCCCCCTCGGACATGGTGGCTTCGCGGTCGTAGGGCGCCTCGCCGTTGTTCACCCGCACCACCAGCCGCACCGACGCCGGCGTCTCCGCCGGGTTGGACAGGTCCACCACCACGCTGGCGATGTCCGTCAGGGGGAAGACCTCGTCGTAGGGGAGGGACTCGATGAAGAGGGTGTCCGCGTCCAGGAAGACCTGGTCCCGGGTCCCCTCCAACTGGTCGATGGTCTCGAAGAAGTCGTTGGACACGATGAGACGCAGAGGCACGGTGGACGAGCCGGTGACCTCCACCTCCACTTCGGTAGGCTTGACGTCCGGACTCGTGCTGGTGTCACATGCCGCGATACCCACGAGGGCGGCAGAGAAGGCGGCCGGGGCGAGACGCCGCCGGGAACGCCACAAGCTGGTCCCGGCCGCCGTCGCAAGAGAGCTTCTCATCATGTCGAATTCTCCAATGAAGTTCAGACCTGATCTCTACCCTACCGTTCGCGACAGGTTCTTCGCCGGCTGGAGCGGCTCCGCAGCGCCCCTGGCGCTGGCGGTGATCCTCTCCGTGGGCGCCTGCGAGGCGCCGGAAACCCGGGAGCCCGTCCACGGGGAGCCGGGACAGCCTCTCCCGGGGCTCCGCCCGGAAGAACAGGCCGCCTTCGAGTCCGGCGCCCGGGTCTTCGGGCACCAGTACACACCGGCGGAGGGGTTGGGACCCCGCTTCAACGAGAACAGCTGCGACGCCTGCCACACCTTCCCGGCCGACGGAGGCACGGGGGAGACCAACGTGCGGCGGGTCTCCATCACGGCCGCCGACGGTCGCTGCGACCCTCTCACGGAAGCCAGCGGCCCGAACCTCCGGGTCCAGGTGACGCCGGCGCTCTCCGCCGCCGGCGGGCGACCCGAGCGGGACACGGGGATCGGTACCCACACCGGAGTCTTCACCATCCCCTTTCTCTACGGGCTCGGACTGGTGGAGGCCATCCCCCTGGAGACCCTCCGGCGTCTGGCGGACCCGGAGGATCTGGACGGCGATGGAATCTCGGGACGCCTCGGCACCGACGCGTTGGGGCGTCCCGCCCGCTTCGGACGCAAGGGAGACGTGGCCTCCCTGGAGGACTTCGTGGACAGCGCCTTCCGCCTGGAGATGGGCCTCACCACGCCCCTGGTGCCCGACGAAGATCAGGCGGGTTTCCCGCCGGGCGTACCCGACGGTGTGGATCCTGCGGCCGAACCCGAGGTGGACCCGGAGGACTTCGCCCGCGTCACCGACTTCGTGCGCTTCCTGACGCCCCCTTCGCCCCTCCCCGTGGACGACGAGCTGGAGATCGAGGGGGAGGCCCTGTTCGGGGCGCTGGGGTGCACCGACTGCCACGTCCCGGTGCTGGTGACCGGACCTTCCGACATCCCGGCCCTGTCGCGTCAGGCGGTGGCGCTCTACTCGGACCTCCTCCTCCACGACATGGGCCCCGGCCTGGAGAGCGTCTGCACACCCGGGGCGAGCACCACGGAGCACCGCACCGAGCCCCTCATGGGCCTTCGCCACCGGGACTTCTTCCTCCACGACGGGCGGGCCACCCGGGTGATGGACGCCATCCTGGCCCACGGCGGCGAGGCTGCCGCCGCCCGGGCCCGCTTCGACGCGCTGGACCGCCTCCAGCAGGAGGCGGTGCTCCGGTTTCTCCGGACACGCTGACCACCCCCTGTCGAGCGGCCTCGCCCACCCGGGGCCCCCGTCGCTGAACGTCCAGGAACGGAAAAGGGGTGCGGACCCGAAGGACCGCACCCCATGATCCTGCCGGCCTCGTTCAGGCCGGCGTCACCCGTCAGTTGTTGGGATCACTGATGTTCGGGTTGCCCTCGTACTCGGAGAGGGGCAGCGGGAAGCAGGTCGCATCCTCGTACTGGCCCCACTCGGTCACCGGATGCTGTCCCGACGGGAACATGTCGTCCCCGCCCCGGAGCCAGCGCCGCAGGTCGCCCAGGCGATACCCGGCCAGGAACAGGTCCCGGCCCCGCTGGTCCCGCAGCTCCATCGTCAGCTCGTCCCCGCTGAGGGAGACGGGATCCTGATTCCCGAACGCGCGTCGGTCGTTGACGAAGGCCAGGACGTCGGCGTCGCTGCCGCCCTGGGCGTCCAGCGCCTCCATGAGGTTGTGCTGAGCCTCGAGTCCCGACGCGAAGGCGATGTCCGCCGAGTTGTTCTCCGCATCCCGCAGGTCCGACGGCTCACCGCCACTGGCGATGGTCTCACCGTTGTAGGTGGACCACATGAGGGGTGCGTACGGGGTGTAGATCCGGGTCAGCTGGTTGTGGCCCAGCCGGAAGACCGGGTCGTGCTGCACCCGGGGATCCGTCAGATCCGGCGTCATGTCGTACGTGTCGCTGCCGTAGTTCTCCGGCGACGCCAGGAAGTGGGGGTGGACCGACAGGGAGTGGTTCGAACCCTGGGTCCGGCCCGCCAGCACGTTCTCCACATCCGGCTCCTCGTACTCGGCGTACCAGCGGAAATCCTCCGGCACGTTCGACGCCAGGCTCACCACGTCGGCGTAGTTGCCGAGGTTCAGGTGCGCCCGGGTCAGCCCCACGTAGATGAGGTTTTCCAGGTCCTCGGCACCGGCGGCCTGGGCCACCTGGAGCGCGGCGTTGAAGCGATCCACCGCGAACTGGTAGAGCTGGAGGGGCTCGTAGATGTCCGAGCCGACGTTCACCGTGGCCTGGCACATGGCATCCGCCAGGAAGATCATGCTGTACCCGGCGTAGGCCAGGGTCGTGGCCAGCCGCTCGTCGGTCTCCGGAGACTCCAGGAGATTGCGAAGCCGGCCTCCCACCGAGTCGGCCTGGAAGAGGGAGCGACTGAGCTGCTCGAACATGAGCGCGGCGTCGCCCTCGTCGTACTGAACGATCCGCTCGTTCAGACGGGCGGTCTGCTCCCAGTTGATCCCCGTCAGGGTCTCATCCGTGAACATGCTGCCACGCCAGATGAACGGGTCGTCCAACGCCGCGGCGAGATCGCCCTTCACGCTGGAGACCAGCACGTTGACGAAGGACGGGTTGTTGAGGTTGTCCTCGGGCAGCTGATCCGGGTTCTGTACCGTCAGAACCTCGTCGAACGAGCAGGCCCCCACCGCCAGCAGTACTCCGCCGGCGGCGAGTCGAAGTCCTCTCGAAGCAAGTCGATGCATGTTGATCATGGGTTGCGCCTCCCTTAGAAGCTGAGCCGGAAGCCCACGGCGAACTGCCGGAGCATCGGGATGGAGGCGTAGTCGGTGCGGTTGTAGTCAGCCGTCGAGCTGAAGTTCACCTCGGGATCCGGGGACCCCAGGCCGTCCTGCTCGTCGAACTTGTACTTCGTCCACATCCAGAGGTTTCGACCCGACACCGTGACGGTGGCGTTGCTGATCCCCACCCGGCTCACCAGCGAGCCCGGAAGGCTGTAGGAGAGCGACAGCTCCCGGAGCTTGATGAAGTCCGCTTCCTTGATCCACCGGTCCGTCTGGAGACTCCGGACCACCGCCACCTCGGCGGGATCGGAGTTCGGGTCGTTGATCAGGAGCGTGTTGCGGTCGATCCGGCTCCGGACCGAACAGATGGCGCACCACTGATAGTGGCCGCCCTTGTAGTCCAGGTTCGCGAAGATGCGAAAGTCGTTGAACAGGGTGATGGTGTTCGTGAAGCCGATCTCCCGCGTCGGGAGCGACGGACCCACGTACTGGGACTCGGACTCGAGCGTCACGTCGCCATCCCCGTCCAGGATCGGGTTCCCTGCGTCGTCCCGGAGCACGTCGGTGCCCCAGAACCCGCCCAGCGGGTAGCCGGGGATGTGCTTCTGCACCGTGGCGAAGGAGCCGAAGGAGATCTCGGTCAGGGGTGCGTCACCCCAGGTGATCAGCTCGTTGCTGTTGGTGGCGACCGCCAGGGTGGCGTCCCACTGGAAGTTCCGCTCGTAGATCGGCGAACCCGTCAGCAGGAGCTCGATCCCGGAGTTGGCGATCTCACCCACGTTGGTGAAGTAGCTCCCCGAGAAGCCGGAGGACGGCGGGGCCGGCACGGCGATGAGGGCGTCCTTGGTCCGCTGGTTGTAGTAGGTGAACTCCACCCCCATGCGGCCTGCCCAGAGGGAAGCGTCGAAGCCCAGCTCGATCTCCGAACCCGTCTCGGCCTTCAGATCCGGGTTCCCGTACGAAGCGGGACGGAGGATGTTGACGGCAGAACCGCCGTCGATGGCGACCGCGGGCCCGTAGGTCCGGTCCGCCACGAAGGGTGCCGGCGGGTTCCCGGCCTGGCCCCAGGCTCCACGGAGCTTCAGCTCGTCCACGAAGCCCACGTCGAAGAAGTCCTCCTCGCTGATCACGTAGGAGGCCTGGACCTTCGGGTAGGTCACCAGCGAGAAGTCCTGACCGAAGGCGGAGTTGTCGTCCACCCGCAGGGCCACGGTACCGAAGAGGCGGTTCTTCCAGCCTACCTGCTCCTGCACGTAGAAGCCGAGGGCCGTCTGCTCCTGGTAGTTCTGGTCACCGAAGGTCACGGCGGCCGAACCCACCAGGTTCAGCTGACCGCTCACCAGGCCCTCACCGGTGGAGCCGATGGACTCGTAGGTGGTCCGGGTGAGCTGGACGCCGGCGCTGAACTGGGAGCTCAGGTCGTCGGTGAAGTCGGTGTTCACCGTACCCGCGTAGTCCAGCGTCCAGATGTGGCTGGTGGGGTTGGTGAGGTCGATGTACCCGATCCCCCGGGGAACGCCGGAGATGGCGGCGGTCCGGGACTCGGGCGAGGTGAAGTCCGCCACCTCGCGGTTCGCGTTGTCGAGACCCACGATCAGCCGGTTCTGGAACCACGACCACGGCTGGTAGTTCACGGTGGCGCCCAACGTGTAGCGCTCGGTGCGGGTCTGCGTGTCCCACTCGTTGGAGAGGACCGGGCTGTAGTTCCGGTAGCCTTCCTCGAACTGCCAGAGGGCATCGGCCCGGCCGCGCATCCCGTTCCGCAGGATCGAGTTGGACGAGTTGTTGGACAGGGGCATCCGGACGTGGGTCCGGGAGTAGCCCAGGTTGACGTTGAAGTTCAGCTTCTCGTTGGGCGTGAAGCCGAAGTTCGCCCGGCCGCTGTTCCGGCGGGAGAAGTTGTTCACGTACACGCCCTGCTCGTCACCCGTCTCGGCGGAGACGAAGAAGTTGTAGCTCTCGCCGCCACCCCGGGCCGAGATGTTGAAGTTGTACATCCCCGCGCCGTTGTCGTCACACGGGATGGGGCCGTACTCCTCGCCCAGCCCGATCGGGTAGACGGGATCGGCGGGGCAATCGCCGCCCCGGAGGGCATAGGGATTCTGGTCGAGGGGGTCGTAGTCCAGGAGCGTCCCGGCGTCGAGGCCGTGACAGCCCGTGTAGGACGAGCTCGGATCGACGTTGGCCTCGCTGCACTGCCAGTAGGTGAGGGGGCGCTGGAGGGCCCAGTCGCTCACGCCGGCGTTGAAGCCCGCCTGCCACTGGATGCCGTTCCCGGCCCGGCCCTTCTTGGTCACGATCTGGATCACCCCGGAGGCGGCCTGGGCTCCGTAGAGCGTCGCCGCAGCGGGGCCCTTGATGACCTCGATGGACTCGATGTCCTGGGGATTGATGAAGTCCAGGGCGTCGGTACAGTGGGTCACCGAGCCGCACTGGTCGTCGAAGCTGTTGGTTCCGCTGAGGATCCGAACACCGTCCACGAACACGATGGGCTCGAAGGAGGCATTCAGCGAGCCGGACCCACGGAGCCGGATGGCCGAGCCGTCACCGGCGGCGCCACCGTCGGCGATGAGCGTCAGTCCCGGGGTCCTGGCCTGCAGGAGCTGCTGGGCATCCATGACGGGCATGTTCTCCGTCACCTCCTCAGCGGAGAAGGTGGACACGGCATTCCCCAGGGCCCGCTTCTGGGTGCCCTGGGCCGTACCCGTGACCACCAGCTCGTCGAGCTCGAGGGCAGCGGTCTGCATCTCGATGTTGATGGTGGCCACCTGACCGGCCACGACGGTCACCACCTCCTCGACGGTGCTGTAGCCGAGAAGGGTGGAGCGGACGGTCTGGGTCCCCGCGGGGACGTTGAGGATGAGAACCTGGCCGTTCGCGTTGGCCAGCCCCCCGAGACCCGTACCCTCCACGGATACCTGGGCCCCGGTGAGGGGGCGGGCGGTGACCGCGTCGGTAACGGTGGCACGAATGCTCCCGGTGGCCTGGGCGGCCAGCGGGGCGCCAGCCAGCAGGAAGAGCGCCAGGGCGCCTCCCATGCCGGTAGCGGCTTTGCGGACGATGGATCGACTCATGATCCCTCCACGTGAGATGAACAGTTGCTCCGGAACCCTTTCGGCGGCCCGGGCCCGGATGCGGCGTCAGGAGCTTACCCGCACACGCAGGCTCGCCCCGACCCCCTCGCCGGGGAACCTTTCCATATAGGCTTATCCCTCCGGGTGTGCAAGTCGGCGGGGTCCCGGAGGGGCCGGGATCGGACCCATTCCCGCCGCCGGCGGGTTCCATCGGGTAAGCGTAGCGATTCGCGTTCCGCACCGGTCGTCCACCCGTCTGCCATGCGCCTCCTCACAGCTCTCGCCGCCGCCTCGCTCCTGCTCGCCGGCTGCGCCAGCAGGAATCCCCCCGAGACGGGTCCCCCCGTGGTGGTGGAGATCCGGAACAACAACTTCCAGGACGCGACGGTCTACGCCTTCCGGGAAGGGGAGCGGCAGCGGCTGGGGGTGGTGATCGGCAAGACCGACGACGCCTACGCGCTGCCGTGGCGGCCCAACCTCACCCTCCGCCTCGAGGTGCGCTTCCTGGGCGGGGGTGCCTGCGCGACCCGGCCCATCCTCATGGAACCGGGGCAGCGGTTCGTCCTCGAGCTACAGCCGGACCTGCGCCTGAACCAGGATTGCGAGCCCATCCGCTGAGACGCCCGCGCCCGGGGACAGGCCCCGGCGGTCCCGCAGGGCCCACATGATGGCGCCTGCCGCCAGGTCCACCGTGGCGTGGAGGAGAATGCCTGGGAGGACCGAGCCCGACACCATGAAGAGAACGGTGAGGACGACGCTCACGGGCAGGATCCGCACCATCCCGGTGATCCCCTGGTAGACGTGGGCCCCCACGAAGATCACCAGAGCCAGGCCGGCGGCCAGCCACGGGTGGATCCAGAGGGAGAGGGCGCCGATGAGGAACCCCCGGAAGACCACCTCCTCGGTGATTCCCGCCGTCAGCGCCATCGCCTTGAACAGACGGTACTCCCTGGCGGTGGTGGGGCGAACCCAGTCGAAGCCCGTGGCCTGATCCACCTGGATGGCATAGCGATCCCGGGCGCTCTCGGAGCGACCCACCATGCGCCACTGCTGGACCAGGAAGGCGGATCCCAGGACGGCCACCGCCCAGGCGGCCCAGCTCCCCCACCCGGGCAGGAGCACGAAGCCCAGACTCCGGAGATCACCACCGGCCTGGAGCCATCCGAAGACGGTGAGGAGGGCTGCGGCCCAGAGGCTGACGATGGTGTCCCGGAAGAGACGGGCCCGGGGATCCGGCCCGGCGTCTTCCGGCACCCGTTCGGGACGCCTCAGGTCCTTCCACGCCGACCGCACCAGGAAGGCGCACAGGGCGGCGAGCCCCAGGTTGAGCCCCCAGTGACCGGGATCCGGCATGGCGCCCACACCCACCAGCGCCCCCTCCGTCGGGAACATGGGCCCCGGGGCGGCGGGGTGGGGGAACGGGCTGCTCATCGTCCCCCACCCTGCGGGAGGTTCTCCGGCGAGCTCAATCCCCCGCCGCTCCCTCCACGTAGATCTCGCTCCCCCGCTCCCGGAACTCCCGGGACTTCTCGTCCATCCCGGCCACCAGCGCCTCCTCCGTCTCCAGCCCCTGCTCCGCCGCGTAGTCCCGGATGTCCTGGGTGATCTTCATGGAGCAGAACTTCGGCCCGCACATGGAGCAGAAGTGGGCCACCTTCGCCCCCTCGGCAGGGAGCGTCTCGTCGTGGTACGCCCGGGCGGTGACGGGGTCCAGCGCCAGGTTGAACTGGTCCTCCCAGCGGAACTCGAAGCGGGCCTTGGAGAGGGCATTATCCCAGTCCTTGGCCCGGGGATGGCCTTTGGCCAGGTCGGCGGCGTGGGCGGCGATCTTGTAGGTGATCACGCCCTGCTTCACGTCGTCCCGGTTCGGCAGCCCCAGGTGCTCCTTGGGCGTCACGTAGCAGAGCATGGCGGTCCCCGCCCACCCGATCTGGGCGGCCCCGATGGCGCTGGTGATGTGGTCGTAGCCCGGCGCCACGTCGGTGGTGAGGGGCCCCAGGGTGTAGAAGGGGGCCTCGTCGCACCACTCCAGCTGCTTGTCCATGTTCTCCTGGATCTGGTTCATGGGGACGTGGCCCGGCCCCTCGTTCATGACCTGCACGTCGTACTCCCAGGCGATCCGGGTGAGCTCGCCCTGGGTCTTCAGCTCGGCGAACTGGGCCTCGTCGTTGGCGTCGTAGATGGATCCGGGGCGCAGCCCGTCGCCCAGCGAGAAGGACACGTCGTACGCCGCCATGATCTCGCAGATCTCCCGGAAGCGGGTGTAGAGGAACGATTCCTGGTGATGGGCCAGGCACCACTTGGCGATGATGCTCCCCCCGCGGCTCACGATCCCCGTCATCCGGTTGGCCGTCATGGGGATGTAGCGCAGGAGCACCCCGGCGTGGACCGTGAAGTAGTCCACCCCCTGCTCCGCCTGCTCGATGAGGGTCTCTCGGTAGACCTCCCAGGTGAGCTCCTCGGGGACGCAGCCCACCTTCTCCAGCGCCTGGTAGATGGGGACGGTTCCGATGGGCTCGGGGGAGTTCCGCAGGATCCACTGGCGGGTCTGATGGATGTTCCTGCCCGTGGACAGGTCCATGACCGTATCCGCCCCCCACAGCGTCGCCCAGCGGAGCTTCTCCACCTCCTCCTCGATGGAGGAGGTCACCGCCGAGTTCCCGATGTTGGCGTTGATCTTCACCTTGAAGGCCCGCCCGATGATCATGGGCTCGATCTCGGGGTGGTTCACGTTGGCCGGGATGATGGCCCGCCCCCGGGCCACCTCGCTCCGGACGAACTCGGGCTCCATCCCCTCCCGGAGGGCCACGAACTCCATCTCCGGGGTGATCTCCCCCCGCCGGGCGTAGTGCATCTGGGTGACGGGCCCGCCCGTGGAACGGAGAACGGTGTGGTTCAGCGCCGTGGGGATCTCGGCGTCCCCGTGGTTCGGGTCCCGGGCCAGATCGGGCAGCCGGTGGGGCCCGATCTCCTCGACGTCGCCCCGGGCGCGGACCCACTCGGCCCGCAGCTTGGGAATCCCCCGGTGCACGTCGATGTCCCGGGGGCCGCTGGTGTCGTAGACCCGCAGCGGCGGCTCGTCGCCGGCCAGGGTGATCTCCCGCATGGGGACCCGGATGCCGTGGGCGCCCTCCACGAAGATCTTGCGGGAGTTGGGGAAGTTCATCCCGTAGTCCCCTTCCCACGACTCCCGGGGGACGTGGGACATGTCCCGGACGGAGCGGGAGGGAGGCGCGACGGGGGTGGACCCGTTCTTCGCGGGAGAGGGAGGAAGGTCGACGGACATGGGTCCAGACTCCAAGGCCCTCAGGCGAAGGGCGGAGTCCGGAGGGTCCAGGGAACCGTGGGATCCGGACCGCGCTCCCTACGCCGGTGTGAGCCGGATCAGGTTCAGAAGGGACTCTCTCAATCCGGCGGCCCAACGTCGCGGGTCACCGGATACCCCTGGCGGTCGTCGGGCGCCATCGGCAGAGCCGACTGGGCGATCGACGGCTGATGCTACCGACTCCCGGGAGGGCCCGTCAACCGAGAGGGACCGCTGCCCGGCCCGTCGTTCCGGTTCGATCCGACGCCCCAGCTCCGGTCGATGGACTCGACGAGGCCCGCATGGCGCGGCGACGCCCGCACCGGCCCGAGCTCCTCGGGATAGAAGTACCGGATACACTCCGTGGATGTCTGCTTCCATCCCTCCACGGACTCGAACCGGTCCAGCCCCGCCTCCACCTCCCCGGCGGCAGCGAGGGCGAGTCCATGGCTGAAGGGGTCCGCCCGGACTTCCGGATCGTCCAGGATGGCCTGGAGCCCGGCCTGGTCGCCCCGAGCAGCCAGGGTCACCGCGTGGAAGGCCATCGCCTCGGCCCGGGTCGGTGCGTTTCCCCCGGGCAGGACCCGGGCCCGACAACGCTCGAAGGCCTGGGAGGCCGCCTCGAACCGCCCGAGATGGTGGAGGATGACCCCTTCGAAGAGGTGGGAGAGGGGCCGCCCGGGCTGAATCTCCCGGCCCCGGATCACCTCCTTGCGCGCTTCCTCCAGCTGACCGTCGGCGAGGAGGGCCTCCGCCAGGAAGACGTGGGCGGCCGGCGACAGGGGGTCGAGGCGGACGGCGGTTCTGGCCGCCTCCACGCCGGCAGCGGGATCACCGAGGATCAGGTGGACCCAACCGATCCAGATGTAGGCGTAGGCGTAGCTGGGCCGGAGCTCGACGGCCCGCTTCAATGCCTGGAGCGCAGCAGTGGCATCCTGGGTCCCGGGGGACACGGCGACGATGGCCTTCGAGACGTGGGCCTCGGCGAGCTCCGGGGCCAGAGCCAGCGCCCGGTCCGCCGCCTCCCCCGCCGACGGCGCGCCAGGCACCGGGGCGTAGGAGTACCAGTCCAGGAGGGAGATCCCGTCCGCGAGGCCGGACCAGGCCGCCGCATAGTCCGGATCTCGCTCGACGGCGCTCCGGAAGTCCGTCACCGCCCCTCGCATCGACTCCTCGCTCCACTCCTCCAGGCTCCGTCGCCCCTGGACGTAGAGCCGGTAGGCCTCGAGGTCCCCCGTGGGCTGGACCGGGCTCCGAGCGGACTCCGCCGAGGTGAGCTGGGCGCTGAGCCCATCCCGGATCCTTCCCGCCAGCTCCGCCTGGAGGTCGAAGATGTTCTCGGTGGAGAGCTCCCGGTCGTAGCGCTCGGCCCATCGATGGGCGTCGGTGCGGGCATCCACCATCCGGATGTTGAGGCGGACCCGGTTGCCCGCGATCTGGACCGAGCCCTGGACCACCGTACCCGCCCCCAGTGCGACACCGGTCTCCGAGGTGGAGCGCCCCACCGCTTCGAAAGCCCGAACCGAGCTCCCGGAGATCACCCGGAGCGCCGAGGTCCGGGAGAGTTCGGTCAGGAGATCGTCGTGGAGCCCGGTGACGAAGGGTCCGGCCTCTTCCGAGGCGCTCCGGTTCTCGAAGGGGAGGACGGCCACCGTGCGAGGGTCCAGCTCCGAGGGATCCAGTCCGGAGGTCTGCCCGGCGTCGGATTCGGGGGCCAGGGCCTCCGCCCGCTCCGGGGACTCGCCACCGTCGTCGGGCTCCCGGCCCGTCCGCTGCACCCCCTGGGGGGTGATGTCGTAGATCCAGGTGACCACCAGGACCAGGGGCAGCCCCACGACCGCCAGGGAGAGAAAGAAGGGGACGCTCCAGTCCGGCAGCCGGGTCTGGGGCACGAGGATGTCCAGGACCTCGAGCATCCCCACCGACACCACCACGTAGAAGGCGGCGGCCCGGTAGACCTTCCTCCGTTTGAGCTCGACCAGGAACCGGCCGACCCTGCGGATCAACCGGCGCATGAAACCGGAACGCCCCGGGACGTCACCCCTCGGGTCGGATGTTGTGGTTCGCCCGGAAGACGTTCTCCGGGTCCCAGCGGGATTTCAGCTCCCGGAGCCGGGCGTAGTTGGACCCGTACGCGGACGGAATCCGGTCCTTCTCGTCCTCGGCGAGCATGTTCACGTACACCCCGTCGGCGGCGAAGGGCTGCAGGCTCTGATAGAGGCGGCGGGCCCACGCCATGACCCTCTCGTCGTCCTCCGGGTCCATCCAGCCCGGGAAGACGTGGAGGGCGTCGGTGGCCTGTCGGTGGGGATACGCCGTCGCCCCTGGGGAGACCCGCCCGGCGGCTCCCCCCAGGGCACCCAGGTACACCGCGGTGAGGGGCCCGGGGAAGGGGTCCAGGCCGTCGACCAGGGCGTCGATGAAGCGATCGCTCAACTCGTCCAGGAGGAGCCAGCGGGAGTACCAGCGATTGCCGTACCCCATCCCGGCGTCGAAGGAGGTCTGCAACTCCGCGTAGGGGAGCAGGCCCACCGTGTCCATGAGGGGCTCCCCCTGTTCCCGGAACGGCTGCACCCACTCCTCCCCTTCCGCGGGGTCCCCGGTCCAGCAGACCACGAAGTCCAGAACCACCTGACCGTGGATCGCCTCGGGGAACACGGGAAGCGGGGGGATCCGGATGAAGAAGGGGAATGCGGCCAGTGCATCCGGGGCCGAGGCGAAGACGCCCCGGTAGAAGCGGAGCAGCTCCTTGGCCCGCTCCAGGGGGTAGAGGACCTGCCCGAAAAGGAGGCGCGGCGGAATCTCGTGGAGACGGAACTCGAACTCCGTCACCACGCCGAAGTTGCCGCTCCCGCCCCGAAGCCCCCAGAAGAGCTCCGGATTCGTCTCCTCCGAGGCTCGGACCCGCTCTCCGGCGGCGGTCACCATCTCCACGGCCGTCAGGTTGTCCACCGCCATCCCGAAGCTCCGGGTCAACCAACCGGCCCCTCCTCCGAGGGTGAAGCCCGCGACCCCCACGGAGGAGACGGTGCCCCCCGGAGTCGCCAGACCGAGAGGGGTCGTGGCGGCATCCACATCCGCCCACGTCGCGCCCCCCTGGACCACGGCCCGGCGAGCCTCGGCATCCACGGTGACTCCTCGCATCCGACCCAGGTCGAGGAGGAGGGCTCCGTCGGCCACGCTGTTGCCGGCGTAGGCGTGCCCCCCGCCCTTGATGGCGACGGGCAGCCCCTCCTTCCCGGCCAGGACCACGGCCTGCGCCACCTCCTCCGAATCCCTGGGGCGGACGATGACGCCGGGACGGGGGTCGAAGCGGGCGTTCCAGACCCGGCGGGCGTCGTCGTACCCCGGGTCCCCGGGCTCCAGGACCGGGTGGTTCAACCGAGCCGACCAGGAGTCGAACCGGCGGGGGCGGGCGTCGGGGGTTTCGGGAAGGTGGGGGTCAGGACCGGGCATGGGTCTCCAGGGATGAATCCAGGCGTCGCCGGGTCCCGTCCGCGGCACCCGCTCGCCAATCGTGACGGAGGGCGAAGCTACAGCGACGCCACCGGGTTGGACAACCGGGGCTCGTGGCTCCGTGGCCCGGTCCGAGGGCCGGACCGAAGCCCGGTCGGAGGCAGCCCGGACGGGGCTCTCCGGACCCGCGTCGAATTCAGGCGGAGAGGCCCGCCGCAACCGGAATCCGCTTGGACACGACCCGGTCCCGCCCCCCGGCCTTGGCCCCGTAGAGGGCCCGGTCCGCCATGGAGAGGAGCGCCTCCCCGTCCGGGTCGTCCCCGGGGGAGAGCCAGGAGACCCCCAGGCTCGCCGTGACGTGGAAGGGAGCACCGGCGTCGGATCGGTGGACCGTGTCCCGGATCTCCCTGCGGACCCGCTCCCCCAGGGCTGCTGCCCCGGTCGCGTCCGTCTCGGGCAGGAGGATCGCGAATTCCTCGCCGCCCAGGCGTCCCGCCAGGTCCATCTCCCGGAGCACCCTCCGCAACGCCTCCGCCGTGGCCTCGAGCACCCGGTCTCCCGTGGGATGGCCCCAGGTGTCGTTGACCTTCTTGAAGTGATCCAGGTCCAGGAGCACCAGAGCCAGGGGGCGGTCGTACCGTTGGGCCCGCTCGACCTCCTCCTCGAGGCGCTCGGTGAAGCGGCGCCGGTTCACCAGGCCCGTCAGGGCGTCGGTGTTCGCCAGGTAGTAGAGGGATTCGCTGGCCCGCCGGAGCTCCTGCTCCATCCGCTCCCGCTCCGTGATGTCCCGGAGCACGAGCACGGTCCGCCCCCGACCGGCCCGGGGACCCAGGGGGGTCATCCCGAGCTCGAAGGGGACGTCGACCCCGTGGGGCAGCTCCAGCTCGACCCGGGAAGTGATGGGGACCCCGTCCCGCCGGAGCGCCTCCCACGAGGACGCCCATAGCGTACCGATCTCCACCGGCAGGGGCCCCCGCCTCCGGAGGCCCAGGCGATCCCGGGCCGTCCGGTTGAGGTCCACGATCCGGCCGTCCCGACCCAGGACCAGGACCGCGTCCTCCATCTCCTCCACCACCGCGCTCCGGGCCACCGGCTCCATCCCCAGCGGTCCGCTGCCCAGGAGTCCGTGCCCCAGGATCGCCACGACGAGGACCTGGGCGATGGAGACGGGATCGATCCAGGGCGGGATCGACCCGGGGAGGAGCCACGGCGTGAGGACGGCTCCCAGGACGAGGACGGGTGCGGTGAGGGCGGCGACCAGGCGCAAGCCCTGTCCCGGGGCCTGGGCCAGTTGGACGCCCAGGACACCGGTGGCGGCCAGCACCGCCCCGGCCACGAGCCCCCGATGCAGACCCTGGCCCGGACCGACCCCCGGAGCAAAGCCTTCCCGAGCCCCCAACTCCATGAGGAGGACCTCGGGGATCAGCCGCCCATCGGCCAGCGCAACCCACGTCAGGAGGAGGAGGGAGGCGGTGGCCCCGCCCCATCGGAGGATCCGATCCCGGGTCCCCGACCCGCTGCCGATTCCAGCGTAGGCCAGGGCGACTCCGAGCCCGGCCAGGGAGGAACCGGTCCAGAGCCAGACGCCGAAGCGGCGGAGGGCCAGGGCGGACTCGGGTCGGGAGACCAGGGTGCCCAGGAGCGAGGCGGCGGCGTACCCTCCCGCCAGGCCGGCGCAGAGAAGGAGCCACACGGCCCCGACCTCGCTCCTCCGCCGGACCAGGTGGACGGTCACCGACGCGCACAGGGCGCAGGCCAGCAGTTGGGCCAGAAACCAGGGGGTGAAGACGTTCGCGGCCATCCCTTCAAGCTAGCGTCGGGGATCGGGCGAACTGCAAGACTTTTCCCGCCGAAGGGCCGGGCTCCCTCGCGGGATCCCGGCCCTTTCTCACCGCAGTGGGATCAGTCCCCTGAATTCAGACGCCGGTCCACGTCGGCCCGGAGCTCCGCCAGGTGGCTGGACAGGCTCCGTTTCGCCTCGTAGAACTCCTCGCCCGTGGCGTCTCCCAGGGATCCGATCTGATCCATGGCCTCGTCGTAGGCGGAGCGGAGGTCGTCGAGCCCCTCCGAGCCCTCGTCCCCGGCCTGCTCCTCGAGCCGTTCCAGGTCGTCCCCGAGTTCATCCGCTTGCTCGGAGACGTAGTCCACGAAGGCATCCTTGTCGTCGATCACGGCCAGCTGGGCTTCGTGGACCCAACGGTTCATCTCGTGCTGCTTCTCCCGAATGTCCTCCCGGATCGCTTCCGCCTCGTCGCCCGAGGCGTCCTGGAGACGCTCCATGTCCTCGGCGATCTCGTCTCCGAGGCGGGCCGTCTGATCCCGCGCCTCGTTCCAGTGGTCCCGGGTCCAGTCGCTGACGTCGTCCCCCGCGTCGCTCATCCGGTCGGCGAGCTCCTCCATGTCGGAGCGACGGTCTCCCATGAAGTCCCGGGTGGCGTCGGCGAAGTCCGACATCGCGTCCTGGGCGCCGGCCACAGCGTCGTCGAGCGCCTCGCCGGGCGTGTCCGCGTCGCCCCCGCAGGAAGCGGCGATGAGGGTGAACAGTCCAAGAGACAAGACGCTGCGAGCCCGGGACCCGAGGGCGAGAAGGGTGTGCCGTCGCATAAACGATCTCCGTAGAAGAGTCATGAAACCAAAGGGGAGGGGCCCGGTGGATGCCGAGCCCCTCCCGTCCAATCGTGTGGAACCGTACTGGACGACCGGCCCGGGCGCAAGATATCCGCAGCCCAGACGGTCCCCCGGCGTCCGAGTCCTCAGCGACGCATCATCCACCACTCGTCTCTGAGGATCGACACATTTCGCTCCATGCTCGTGTCCCCGGCCCGCATGACCACCCGGTAGTCCCCGGGAGGCGCCTCCTCGGAGACCCATCGGACCTCCTCCTCGTCGGGCTCGGCCCCGAAGCGGGCGAACCGCTCACGCATGGAGGCCTGCTCCTCCGCGCTGCGTTCCCTCCGCCGATCCATCTCCCAGTGGACCTCGTGCATCCCCGCGTCGCCGGGACCGGAGAGCTCTGCGATGGGCACGTTCCCCTGGTAGACCGTGAAGGTCACGTCCTGGCCCAGATCCTCCGCGAGATGATAGTAGAGGGGGATGGCGGCAGGCTCACTCTCCCCCTCGTAGTTCGAGGAGGCATAGTTGGTGAAGTCGGGCTGGATCCAGCGTACCCGGTCCTCGGGCTGGAAGAAATACACGTCGCCGGAGACCACGGCCGGCGTCATCTGGGAGAGGGGCGCCAGGTCCGCGATGTAGATCCCCCGACCGTGGGTGGCCACGATGAGGTCGTTCTCCCTGGGGTGGATCTTCAGATCATGGACCGGATTCGTGGGCATGTCGTTCTGCAGCCGGGTCCACGACCCGCCCCAGTCCGTGGACACGAAGACGGCGAAGTCGCTCCCCACGAAGAGGAGGGCCCGGTTGTCGGGGTGCTCCCGGATGACGTTCAAGGGGCCGTCGGGCAGGTTGGCCGAGATGTCCGTCCAGCTCGCGCCGTAATCCGTGGTGCGATACACGAAGGGGCGGAAGTCGTCCCGCCGGTAGCCGGTGTAGGTGACGTACGCGGTCCCGGGATCGTGGTGGGAGGCCTCCACCCGGCTCACCCAGTATTCCGGGTTCCCCGGCACGTTGTCGTTCAGGAGGGTCCAGCTCTCACCCCCGTCCCGGGTGACCTGGAGGTTGCCGTCGTCGGTCCCCGCCCAGATCACGTCAGGCTCCAGCGGCGACTGGGCCACCGTGGTGATGGTGGCGTACTGGATGTTGCCGTCCCCGCCCTTCCCCGTGGTGAGGGTGGCGGAATCCGCCTTGCTGAGGTCCGGGCTCACGTACTCCCAGCTCTCGCCCCGGTTGTCGGAGCGGAGGAGCCGGTTCGCGGCGTGGAAGATCACGTCGCAGTCGTGGGGTGACACCAGGATCGGCGCATTCCAGTTCCAGCGAAGCTCCTCGTCCTCGTGACGAATGCTCTTCCGCTCTCCGGTCCAGAGGTCGAGTCGGCTTATGGGACCGAACTGGGACTCGTTGTAGAGGTAGCGGTTGTTGCAGGTGTCGAACTCGTTGTACATCCCGTCACCGCCGCCGACACGGCCCCACTGCTCGAAGTAGAGGGGCTCGCCCGTGGGGTTGGTGTGGTAGGCCATGGCCGAGCCGTTGTCCTGCAGGCCGCCGGCGACCCGGTATGGATAGGACATGTCGTAGCCTACGGCGTAGAACTGGGCCAGGGACTGGAAGTCGGGGTGATACCAGTTCTCGCCCCCGTCGTAGGTGATCCCCATCCCGTGGTCGTAGCCCAGGATCATGTGGTCCGAGTCGTCGGGGTTGATCCAGAGGGCGTGGTCGTCGCCGCCGAAGCCCAGGGGACGGCGGGCCCAGGTCACCCCGCCGTCGGTGCTCCCCCAGGAGGCGGCCGAGAGGACGTGGACGACATCGGGGTCGTTCGGGTCGATGATGATCTGGCCGTAGTAGTAGGCGGGGCCGCCCCCGATGTCGAGGGAGTCGGAGTGAGTCTTGTACCAGGACTCCCCGGCGTCGTCGGAGCGGTAGACCTCGCCGCCGATCATCCCCCGGGAGGACTTGTGATCCAGGAGCTCCTGGTAGCGCTCCTCGTCACTCATCCCCTCCTTGTTCGCGTTCTCGATCGTGGCGTAGAGGATGTTCGGGTCCCGCTCGTAGATGTCGATCCCGATTCGGCCCAGCATCCCCTGGGGCAGCCCGTTCGTGAGCATCTCCCAGCTGTCCCCGCCGTCCGTCGTCTTGTAGATGCGGCTTCCGGGCCCGCCCAGGTCATAGGTGAAGGGGAGGCGCACCTTGTCGAAGGTGGCGGCGTAGAGGACCTCGGGGTTCGTGGGGTCCATGACCACGTCCACCACGCCGATGTGCTTCCCCTCGACCTGGGGCCCCAGGACCTTTGTCCAGCTCCCGCCCCCGTTCGTCGTCTTGTAGAGCCCCCGCTCCTCGTTCTCCGAGTAGAGGTGCCCCAGGGCGGCGACGTAGACCACGTCGGGGTCGTCGGGGTGGATCACCACCCGGCCGATGTGATGGGACTCGGGAAGCCCCACGTTCGTCCAGCTCTCCCCGGCGTCGGTGGACTTGTAGACCCCGTTCCCCCAGTAGCTGGAGCGGGAGTTGTTCCCCTCGCCGGAGCCCAGGTAAAGGATGTCGGGATCCGAAGGCGCCACGGCGATGGCCCCGATGGAGAAGACGTCGGGCCGGTCGTCGAAGAGGACCTCGAAGGTGATCCCCCGGTTCTCGGTCTTCCACAGGTGCCCGGAAGCGGTCGCGATGTAGAAGGTGTGGGGCTGCTGCCTGGGCACGGCGATGTCCACGAACCGTCCGCTCTGCCGTGTGGGGCCGATGCTCCGATAGTCCAGGGCGGTGAAGGTCTCGGGACCGGGCGTCTGGGCGAGCGCCGGGGAGGGCGCTGCGAGGGGCATGAGGGCGAGGGTGGCGCAGAGGAGACCGACCCCCCTGATCTTCGAGACACCGACGTACATGGACAGCTCCAACGGGAAAGACGGAGTTCGGGGAAGGGGCCGGAGAGTACAGCCGCGGCGCGGATGGCGGAAGGTGTGGCGAGGCTCCCTCTCACCGCGTCCAGATCAACAGCCCTCCGCACCCCGCATCCGGGGGACCCGGCAGACGACCCTCGAATTCCCTCGGCAGGGCGATCAAGACCCCGTCCGGTGGATAGACTTCGACGGCCAGAATCTCGTCCAGGTCGAGGTTCCTCAGGTTGAAGACACCGTCGTCCATCAGCATCCCGTCGAGGAAGACGGGCAGGGAGCAGGTCACCCCTCGACTACTGGCCTCGAGGTAGGGTCCATTGTCCCCGATCATGCGCATCCAGGTCCCCGTGACGTTCCTGAGCGCCCAGGCGAGGTTGTCCGCGTGGCGCGCCCCGAGCTCCTCGGCGGTGAGGAAGGTGGCCTGGGTGGCCCCGCGGAGGCGCCGTCTGTGGTAGAACCCCTCGTCCTCGAGGCGAGGCTGGAGGACCGTCACGGTGACCCCTTCGAGCTCGATGGCCCGAGCCGAGAAGCGGGCGTCGACGTCCAGGGTCCGGCTGCCGAGGAGGAGCTCCTTCTGCTGGCGCCCATAGGCCAGGTGCTCCATCTCCAGCAGGTAGCGGTCCTGTTCCAGATCGGAGAAGCCAAACCAGCCGTCGGGCCCGGTGACGGTGCGGTAGTCCGTACCCACCAGCGTCACGGCGGCGTCGGGGATCGGCTCCCCGGTCTCCGCGTCGGAGACGACGCCCTGGATGGCGCCGGCTCGGGCCAGGTGCAGCTCGAGATCCCGGTGGTGCGCCATAGCGGGAGCCAGTTCGGCTCGCACCTCGACGGTGGAGCCGTCCAGCATCATGGCCATGAGGATGACCGGACGGTCCGACGGGATACCGCACAGGGTGAAGAGGCCCGCCGCGTCGGTCCTCGAGACGACGGATCGACCCTGCGCCTCCTGGGTCCACCACCGGGCGGCCGCGGTGAGTCCCGGCTGTGGGACGCCCGTCACCGAGTCCACGATCCGACCCACCACGACGGAGACCCCGTCCTCGAGGGCCTCGTCGCACAGGAGAGGCCACATCGTGGCGAGGGAGGGTGAGTCGAGGCGAACCGTGCTTTCTCCGGACGACTCGACCGCCACCGTGCGGAGGATGGGAGTCAGGCGGAGGTTCGCGAGATGGTCGTGCTGCAGGACCACGACGTGCTCTCCCGCCGGGACAGCGTCGAAGGAGAAGCGCCCGTCGGCGTCCGTCCAGACCCGATCCCTGACCTCCACCCCCCCGGCGTCGAGCAAGAGCACCGCGGCGGAATCGAAGGGCTGGGCCGCCGTGCTGTCAAAGGCCACGCCGACGATGCGTCCGGGGGGAGGGGCCTCGATTGTGCCCGACTCGACCGGTGCCTGCGCCAGTGCGGAGGAGGGGACCAGGAAGCTCGCCAGCGCGAGACACAGGCAGACACCGGGCCAGAAAGCGGGGCGGACACCGGCGAGCCCGTCGGCCCCGACACAGGCCATCCGGGGCGGGGGG
>JARRPL010000005.1:0-27894 GCA_037382905.1 Gemmatimonadota bacterium | reverse complement strand
GGGAAGGCGACGCCCTTCTACGAGGTGATCGTGAAAGAGGCCGGGGTGGCCCCGGAGGTGAGCGCGTACAACTTCACCGCAGAGCTGGCCGGCGACTTCAACCTCACGGTGCGTGCCTACGAGGGCACGGATCTGGACGAGGTGCGCGGCGCCATCGAAGCGGCCTTCGCCCGCTTCGAGGAACAGGGGGTTCGCCCCGAGGAGCTCCGACGGGTCATGGCCGGGATCGAGACGCGTTTCTACTCCGGCCTCTCGTCGGTGCTGGGCAAGGCGTTCTCCCTCGCGGAGTACGCCATCCTGGCCGGGGATCCGGGCTACTTCGCGACCGACCTCGAGCGTACCCTCGGCGTCACCGCCGACGACGTGATGCGGGTCTACGAGACCTACATCGCGGACCGGCCCTTCGTGGCGGCCTCCTTCGTGCCCCGGGGGAGCGCCGAGCTCGCCCTCGAGGGCTCGGCACGGGCCGACGTGGTCGAGGAGCCCATCGTGCAGGGGGCCGAGGAGGAGTTCACCGTGGTCCGTGGCGACGCGCGCACGCCTATGGGCGCCTTCGACCGGAGCGTCGAGCCGCCCTTCGGCGACCCGCCGACGCTGAGCGCTCCGACGGTCTGGGAGGATGAGCTGGCCAACGGGGTGTCGGTCAAGGGGATCCAGGACTCGGAGATCCCCCTGGTCCAGTTCGAGATCTCGATCCGGGGCGGACTTCTTCTGGAGGATCCGGAGAAGATCGGGGTGGCGGCGCTCCTGGCCGAGTCGATGACCGAGGGGACGGCCCGCCGGACCCCGGAGGAGCTCGAACAGGCCATCGATCTGCTCGGCGCCTCCATCGCCGTCTCCTCCGGAGCGGAGAGCTTCACGGTCCGGGGCTCCACGCTGGCGCGGAACTTCGAAGAGACGATGGCCCTCGCGACGGAGATCCTCCTGGAGCCTCGTTTCGACGCCGAGGCCTTCCAGATCTCGAAACAGCGGACCATCGCCCAGCTCCGCCAGCGGCAGGCCGATCCGGGGTCGATCGCCGGCGACGTCTACGGCGACCTGATCTACGGCGACCACATTCTCGCGGAGAGCCCGCTGGGGACGCCCGAGTCCGTCGAGTCCATCACCCTCGACGACCTGCGGGCGTACCACGCGGCGAACCTCATCCCCGAGCTCGCCTCCCTGCATGTGGTCGGCGACGTCGACGAGGGCGAGGTGATGGCCGCATCGGATCGCATGGCGTCCGGGTGGGAAGGGGGGCGGACGATCCCGACGTTCCCGCCGGCCCCGAGCTGGAATCCCGACCGGGCCGGCCTCTACTTCGTGGACGTTCCCGGTGCGGTGCAGTCCGTGCTGAGGATCGGCTACCTCGGCCCCGCACGGACCGACGAGGACTTCTTCCCCGCGGAGGTCATGAACTTCCGTCTCGGCGGGGGCGGGTTCGCCTCCGACCTGACGCAGGAGCTGCGAGAGGGGAAGGGCTACACCTACGGGATCGCCTCCCGGTTCTCCGGCTCGACCTTCCCCGGCCCCTTCACCATCTCCTCGAACGTGCGGGCCAACGTGACCTACGAGTCGCTGGACCTCATCAAGTCGATCGTGGAGCGCCACGGCCCCGAGTTCGACGAGGCCGACCTCGAGGCCACGAAGAACTTCCTCCTCCGCACGAACGCCCGGGCCTTCGAGACCCTCGGGGCCAAGCTGGGACTTCTGGGCGCAATGACGGACTACGGCTTCGAGGCGGACTACGTCCTGGACCAGGAGCAGGTGGTACGAAAGATGACCGTCGACCGGATCCGGGAGCTGTCGGCGACCTACCTCGACCCGGACGGAATGATCTGGCTCGTGGTGGGAGACGCGGAGACGCAGCTTCCCCGTCTGCCCGCCCTGGGGCTCGGGGAGCCGACGCTTCTGGGCCGGGATGGGGCCCCGATCCGGTGAGTCCGTCGCCGGCGGCGGTGCCACTCCTTCGGGACCTCGGCGGGATCGAAGCGCGCCGGGATGCCCTGATCGCCGAGCTGGAAGGGCTGCCGGCGGAGACGCGGGTCAGGGCCCCCGAACCAGGGGTGTGGTCGCCGAATCAGGTGGTGGAGCACCTGGTGGCTGCGGAGCGTTTCGTCCTGCGGTCCCTGTTCCACGAGGGCGACAGAAAGTCCCGCCCGCGCTCCCTCAAGAACCGGATCCTGCACCGGGTGGTCGTCTGGATCCTGAGGAGCCCGATACCGGTGAAGGTGCCGGTGGAGGGGATGGATCCCACGGGAGGACGGCAACTCTCCGACCTGGTGCCCGAGTGGCGTGAGACCCATGGCCTCCTGCGGGATTTCCTGGAGAACGCTTCGCCCGCGGACATGGAATCGGCGTGCCTCATGCACCCCGTCGCCGGGCCCCTCACACCGGGCAACGCCGTCGAGATGATGGGGACGCACCTCGATCGGCATGCTGCGCAGATCCGCCGGCGTCTGGGCTGAGGCTCCGTCGCCTCGGTGATTTCACCGGGAAGAACCGCTGTTGGCGCCATGCCCGTTCCCCCGCGGGAGCAGGTGACCCGCACCCCCCGGACGACAGGTATCCCGCCCATCCCGCCGGGGTGCTCTCCGAGGCTGGCGAACGGGGTGCGGGCAGCCGTACTGTGGGCCAGTCAACGGGCCGACCTGTTCGCTCGGAGCCGAACCCGACCACAGGGGAGAGACGTGTGAAGATCATGATCACGGGAGGGTACGACGAGTCCACCGCCGAGACGGAGGAGGGACGGCGGATCGTCGAGTTCGCCCAGCGGCTGGCGGGCCAGGTGATCACGCAGCACCACCAGCTCCGATGCGGGAATCTCAGCTCTCTCGATGCCCTCGTGATCACGGCGGCGTCCGAGGCGGCGGAGAAGCAGGGTCTGGACCCGGAGCGAGTGGTCGTCAGCTATCACCCGAAGGACGGTGCCCCCCGAAGTTCCCAGGGGGCAGTGAACCGGAGCGCAATCGACGATTGGAGTTCCATGGATGGACGCCGGCCGGCGGTGCCGGAGCCCATCGATCAGGCCGACGCGGTGATCCTCGTCGGAGGGTACGGCGATGCCTCCGGCACCTACACGGCGGCGAACTGGGCGCGGCAGACCGGGACGCCCATCCTGCCGGTGGCGACCTTCGGAATGGCCACGGCGGACATCTTCAACGACCTGCCGGACGGGCCCGAGAAGGTGAAGGTCACGGGCCTCGGCGACGAGGATCTCCAGATCCTCTCGAAATCCGGCGCCGTGCTGACCTCGAGCGAGGCCATCCAGAACTATGCCGCAAAGGTCGTGGGCCTGGCGGAGAAGGCGGCCCTCTCCCGCGACGTATTCGTCATCATGTCGTTCGAGGAGTCCGACGACCTCGAGGACTACAAGGCGGCGGTCAAGAGCGTCTGCCTGGAAGCCGGCTTCGAGGCCATTCGGACGGATTCGCGCCCGGCGGCGAATACCCATCAGATCGTCGACGTCATTCACGACCACATCCAGACGTGCGGCTTCGTGATCGCGGATCTCACCAACACGAGGCCGAACGTCTACTACGAGATCGGCTATGCCATGGGGGTCGCGAAGAAGCTCATCCTGACGTCGAAGAAGGACACCGACGTCCACTTCGACCTGCAGGGCTTCAACCGGATCGAGTGGAGTGGCAGCGAGAACCTGAAGAAGCAACTCCGGCCCGTGATCGCCGAGATGGCTCGTTCGTTCGGACTCGAGGCGGCGCGTTAGGTCTGAGATGGAGAACCGGGACCCGCCGCCTCATGGGACCAGCCTGACCCGTGTCCCCCGGGCCGTTCAGTCACCCAGGAAGCCCTCCGGGACGAGGCAGGTCGCGAGCATGACCTGGGAGATGTCCCGATGAGCGGCCCACGCCTCGGGCTCCCGATGACGAGCGTCCGCCCAGAAGCGTTCGAGTCCCTCGGCCAGCTCTGACCCTCGGGAGAGGGCATCCAGCTCACGCCCCGTGGGCCCCGGCCACGGCCCCGCCCGCGTCCCGGCCCGGGTGGCGCCGCCGACGAGGGCGTGGGCCGCCCGGATCCCGATGACGAAACCCAGTTCACGGAAGGCCAGTCGGCCCGCCGTGCCCCGACGGTGCCCCAGGGTCGTCCGGGCCACGTCGTAGCTGACGATGGCGTCCCGCACCACGTCCCCCGCGACGGATCCGACGCCGGGAAGCCGATCCGCGAGCTTCCAGCACCGCCAGGCATCCACCAGGAGCCCCCCGGCTCCCAGGGGATCCTCCGTCGCCCACTCCCGCCCTCGGCACATGGACAGGAGCTCGGTCGTGGCGGGACGCAGATCCGGCCCCTCGACCTCCGCACCCGCCGGTGTCTCCACCTGGAGCGTGGCCAGGGTGAGGAGGCCGTCCAGCGGATCGTGATGCCCGGCGCTGGCCACGAGAGGTCGGGATCCGTCGATGCTCAGCTTCCAGTAGAGGGCCCGCCGACCCGGGGGGCCGTGGGTGAAGGCGTGGTGGGCCCAGAGGCCAAGCTCCGCCGCCCAGCGGTGGTACTCCGGGCGGCCGGTCACCCGATGGACTCGATGGAGCGCGTGCATCCACTTGGTGAGGTAGTGATAGTACTGGCCGTCCCGGTCCCACTCGAGGGAGGGGTCCAACCGCTCTCCGGGGGCCCGCTCGGGGAGCGGCTTGCCGATCCGGAGCCCCGCCGCCGTCGGGTGCCGGGCCGCCGCCGCGTCCGGCAGCCCGCTCAGCCATCCCCTCCGCGCATCGTCGGCACGGTGCCGGCCCAGCACCCGGTGGACCTCCGACACGAGCTTCAACGCCAGCTCCAGGTCCCGGTCGTCCCCCTCGGTGAGCCAGAGGCCGAGGTAATTGCAGACGGCGAAGGCGTCGGTCCACAGGTAGCGCCGCGGGGGTCTCCCGGAGGCCAGGCCCGTGCCCGAGGCGAACTCCTCCATCAGCTCCCGGGCCAGCCTCCGGTCGGACACCTCCGGGGTCGGGGCGGTTCGCCGGGGACCGTCGTGCATCGTCGTTCCCTCCCCTCCGCCGCCGGCCTCAGAGGCCGAAGGGGTAGGTGTCCGGCAGGCCCTCGGCCGCCGCCTGCTCACGCATCTCCCGGGTGATGGGCGTCAGCGCCTCGGTCTCGTCGAGCCAGATCCACTCGTCGAACTGCCGGGGGAGCGACGCGCTGAAGTAGTGGCTCTGCAGCTCGGTGTCGGGGCGATAGATGACGCCGATGGCCCGCTCCAGGCGCCGCTCCGTGAGGAGCCGGATCACATCGGGCTTCGGGCTGTGCCGGAGCGGCAGCAGGAAGTGCGCGATCCCCGTGTCGTGGGCGGTCCGTTCGTAGCTGGACGCGTGGGACGGGCGCACCCGCTTGATCTTCATGGGCTGCCCCCAGTCGTCGGCGGCGGCCACCGTGCCGGTGTGGGTCCCGAAGCCGATCAGATACGCCTCCGGGCCGAACGACTCCCGAGTGAGCTGCCCCACGTTCAACTCACCCCGGTCGCCCATGGCGGTGGCCGAGGCGTCCCCCAGGTGGGAGTTGTGGGCCCACACCACGCCACGGGACTCGGCACCGTGGTGTGCAAGAAGCAGCTCCAGCGTACCGAACATGTGTCGGTCCCGGAGGTTCCACGACGAAACCGCCCCCCGGTACATCGCCCGGTAATACTGCTCGGCATTCGCCACCAGCCGTGCGTTCTGGAAGGCATCGACGAAGCGCGTCCCGTCACGACGCGCGTACTCCAGCCGGCGTTCCATGAGGTCCCGCAGCATGGCGATCACCTCTTCCTCGCAGGCGTCGAAGCTTCCTGACAGCACCGCCTTCCCGTAGAGGACGGGATCGCTCTGCCACGGGGCCAGACAACCGTACCGCTGGCGCGCCACGAGAGCGGCCTCGGGATCGACGTCGTCGAGATAGCGCAGCACCGCGTCGATGGAGGCGTGCATCGAGTAGAGATCGAGCCCGTGGAAGCCCACCATGCGCCCGGGCTCCGCCTCCCGGATGGTCTCGTTGAAGTCCCGCAGCCAGTGCACGAACTCCATCACGTCGGTATTGGCCCACATCCAGGTCGGGAAGCGCTGGAAGGGCCTCCGCCGCGGGCGGCCCTCCGGGTGGTGACGCACGTAGGCGTCGATCTCGGCGGCGTCGGGCCAGTCGGCCTCCGCCGCCACGAAATCGAAGCCACGCTTCTCGATCAGCGCCCGCGTGATGCGGGCCCGCATCCGATAGAACTCGGACGTGCCGTGGCTCGCCTCTCCGATCAGGACGAGGCGGGCATCTCCGATCCGGTCCAGGAGGGGATCGAGGTCCGCGGTCTCGAGGTCGTCGAAGGGGATCGCCACGCTCGCCATTCGGGAGGGGAGGCCCTCGGGCCTTCGGTCCTTCTCGGGTCGCGCCGCCTCCCCTCCCTCCCTGGCCTCTTCGATCCGCCATCCCTGAGCGCCGATCAGCGGCACGAAGCGCACCGGCCCCAACGACTCCCGGGAGGTTCGCGCTCCGTCACCGGAGCGCCGCATCCGGACGAGTTCCTGGGTCTCCAGGCTGGCCCCCACCGGCAGGACCAGGCGTCCTCCGGGAGCGAGTTGCTCCAGTAGCGCGGGGGGCACCCGGGCGGGGCCGCCAGCGGTCACCACGATGGCGTCGAAGGGCGCCTCGTCCTCCCAGCCCAGGGAGCCGTCACCCACACGCACCTCGATGTTGCCGTAGCCGAGCTCCCGATATCGCTCCCGGGCGGCTTCGGCCAGCCCGCGATGCCGCTCGATGGTGTAGACGCGGTCGGCGATGCGACTCAGGATCGCTGCGCCGTAGCCGGACCCCGTCCCCACCTCCAGCACACGGTCCTCCGGCCGGATCTCGGCGGCCTCCGCCATGAGCGCCACGATGTAGGGCTGGGAGATCGTCTGGCCCTCGGCGATCGGAAGGGGGGAATCGCTATAGGCGAAGGCCACGGCCTCCGGAGCGACGAACGCCTCACGCGGCACCTCGGACATGGCCTCGAGGACCGCCTCGTCCGCCACGCCCCGAGCCACGATCTGCGCCTCCACCATCCGACGACGTTCGCCGGCACGGGACGCCCTCCGGCGACGGGCGCCGGACCCCGGGGCGGCGGTCATATCGACCTCCACGAGGCGGGCCGGCTTCGGACCCGGGGGTGTCGGGGCGCAGGTCCCGAGTGGATTGCGCGCCCCGGTGGCTGGTGCTGGTCGGGTCGGATTCCGCGGTTCCGCGGCGACATGCATCCCTCCGGTCGAGGTTCAGAGATTCGATCGCTCGATCGCAGTCCTTTCAGCAGGGAGGGCGTAGGCTCTGCTCTGCCTGAAGATAGTCGAACGGCTCGCGGAAGGAGGGGTTCCCGGACCGGGCGCCGGCGGGGTCTTCCCGGTCTCGCATCGGGACGATGGAGACCCCGCCGGCCGGCGGCCGGCTTAACAGCCTCCGCCCTTGGGCTTCTTGCCGGCGTTTCCGCCGAGAATCACCGGGGGTGGGGCCATGCCGCCCGCGCTCTCCACGGCGGCACCGGTGAAGAAGGCGGAGATCTGCCGCTGCCGCTCGGTCCAGTCCCGGTCGGCGAGACGGGTGGACTCGTCCGGCGCCGGGGTGAGGACCTGGAACTCCCAGCCGAAGAACCCGCCCTCGAGGGCCTGATACCGGAGGCGATCCGGCCATTCCGGCGGCAGCCGCTGCAGCGTCCCCCGTGCGTCGAAGACCACGACCCGCATCCCGTCCGGGGCCGACCGCAGGAGTTGCAGCGCCGCCTCGGGGTCCGCCGCGGGATAGGCCCCGGGGAGGTAGGCGTCCACATCCCCCTCCCGGAGATCCAGGATCATCATGTCCGCCTGCCCGGCGATGATGTCCTCCGCCAGGCTCAGGGGATCGAGGGTCGCCAGGGGAGGCGGCGTCGCCTCGGCCCGGGGAACGAATCCCGCCCCGACGCCCAGCACGGCCACCAGCGCCAGGGCACCGGCGAGCTGCAGCTTCAGACGGGGACGGGCCCGGGGCGCCAGCGGCAGCCCCTCGGCCCGCGCCGCGAAGTGGGCCTCCACCTTCTCGGCCCCCACGAACGCCAGGCCCGCCGCCACCACCACCCCGAGGGCGAAGACCATGGGGGGGAGTCCGAGGAGCGTGGGCAGCACGGAAACGCCCATGTCTCCGGCGTGGTAGAGGGCGTCCAGGGCCGGGAAGACGTCCACGGCCACGACGAAGGCGAGGGTGCCCAGGAAGATCCCTCCCATGGTCACTACCGCGTCCCACCGTCCGGACGCCGCGGACACCACCGATGTACCGGGGCAGAGGCCGCTCATGATGAAGCCGGCCCCCAGGAGGAAGCCGCCGACGATCTGGGCGGGGAGGAAGGTGGGATTCACCCACATGAGCGCCGGATCCACCCACCCCAGGGTGGTCAGCGAGTAGTAGCCCACCATGGCCACGAGGATGGCGGTGAACATGACCTTGAAGACCGTCAGGTCGGTTCCGTAGAACTGGGCCGCCAGCTTGCGGGCGTTCCCGAATCCGGCCCGCTCCAGCGAGAAGCCGAAGAGGAAGCCCAGGACGATGGCCGTCAGAAGCCGGAACTCCTCGCTGGCGAAGACCAGGGGAAAGATGCCGTTCATGTCCACTGCCTCCTCACGAACCAGGCGAATGCGTACCCACCGACGAAGACCATCCCCATGAACGCCCAGCTCCCGGTGGCCAGGAGCGCCCCGCCGCTCAGGGCCTGCCCCGAGGTGCACCCCCGGGCGAGTCCGGCGGCGAAGCCCATGAGGACCCCCCCGGCCAGCGCCCAGCGAAGCCGCCCCTTCACCGAGATGCGGGGGCCCTTCTCCACCGTACTCCGGAAGCGTCCCGCGCTCAGGGCTCCGATGAACCCGCCCAGGAAGACGCCCACCACCTCCACCACCAGCCAGTTCCGAAGGGGGTTCGCGCCCCCTGAGACGTAGCTGGAGATGGAGGGATTCTCCGCCGCCCACGTCGGGGCCAGCTGGTCGGCCCCCAGCGCGATGAGGCGCTTGGGGAAGGCGCTGGCTCCAAGCCCCTGCCCCGCCACCAGGAAGGTGGCCAGGAGGGTGAGCCCCAGGAGGACCCCGGCCAGATAGGGGTTCCAATAGGGGCGGGCTCCCGTCGCTGCAGGTCCTCCATCCATCGTCGTCGTCCGGTTCGCGTGCATGATCGTCGTCTCCCTGTGCCGTCAGCGGAGGGCCACCTGGTGCACCCACGCCGAATGCTGCCCGGCGTAGACCAGGATCCATCGGAGTGCGAATCCTCCCAGCAGGACCAGGACCGCCGTCACCCGCCCGGGGGGCATCCGGTGCCGGGCCTCCAGCCACTCCCCGGCCAGGGGCGTCAGCAGTCCCAGGGCCACCACCAGGGTCCAGAAGGCCGCCGTGAAGGGACCACCCAGGAAGAGGGCGGCGGCTTCACGGGAGGCGGCGCCCCCCGTGTTCAGCCCCACGAGCCAGATCCCGATCAGGATCAGCTCCCCGGCGATGAGCCCCATGTCCAGCCGGCCGAGCCACCGTCGCTCGTCGTCCTGCAGGCCGTGGAGGAGCATGAAGGCCGCCCCGGTGGACAGGCCCGACGTGAGGAAGAGGGGCCCCAGGATGGCCGAGTTCCACAGGGGGCGGGCCGCCATCGTCCCCAGGAGGAGGCCCGTGTAGACCCCGAGCCCGATCCCCAGGACGATTCCGCCGACGGCGACGGCCCGCGTGTGGGCGTCCACCCAGGCATCCACCGTCTCCACCATCCGGAGGACCCGGCCTCCCAACCGCCCGGCCAGGTCGAGTCCCCCTCTCCGGACCGGGGCCGGCGAGGTCCGCCAGGCCAGGAGGATCGATGCGGGATAGATGGCCAGGAGGATCCACGCGCCCCACGACATCACCGAGGTGGGCCGGAAGACGAGGTAGAAGCGGAAGGCGTTCCAGGGGTTCTCCAGGTCGAGCCAGAGAAAGAACATCCCCAGGGAGAGGAGGACCGGCGCGGCCCAGGGGATGAGGGCCAACGCCCGGGAGCGCCCGGCTCCGACTCCACCGCCTCGGAGCAGGAGGAGCCCGGACAGGACCATCACCCCGGCCACGAGGCCGCCGAGAAAGAGATACGCGGCCACCTCGCCGTGCCAGACGTGCAGGCCCGGATCCACCAGTTCGTTGCCTCGCGTGCTCAAGAACTCGTTCATGGCGACGCCTCTAGCGGAGGAAGAAGTGCTTGGGACGGGTGCCGGCCTCGGGGAGGAGGGTGTAGCTCTCCCGCTCGTCCAGGAGCCGGCTGATCTCGCTGGTGGGGTCGTTCAGGTCCCCGAAGTAGATGCTCTGCGTGGGGCACGTCTCCTGGCAGGCCGTCGTGGGAATCCCGTTCTCGACCCGGTGGACGCAGAAGGTGCACTTGTCCACGGTGCCGCTTCGAGGATCCACGAAGCGGGCGCCGTAGGGGCAGGCGGCCATGCAGGCCTTGCAGCCGGTGCACTTGTCCGCATCCACCAGCACCACCCCGCCGGGCCCCACGTAGGAGGCCCCGGTGGGGCAGACGGAGACGCAGGGGGCGTCCTCGCACTGCATGCAGCGCTCGGAGCGGATCTCCATCTGGAGGTCCGGGAAGGAGCCGCCGACCTCGGAGGTGATCCAGTTCCGGGCGAAGCCCTCGGGGAGGTCGTTCTCGGTCTTGCAGGCGATGACGCAAGCCGTGCATCCCACACACGTCTTCGTGTCCACCGCCATCCCGTAGCGCACCGCGCTCATGGGACCACCTCCTCACCCCACGTGGCGGGCCAGAAGGCACGCACCTCCGCCGGACCGACGCCCTCGGAGGTCCCCGCTCTCTCCAGGACGGGACCCTCTTCAGGCGCGGTCGCGGTGTCGGAGGGTGTTCCCTCGGAGGCCGGCGCATCCGTCGATCCCTCGACCGGGGCCTCCCCCGTCGAAGCCGCCTCGGCCAGCACCGCGGCCTCCGGGACGAAGGTCACGAAGTTCACGTTCATCCCCGTGCCCCCCATGATGGGATCGACCTCGACCCGGGTGATCAGCTCCGCGTCGTCGATCCCCTTGCCGTAGACCCCCCGGAGCTTCCGGGCCTTCCGCCCGTAGCCGTGGACGATGTAGACGCAGTCCGCCCGGATCCCCTCGGTCACCCTGACGGGAGCCGAGAAGGTGGAGCGGACGCCGTCCTGGTTCTCCAGATGCACCCGGTCTCCGTCCTGGAGGCCCCAGCGCCGGGCCACGTCGGTGTTCACCCACACGGCGTTCTCGTCGTGGACCGAGGACAGGAGCCGGTTGTTCGTGGTGCGGCCGAAGGTGTGCATGGGCGCCCGGCCGAAGAGGAGCCGGTAGTAGTTCGGCGGAGGGTCCTCCACCTCCCCCTCGTGCCAGGTGGGCATGGGATCGAAGCCGTGCTCCGCCAGCTTCGGGGAGTACAACTCGATCTTGCCGGAGTCGGTCCAGAAGACCGGGGCCGCCCCCTCCTCGAAGTAGAGGGGCTGGGGCTCGCCCAGGATGACACCGTCCCGCTGGATCGCCTCGGGGTCCAAACCGGCCCCCTCCAGCCGGGTCGCCACGTACTCCTTCGCGTCGCTCCAGGGGAAGAAGTCGTGGAGACCCAGACGATGTCCCAACTCCCGGGCGATCCACCAGCCCGGCTTGGAGTCGTACATGGGCGGGACCACCTCCTGACGCATCGCCACGAACGGCTGTTTGAAGGAGGGGGCCCAGAGCTCGTCCACCCGTTCCAGGTAGGTGGCCTCGGGAAGAACCACGTCGGACCACCCCACGATCTCCGCCGGCAGGACGTCCACCGTGACCAGGAAGTCCAGCTCCTGGATGGCCTTGTACGTCTGCTCCGGCTTCGGGAGCGTGGTGGGGAGGTTGGAGCCGTAGACCATCCAGCCCCGGATGCGCTCGTCGTCCCGGACGCCGGGGATGGTGGCGTCGCACACCCCCTGGGCCAGGACCTGGTCCCCCAGGGGATAGGCGCTGGGCTCCGGCCGGTCGAGGGCGTGTCCGTCCTCAGGCAGGTAGCCGGGATACTCGTACCCGGGGATGTCCATGGCCGCGGGAACGTAGAATCCCCCCCGCCGACCCCAGGAGCCCAGGAGGGCGTTCAGCATGGCGATGGCCCGGGACCGCTGGGTGTCGTTCCCGTACCAGGTCACGTGCCGGCCGGGGTGCACCAGCGTCGCCGGCCGGGCCTCGGCCATCATGCGGGCCGTGCGGCGGATCCGGTCCGCCTCGATTCCGGTCCGGGGATAGGCCCACTCCGGGGTGTAGGGCTTCACGTGCTCCGCGAGCTGCTCGAAGCCGTAGGCGTAGCGGTCCAGGTAGTCCCGGTCGTACCGCCCCTCGCCGATGATGACGTTCATCCACGCCAGGAGCAGGGCCAGGTCCGAGCCCGGCTTCACCGGGAGCCACTCGTCGGCCTTGGAGGCGGCGGTGGAGAACCGGGGATCGGCGACGATGACCCGGGCGCCGTTTCGAAGGGCCGCGGCGAACTCCTGCACCTGGGTGTTGTGCATGTTCTCGCCCAGGTGGGCCCCGATGAGCACCAGGCACTGCGTGTTCTCGATGTCGGTGCGCTCCGGGGATCCCACCCCCCACCCGTAGGTCAGGTCGAAGCCCACGTCCCGGGGCCCCCGGCACTGGGCATACGAGGGCGCGGCGATGTTCGGGGAGCCGTAGGCGTGGAAGAGGTGCTTCATCCACCCCCCGCCGTAGCCGTGGGAGAAGAGGGCCAGGGCGCCGGCACCGTAGCGGGACTCGATGCGCTGGAAGTTCTCCGCCACCTCGTTCAGCGCCGCGTCCCAGCTCACCGCCTCGAACTCCTGGCTCCCGTTGCGCTCCCGCCGGATCAGGGGAGTGCGCAGCCGGTCCGGATCGTAGAGCAGGCCGGTTCCGCCGGCCCCCCGGGGACACAGATGTCCGTTGGAGAGGGGGTCAGCGGGGTTGCCGGTGATCTTGGTCACCCGGCCGTCCTTCACGTGGGCCAGGACACCACACTTCCAGAAGCAGAGCTCGCAGAAGGTGGGGACGACCCGGTCCCCGTCGGTCCCGGGGTCCGGGAGGGGGCTTCCGTAGAGACCGTACCAGTCTGAACCGAACCCGCCCAGAAGGCCGGCGCCTGCCAGCCCGTAGGAACTCAGTCGGATGAATTCCCGTCGTTGCATGGGGTGATCTCCTCTCCGTGCACCCAGCGGCACACAGCGTCCATGAGATGGAGACCGATGGGATCACCCGGCGTGAGCAGGACCTCGGCCCCTTCCCGCTCCGCGTCCACCAGGCCCGCATCCCGGAGATCCGAGAGGTGACGGGCCACCGTGGACTGGGGCCACCCCAGCGACCGGACCAGGTCCCTCTGGGTGGTGATCCCCGCATGTCCCACCTCGCAGGCGAGGCGGAGGCGATGGGGATGGGAAAGAACCTTGAAGAGATTGGCGGCGCGCTTCCGGTCCTCGGGGGAGGATTCCCGGAGTCTCGCATATCCGGATTCCCGAATATTTATCGATGCAACCGTCATCTCGGAATGCTCCGTCATTGGGCGACCCTTCGGTCCCATCCACGTTCGCGCCCCCGGCCCGGCCCGGGTGTCGGGGAAATCCCCACGGGGAGCGTGGGGCATTGCCGGGAGTCCCCGGCGTGTGGCCCTGCCCGCCACGGCATACCGTGGTAGGTTGAGCCCATCCTCCCCCATCCCCACCCGGATCCGCCATGAGCTACGAAGACCGCCCCCGCACCTTCAGGGATCTCGCCGACCGCTTCCCCGACGTCGTCCGGGCCCACGAGGAGCTGGGCAAGGCCACCGAGGCCGCCGGCCCCCTGGACGACAAGACCCGCTCGCTGGTGAAGCTGGGAATCTGCCTCGGTGCCGGCCTCGAGTCGGCCGCCAAGAGCCACGTCCGCCGCGCGCTGGACGCCGGAGCCACCCGGGAGGAGCTCGAGCACGCCACCCTCCTGGGCATCGGCACCGCCGGTTTCTCCCGGGGCGTGATGACGTGGGTGTGGGTCAATGAGGCGCTGGACGAAGCCTGACGGCCCGAGAACCGCCGCTGCCCCTCGGTGTCACGATCCCGCTCGACCCTCGCACCTCCGGGGGCGTCCAACGCCGCCCCGGTGGGGGGCCGCTGCCGAAGCCGCGGATCCTCTGTATCTTGAGGGTCGGTACCCTCCCTTCTTGAAGGACCCTCCCGCCACGTTCTTCAGCGAAGGTCGAACGATGCGCCTACGTACGCTCCAGCGCTGGCTGGGCACGGCCGTCGCAGCCGCGGCGGTCTCCGCAATCCTGCCGGCATCGGTCCAGGCCCAGTACTGGCTCCACGACGACGGCAGCGAGACCAACCGGTCCATCTTCCGTCCCATCGAGACCTGGCCGGATCCCAACGAGTTCCGGAACGCCGCCGGCGCCCCGGGCTACGCCTACTGGCAGCAGCAGGCGGACTACGTGATCGAGGCGGAGCTGGACCCGGAGAACCACGTCCTCCACGGCTCCGAGCGCATCACCTACCACAACAACTCGCCGGATCCCCTGGGCTACCTCTGGCTCCAGCTGGACCAGAACGTCCGCTCCCTGGAGAACTCCCGCAGCTACCAGACCCAGAGCGCCCTGGCCGAGGAGGTGAGCCCGGCCTTTCGCAGGTTCATCGGCCTCACCCCCTTCGACGGGGGCTACACCATCCGGCGGGTGCAGCTCGTGGCGGACGACGGTTCGCTGGTGGACGCCGACTACCGCATCAACGGCACCATCATGCGGGTGAACCTCCCGGAGCCCCTGGAGCCCGGGACCGTCATGGAGTTCGAGATCGACTGGTCCTTCCCGGTCCCGGACCGGGGCCGGGGTGGCAAGGAGCTCGTCTCCGACGGGTGGATCTACGAGATGGCCCAGTGGTTCCCACGGATGAGCGTTTACGACGACGTGAACGGGTGGCAGACGGAGCAGTTCCTGGGCCGGGGCGAGTTCTACCTGAACTTCGGCGACTACGACGTGAAGGTGACGGTCCCCTGGGATCACGTCGTGGACGCCACGGGCCTTCTGCAGAATCCAGAGGAGGTCCTCACCCCCACCCAGCTGGCCCGCCTCGAGGAGGCCTACACCTCCGAGGAGCCCCGCTTCATCGTGACCGCCGACGAGGTGGGGGACCCCGCCGCCCGGCCGGTGAGGGACGGGATGGTGACGTGGCACTACAAGGCGGAGGACGTCCGGGACTTCGCCTGGGTCTCCTCCCGGGCCTTCGTCTGGGACGCGGCGGGCTACAGCTATCCGGGGGACGAGCGGGTCATCCAGGTCCATTCCCTCTACCCCCGGGAGGCCATGCCGCTGTGGGACAAGGTCTCCACCCGGGCCACCATCCAGACGCTGAAGACGTACGGCCGCATGGCCTTCGAGTACCCCTACCCGAAGGCGGTGAACGTGAACGGCCCCCAGGGGGGGATGGAGTACCCGATGGTGGCCTTCTGCGGGGCCCGGCCCCAGCCCGACGGGAGCTACTCCGAGAACACGGAGCGGGCCCTCATCTCGGTGACGATCCACGAGGTGGGCCACAACTGGTTCCCCATGATCGTGGCCTCGGACGAGCGGAAGTGGACCTGGATGGACGAGGGACTCAACACCTTCCTCCAGTACTACGGCGAGCAGGACTACGCCGAGACGTACTGCGGGGGGGTCTGGTCCCAGAACGAGGACTGCACCTACCCGAGTCGCCGGGGGCCGGCGCCGAACATCGTCGAGTACATGAGGGACCCTGACCAGGTCCCCATCATGACCGAGTCGGACCTGATCCATAAGGACTTCGGCAACAACGGCTACGCCAAGCCCGCCACGGGGCTGCAGATGCTCCGGGAGAACGTTCTGGGGCCCGATGCCTTCGACGACGCCTTCGGGGACTACTCCAGGAACTGGGCCTTCAAGCACCCCCAGCCCGCGGACTTCTTCCGCTCCGTGGAGGAGGGGGCCGGGGAGAACCTGACGTGGTTCTGGCGGGGCTGGTTCTACACGACCCACGCCAACGACCAGGCCATCGCCTCGGTCACGGTACAGGACGCCCAGGAGCTGGTGGGGGACACCGAGCAGGGCCGCTACTACTACCGGGTCCAGGTGAACAACGAAGGGGGACTCGTCATGCCCCTGGAGATCGAGGCCACCTTCGCCGACGGCACCACGCTGCGCTTCGACCTGCCGGTGGACGTGTGGCGCAACAACGAGCTGACCTTCACCAAGGGGTTCTTCACCGACAAGGAGGTGGTGCAGGTGGTGGTGGATCCCGACGAGTCCTTCGCGGACATCGACCGGAGCAACAACAGCTGGCGGAGGGCGGTCTCGTGACCCGACGCCCGGGGCCACGGATGCTCCTGACCACGGCGCTCCTCCTCGTCCTCCCCGGGGCGGGAGATGCACCGACCGCCCCCCACGACCTGCACATGACCTACGGCGACCTGGCGGTGGAGGGGCGGGTCATCGCCGGACGGATCCGCATGTTCAAGGAGGACCTGGAGCGGGCCCTGGGTCCCATGGTGGGAGCCGACGCCCTGAGCCTCTCACCGGGGAGCGAGGCGGATGCCCTGGTGATGCGGTATTTGCGAGACCATCTGGAGATCGAGGTGGAGGGTCGGATCGTGGAGCCCCGCCTCCTGGAGAGCGGCCAGGACGAGTTGGACCGGGAGGTCGTGTGGTGGGTCCTGGTCCAGTACGAAGCCCCCTCGCCCGCCGAGCGCTTCACCGTGCGGAATCGGCTCTTCTTCGAGCTCTTCGACGACCAGCGCAACGTCTTCAAGTTCGTGCGCTTCCCCGAAGAGGTTCAGCTGACCTTCACCTTCACGCCCGGCGAGTCCGAGCACGTCGTCCGACTCCAGCCAGGCGCCCGGGACGCTCGGGAAGCCATCCCTTCTCCCGGCGTTCCATGGTCGACTCCCGCAGGATCCACCTGATCCGGCGGGCCCGACACGCCTCGACGCCGGAGGGGCCCTCCCGGATCCGGACCTCGGGGTCGAGACCATCCACGACGCCTTCGCCGAGATGCACAGTGCGTTTTCCCCGGCCCACCAGGCCCCTGGTTGAGCGGTCGACGGCTCGCCTCGCTCCGAGACCCCCTCCCGTGGTTGCGCCGACGCTCCTGCACTCCGACCGTGCCCTCTCCACCGACTTCGACCCCACCTGGATCGCCATGAAGCCCCCGACTCCCTCCTCGACCGCCCCTGCCCGATCCGGCTCCTCGGCTGCGGCCCTCGTCGTGACCGCCCTGGCCCTCCTCGCCGTCCAGCTCCTCCCGCCGGCTCTCGCCCCCACTCCCGTCGGCGCCCAGGAGCTCCCCCGCACCTGGCAGGAACAGCAGGACTTCCGGTCCGGCCCGACCCCCTTCGAGCCCCTGATGGAGTTCTGGTACGAGCTGGACGCCATGAGCGAGCTGGTGAGCCTTCAGCCGCTCACCGAGACGCTCCTGGGCCGGGAGATGCCGCTCATCGTCATCGCCGACGATCCCATCGTGAATCCCCAGGACGCCATCCGGTCCGGCAAGACCATCGTCTTCGTGGCGCCTTCGGTCCACGGCAACGAGGTGTCGCCCAAGGAGGCCTTCCAGCTGGTGGCCCGGGAGCTCGTTGCCGGGGAGCTCCGCCCCCTCCTGGAGGACATCATCGTCATCGGTACGCCGCTGACGAATCCCGACGGGGGGGAGGCGGACCGTCGGACCAACGAGGCGGGATACGACATGAACCGGGACTACCTGAAGCTCGAGTCCCAGGAGATCCATGCCTACGTCACCCAGGTCATGACGGAGTGGACGCCGGACATCCACGTGGACGGTCACCACGGGGGCTCCGATCCCTACGTCATCACCTATCAGGGCACCCTGAACCCGGCGGCGGATTCGGCGCTTCGGGCGTATCCGTACGAGCACATCTTCCCCCGCATCCGGGCGGCGGCAGAGGCGGAGGACTACCGGGCCTTCGACTACTCGGGCGTCCGCACGGTGGACGGGCAGCGGGGCTGGGGTTCCACCTCCGTGGAGCCTCGGAAGCACCACGTCTACACCGGTCTCACCAACTCCATCGGCATCCTGCTGGAGACCCCTCGGAACACGCGCCGGGTGCTGGCGAACGGTACGGTGGTGGGCATCCCGGAGGAGGAGCGGTACTACCATCAGATCCGGGGAGGCGTTCTGGCCCTGACGGCCATCCTGCAGGCGGCCGCCGAGGGGCGGGAGGAGATCCGCGCCCTCACCACCGGCTCCCGCATGCGGGCCATCCACGCCGGCCACACGGGTACGGAGCCGGTGGTGCTCGACTACGAGCGGGTGAACCGGGGCAACGAGGACGTCTGGATGCCCGACGAGGACGCGCCGGGGGGCTACTCGCTTCAGAACGTCCCGGTCTGGCTCCGCTACGAGGCGACCCGCACCACGCCGAGACCGGTGGGCTACCTCCTGCCGCCCTCCATGGCGTCGGTGGTTCCGCTTCTCCTGGACCACGACATCGCCGTCTATCGCTTCCGGGAGCCCGCGGTGCTGAACACCGAGACCTACTACGCCACGTCGGTGCGGACCGACGAGTACTTCCAGGGTCACTACCTGAAGTCGGTAGAGGTGGTGAAGGAGCCGGAGCCGGTGGAGGCGGTCCCCGGATGGTTCTGGGTCCCCACCGCCCAGTCCATGGGCAACCTCATCACCTACCTCATGGAGCCCGAGACCGACGACAACCTCATCACCTGGGGCTGGGCCGACCATGTGCTGCAGGAGACACCGCAGTCCATGGAGGAGGCGGTGGCGGAGCTTCTGGGAGGCCGGGAGATGTCGGAGCTGGACGACGAGGATCGGGAAGAGCTCATGGAGGAGGCCCGGGAGGCGATGGAGCGCCGGCAGAGGGTTCCCATGATCCGGGTCGTCACCCACCAGGCGCTACCGGTGCTCCGTGTGGCACCGGCGAACCTCACCCCGGGGAACCGCTTCTACCGCTGACCCGAGAGACGCGCCAGCGGGGGCCTGGGAGGCGGAGGGCCGGTCGACCACGTCCGGGGACGGCGCGCCTCGACCCCGTCCGCGCCCGCCCGGGGTTCAGGCGCGCCGCAGCAGGATCCTCGCCGCCTCCTCTGCCTGCTGCAGGTGCCGGTGCTGGTGCCTCACCAGGATGAGGAAGGTGGCGTAGGCGTTGTAGCTCACCCGGTCCACGAAGGGGGACTTCACCTTCACCTTCTGGATGGGGTGACCGTCCGCCCGCGCCAGCAGGCGGAGCTGTTCCTCCTGATGGGTTCGGAAGGCCGCCAGCACCTCGTCCCTGGGAAGCGACCGGCCAGGCACGAAGTCCGCCGTGGTGGACACGCGACCCCGCCTCCGCCCCCCGATGCGTGGGAGGGGCCCCACGAGCCTGCTGAAGAGCCACCCCACCAGGTCACACCGGTAACGGGCCGGCGCCGGGCTCCCCGACTGCTCCGCCTTCTCCACCGCAGCCTCGAGCCCCGGCAGCATGGCCTCGCTGGTGAGATTCAGGTGGGCCACATTCTCCGCCAGCGACCACGCGGACGGCACGGGCCGGGCGGCCCACTGCTTCTCCGAGAGGGAGTCCACCAGTTCGTCCAGACGCCCAGATGCGCGCCGGTACTCCTGCGCGATGGCCTCGAGCTGGTCCTGCATGAGAGCCGTTCCCTCCGGAATCGAACACACGGTGCCGCGGTGAACCGGCGGTCAGCTCACCCGCCCCCCGGTGAGGGCCTTTACGAGTCGGTACAGGAATTCCTGGCCCTCGTAGAAGTGCTCGATCCGGATCCGCTCGTCCTGCCCGTGGGCCCGGACGTCGTCCACGTCGTGAAAGAGCCCGCTCACCCCGTAGACGGGGATGCCGGCGTTCCGGAGGTACAGGGCGTCGGTGGCCCCGGTGCTCATGATGGGGAGCACCGGGACGCCGGGCCACATCTCGCCGGTGATGCGCTCGATCTCTCCCAGCACGTCGTCGGTGAGGGGAGAGGGGGGCGAGGGCTGGGGATCCTGTACCGGGGTCACCGTGATGTCTTCGCCCGCCAGCTCCCTGAGCGTCGCCTGGACCTCCGCCGGATCCTGGGTGGGGACGATCCGGCAGTTGACCGTGGCCCGGGCGAGCTGAGGAAGGGCGTTCTCGGCATGGCCCCCCTGGAGCTGGGTGGCGACGCAGGTGGTCCGCAGCCTTCCGTTGTACTGGGGCTCCGGAGCCAGGACCGACAACGCCTCCGGGTCTGTGGGATCCGCCAGGATGGTCCGCATGGCCTCCCCCAGCTCCCCGCCGACGATATCCGCGGTCCGGGTGAAGTAGGCCTCCGTGACCTCGTTCAACATGACGGGGAAGTCGTAGTCCTGAACCGCCAGAAGGGCGCGGGAGAGGTCGTAGATGGCGTTCTTCTTCACCGGAAGCGAGGAGTGGCCCCCGGGGTTCGTCGCCTCGAGGGTGAACGACTGGTAGACCTTCTCGCTGGCCTGGACGTTGTTGGACACCTTCCCCCCGTCCCGCTCCATCCCCCCGCCCCCTTCGTTCAGGGCGTAGGCGGCGTCGATCCAATCCCTGTGGTTCTCCAGCAGCCAGACGACGCCGTTGTGGTCGCCCCCCTCCTCGTCGGCGGTGAGGGCCACGACGATTCCCCGCTCCGGGACGTAGCCCTCCTCCTTCATGCGGATCAGGTTGGCGATGTAGATCGCCGCCTCGTCCTTGTCGTCGGTCACCCCCCGGCCCCAGAAGTACCCGTCCCGCTCCAGGAACTGGTAGGGGGGGATCGTCCAATCCGCCGGGTCCGCCGTGACGACGTCGATGTGGGCGAGCGCCAGGAGGGGTTCGAGGCCGGGGTCCCGCCCCGGATAGCGCACCACCAGATTCCCCTTCGTGGGGGTGGGCCCACCGACCAGGATGTCCTCCTCGGGGAATCCTGCCGCCCGAAGGCGGTCCGCCATCGCCTCGGCCGCCGCGGTGATGTCACCGTCGTCCACATTGGAGTCGATCTCGATGAGCTCCTCCAGGAAGTCCCGGGCCATCTGCCGGTACTCCGGCGGCGAGACCGTCTCCTGGGCCCCGGCGGCCGTCGAGACCGGAAGGCCGCAGAGGAAGGCCAGGAGACCGGCAGAGGCCCATCGGGCCGACGAGCCAAGGCGGCGGGACGACGGATCGGGCGGGGTGGGGCGGGACATGGCGACTCCGGTGTCTGGAAGAGGTCGCTAATGTCGGTGCCCCCGGTGAGCCGAGCAAGCGGACCCGGCCCCTCCCGCACCTCGCCCTGTGTCCCGGGTCCGTGCAGGCTGCCTACCGCCCCAGGTAGGCCCGGATGGCGGCCCGGGGATTCCGGGCCCAGCCCCGCACCATCTCCCGCTCGTCCGACGGGATGATCCCGGCGTTCCACACCACCGCGCCGTAGGCGGCCATGATCCCGCTGCGGACGAGGATGGAGGGCACCAGGGACAGGTCCGGGAGGAGGATTCCGATTCCCACGGTGATGGCCGCCAGGGCGGCCAGGCGCACCACGGGAGCCCAGTCGTACGCCACGTACCACAGCCGCTGAGAGAAGTGGTAGATCATGAGGGTCCGGATCCCGAAGGCCACCGCCGTGGACCAGGCCGCGGCCAGCCCCCCGTAGATGGGGATCAGGAACAGATAGCCGATACCGGCGATGATGGCCCCGGTCCAGTCGGCGTAGGTGACGTATCGGGTCTTCTCCGAAACCATGATCCCGAGGTTCAGGAAGCCGCCCCAGGCCTGGAATACGTAGGCCATGAGGATGATGGGTACCAGCCCCGCCGCGCCCCAGTAGCTGGGGGGAGACAGGATCCGGAGGAGATCCTCGGTAAAGAGACCCAACGCCACCGCCGCCGACAGGAAGAAGACGTTGATGAGGACGAAGGCCCGGGCGATGGTGGGACCGGGATCGTCCCGGCGGGCCACCTCGAAACGGAGGGGCCCCCAGACCTGGCTGAAGGGGAGGTAGCCCACCTGGACGAGGAGGAAGCCGAAGGTGTACGCCAGCGCGTAGATGCCTACGGCGCTTTCGCCGGCGGATCGCTGGAGGAAGTACCGATCGGCGAAGGTGCTGAAGAAGGTCGCCAGCTGGGTCACCACCAGAGGAAGGCCGAAGCGCACGAGATCCCGTGCCGCGTCCGCGGCGAAGGTCAGCCCGGTCTCCCGGAGCATGTTTCGCACGAGCCAGCTTCCCACCACGACGTCGGCCACCAGGGAGGCGACGAAGACCCCCAGGACCCCCATTCCGTAGAACCCCAGCAGGATCACCACCAGGACCAGCTGGATCAGCGACTTGACCAGCCCCACCGTGACCCAGTGCAGGGCCTTGTCCTTGAGCCGGAGGTAGCCGAGGGTGACCCCCATGATCCCGGTCCACGGGAAGCTCAGGGCCGCGACCCGGACCGCCGAGGTGTAGGCCCGGTTCTCGAACACCAGCACCGAGATGTGCTCCGCCGAGAGCCAGGCCACCAGGGCCATGGCCGAGAACGAGGCACCGAGGAAGAGCAGGGCGGTGGAGAGGATCGCCCGCTTCTCCTCGACGTCGTCCACCTTGTGGTAGAACCGGTAGACCCCGGCCCCGATCCGGGCGCCGGCCAGGATGGCCAGCATGTCGAAGCTCATCTGGATGAGCTGGATCACGCCGTAGTCCGCCGGCTCCAGCAGGCGGGTCATGATGGGAAGGGAGACGAAGGACAGGGCCCGGGCGGCGACGACCCCCAACCCGTAGATGACCGCCTGCTTCCCGACCCGGGATCTCAGCCCGGCTTCGCTCACGCCCGCTCCCCTCGGTAGGACGCGAGATACCGGTCGGCCATCACGGACACCGTGAACTCCTGGTGAGCCCGTTCCCGGGCGGCGCTGCCCAGTCGGTCCCTCAGCTCGGGGTCCCGGAGGACGGCCCCCAGGTGCTCCGCCAGCTCCGGGACGTCGCCGGGCGTGGCGAGTAGGCCCACCCGGTCCGAGTCGATGGCCTCCGGAATGCCGGAGGTGCGGGAGGCCACGATGGGCAGACCGGCGAACATGGCCTCCAGCACAGCAAGCGGCAGACCCTCCCACAGGGAGGGCATGGAGAAGACGTCCGCCGCCGCCAGCAGGTCCGGAACGTCGTCCCGGGCCCCCAGCAGGTGCACCCGCTCGCCCCAGCCGCGCTCCGCCACCAGCGCCTCGATGTCGGCGGTGGCATCCCGCTTGGCCCCCGCCACCACGACCCGCCAGGGCACGTCCAGGCCGTCGTCCTCCAGCAACGCCAGCGCCTGCAGGAGCACCAGGTGCCCCTTCCGAGGCACCACGTTCCCCACCGCCGCCACCAGGAGCTCGTCCTCCGAGAGGCCCAGCTCCCGTCGCACCGGCTCACGACGGCCCGGCCGCTCCGGCACCCCGTTGCGGATGGAGTGGACGGTGCCCGGAGACAGACCGAGCCCCTCCTCCACCACGTCCCGTGTGGCATCGGAACACCCCACCACCATCCGGGCGCGACGAAAGGCCCAGCGCAGCGCCACACGACGGCGCAGGGCGTCCATCATGGTCTGATTCCCGTGCATGGTGGTGACGTGGGGGATGCCCAGTCGCCGGGCGGCGGCCGCCCCGTAGACGCACATGGTGAATTCGTGGCTGTGGACCACGTCCACCCGGGCCTTCCGCAACGTCTCCGTGAGCTCGTTGAGGCAGCGGAAGTCCACGGCGCGCCGCAGCCGGAAGGTCTCGGACGGGAACCCCGCCTGCCGAAAGCGATCTCCCAGCCAGCCGACCCCGGCCTCGGGTCCTACGTGCACGACCTCGTGGCCCTTCCGACGTAGCTCCTCGGAAAGCTGGAACATGACGACCTCGGCACCGCCGGGTCCGTCGGATTCGAGCATTTGAGCGATCCTGAGGGACGAATGCCCGGGGTCGTTCGCCATCCTGTTTGAGTCCTCCGGGAAGGTGCGGGCCGAGGGATCCGTCGACCGGTCCGACCGAGGCGTCGTCGCGGAACCCGCACACGCACGGGGTTGGCTCGGCAGCGGCCACGAATCCGGGCTGCGGGGGGTCTTCTCACCTCGAAGAGCGTCTGATTCAAGTATTGCCACATTGCGAGTGCCACGCCATGCTCTTCCGCGGTCTCGACGCTGCCTCCCGAAGCCCGCCGAGGTGCATGCCCCATGGACCCCGTCTGCATCGTGGGCGCCGGCCCCGCAGGCCTCGCCGCCGGCGCGGCCCTCAGGGCACGGGGCCTCCCGTTCCGCATCGTGGACGCGGGCCCGGGCCCTGGAGGGATCTGGGACGTGGACCGCCGGGAGACCCCCATGTACCGGTCGGCCCACTTCATCTCGTCCCGGTCCCTGTCGGGCTTTCCCGGATTCCCCATGCCCGAGGAGTACCCCGACTACCCCCGCCACGACCTCGTCTTCCGCTACATCCGGGCGTTCGCCCGGCACCACCGGCTCGAGGAGCACGCCACCTTCGCCACCCGGGTGACCGAGGCGGCTCCCCTTCCAGGCGGGGGGTGGAAGATCCGCCTGGTGCCTGCGTCAGAAGGGGGCGGTGAGGGAGACACCGAAACGCTTTCGGCCTCCGCCCTGGTCCTGGCCACCGGGGCGAACTGGCACCCCAACCTCCCGGAGATTCCCGGTGTCTTCCAGGGAGACGTCCGCCACTCCTTCCACTACCGGAGCGCCGACGACCTGCGAGGACGTCGCGTCCTGGTGGTGGGCGCAGGAAACTCCGGGGTGGACATCGCCTGCGACGCCGCCCGGGTGGCCGAGGCGGCCTACCTGAGTGTCCGCCGAGGGTACCGCTTCGTCCCCAAGTACGTCTTCGGTGTGCCTGCAGATGCCTTCGCCCACAGCGGCCCCTCCCTCCCGGCCTGGATGGAACGCCGCCTGTTCGCCTTCCTGCCGGACCGGATCCTGGTGGGTGACGTGACCCGCTACGGCCTCCCCCGCCCCGACCACGCGGCGCTGGCGTCCCACCCCATCATGAACACCCGGGTCCTGGACCACATGGGGCATGGCGATCTGCAGGCCCGGCCCGACGTGGAGCGGTTCGACGGAGACGCCGTGGTGTTCCGGGACGGACGTCGGGAGGACCTCGACCTGGTGATCCTGGCCACCGGCTACCGCCGGCCCTTCCCCTTCCTCCGCCACCCCGACCTGGACGCTCAGGAGGAGATGCCCGCCGAGGTCCTCTACCTGAACCTGCTGCACAGGACGACGCCGGACCTGTTCCTCATGGGGCTCTTCGAGACCGACGGAGCCGCCTACGGGCTCTTCGGAGAGCAGGCGGAGGTGGTGGCCCGGGCGGTGGAGACGGTCCTGGGCGGAGGCCCCCCGGCGGAGCGGCTGGCCCGCCTCCGGACCCGGGACCGGCCCGATCTGAGGGGAGGGAGGGACTACGTGCCGTCCCGGCGCCACCGATACTATGTGACGGACCGGGCCTACCGCCGTAGTCTCCGACGGCTCCGCTCCGCCATGGGCTGGACCTGACGTCCCTCTGACCACTCGGCACGCGTATGAAGCGGCTCCCCCCGACATCGCCCGCGATCGGACTCGTCATCGTCGCCGCCCTCCTGGCGTGCGAGCCCCCCCGGCACCGCCGCAGCCGGCGGGCCCCGACGAGGTGGCCCGGAGCCTGATGCCGGCCATCCGGATCGAGGGCGAGGCCCCCGTCGCCTGGGTGCTCGAGGACCGGATGGCGTACTACAAGGTGCCTGGAATCAGCGTGGCGGTGCTTCAGGACGGCGAGCTCCTGTGGGCCCGGGGGTGGGGCTCCCGGGACGTGGAGGCGGGTGAACCGGTCACCACCGAGACCCTCTTCCAGGCCGCTTCCATGTCCAAACCGGTGGCTGCGCTGGTGGCCCTCTCCCTGGTGGAGGAGGGCCGGCTGGAGTTGGATGCCCCGGTGAATCGGTTCCTCACCCGGTGGCGGCTCCCGGAGAACGAGTTCACCGCCGACTCGTCCGTCACCCTCCGCCACCTTCTCACCCACAGCGGGGGCACTACCGTGTGGGGCTTCCCCGGCTACCGGAAGGACCGGCCCTTCGGCCCGGACCAGCCCATCGCCTCCAACGCCCAGGTCCTGGACGGCCTGGGCAACACCGAGGCGGTGCGGGTCTACACGGTTCCCGGGACCGGCATGCGATACTCGGGCGGCGGGTACACCATCCTGGAGCAGGTGGTGGAGGACGCCACCGGCCTCCCCTTCGACGAGGCGGCCCGGGAACGGGTGCTGGGACCGGCGGGGCTCGAGCGCTCCACCTACGCCCAGCCCTTGCCCCAAGCACGGTGGGACGAGGCGTCCCGGGGCTACCTGGCCGACGGCACCGAGGTGGAGGGGGAGTGGCACACCTATCCCGAGCAGGCCGCCGCCGGCCTTTGGACGACGCCCACCGAACTGGCGACCCTCTCGACCCAGCTCCTCGAGATCGCCGGGGGAGACACCACCCGCTTCCTGTCCCCGGCCACGGTGGAGGCGGCGTTGACGCCCAACCACCCCGGGGAGGCGGCCTTCCAGAACTGGGGTCTCGGCTTCGGACTCACGGGAGCCGGCGACACGGTGCGCTTCGGCCACGGCGGCGCCAACAAGGGGTTCCGGAGTCAGTGGGTCGTATACCGGGCCTCGGGTGACGGCGCCGTGATCATGACCAACGGCGACCGGGGCTCGCCCCTCATCGAAGAGGTGCTCCGGGCCCTCGCGGCCACCTATGGGTGGCCGGACTTCCAGCAGGAGGTACGGCGGACCACGGCCGTCGACCCGGAGGCCCTCGCCGTCTACGCCGGAGACTACGAGATCCCGGAGATGACCCAGCCCGACGGAACATCCCTCGTGGTGGAGATCCGGCCCGGGGACGGGGTCCTGGAGGTGGAGGTCCCGGGCCGGGGACCGTCCACCCTGCACCCGGACGCCGGCGAGTCCGATTTGTTCTTCGACGTCAACGACGGGACGCTGATCCGCTTCGAACGGGACGCCGCCGGCACCGTGACGGCGGCCCAGCAGGTGGACGGCTACCGCCTCGTTCGGCGATGAAGGGCCGGGCTCAGCGTCCCACCTCTTCGACCCGGGTGAAGCCTCGGGGCGGCCGGACGTAGGGGTTCACCAGGCTCTCGTGCCCCCCGGGCCCGATGGCGGCGACGCCGAAGATGTAGTCGTCGATGGAGATGTCCGGGAGGACGACCTCGGTGGCGGGTCCCACCACCAGTTCGTGTTCCCAGTCCGGGGTCCAGGCCTCACGCCAGACGATCCGGTACCCCGTGGCCCCCGGGCTCTCGTCCCAGCGCAGATGGGCGTCGTAGCCCGATGCGCCCCGTCCCAGCCTCGGCCCTCTCTCCCCGTCGATCACCGGCGTCGGAGGGGCAAGCGCAAGGGTGGCCACCGCAGCGGCGTTGACCCGGGCGTTCCGGGCCAGGTAATCGAAGTCCACCCCGTCCCAGGTGTCTTCGGGTTCGTGCTGCCGCGCGTAGTTCTCCCGGGACTCGCTGAAGCGCACCCCGGGGAACCCCAACCGGTTGAAGGCGGTGTGGTCGCCGCCCCGCCCGAAGCGGTCCTCCCGGGCGATGAGCCGGACCTCGTGGCCCGGCACGTACCGAGCGGCCCAGCGCCGGATGTAGCGGGCCATCTGGCGGGACATGGAGTCCATGGGGCCCTCGGAGAAGACCCGCACCGTCCGCCCATCCACGATCCCGTTCCCCCCGATGGAGTTGCCGATGATGTCGTTGTTGAAGACGGCGTCGATCCGGGTCCCCTCCTGGACGGCCCGCTGAGCGTGTAGACTCGCCCCCACCAGGCCCTCCTCTTCGGCGGCCAGTGCCATGAACACCAGGGTGGCGTCGAACTCCATCCCACTCTGGGCGAACACCCGGGCCAGCTCCATGGTGAGGACGGTACCGCTCCCGTCGTCGTTGGCCCCGGGAGCGATGTTCTCCCAACGGGTCCAGTCGAAGCTTCCCGTATCCTTGCGCCGGGCCACCGTGTCGTAGTGACCGCTCACGTACACCCGTCGGTCGCTCCGTCCCGGCAGGATCGCCATCACGTTGCACAACTCCACCTC
>JARRPL010000004.1:0-31397 GCA_037382905.1 Gemmatimonadota bacterium | reverse complement strand
ACCGAGCCGGCCCGCCCGGCCCGGGGCCCGGGAGTCGGGTCGCCTCCCCGGCTGGTGAGCGTCGGCTCCGTCACCCCCCTGAAGGGCCACGACGTGCTGGTGGAGGCGCTGGAGCGGCTCCGGGATCGGTCGTGGGTGTGCGTGTGCGCCGGGAGCCTGGAGCGGGCTCCGGACTTCGCACGGGAGGTGCGGACCCGGGTGTCCGCGGCGGGACTCGAGTCCCGCATCCTGTTCCTGGGTGAGCTGGACGCCGACGAGCTGGAAGCGGTCTACGGGACAGCGTCCCTCTTCGTGCTTCCCTCTCGATTCGAAGGGTACGGCATGGCGCTCACCGAGGCGCTGGCCCGGGGGCTTCCGGTGGTGAGCACCACCGGAGGCGCCATCCCGGGGACGGTCCCGGCGGACGTGGGGATCCTGGTGCCTCCGGGAGATGCCCCGGCGCTGGCCGAAGCGTTGGCGGGGCTGCTGGAGTCCCCGGAGCGGCTGGAGGAGCGGGCGGCGGCGGCCCGACGGTACGCTGCGGAGCTCCCGGACTGGAGTACCCAGGTGGAGGCGTTCGGCCGGGCCGTGGTGGAGCTGGCCGGTGCCGGGCCGCCGGCGACGCGCTGCGAAGGCGGCGGCTCGTGAGCGACGCCATCTTCGATGCATCCTGGCTGGAGCTCCGGGAGCCGGCGGATCATCGGTCCCGCTCCGACGCCCTGGTGGACATCCTGCGGGAAGAGGGGGTGGCGCGGGGGTGGCGGCGCGTCCTCGACCTGGGTTCCGGGACCGGATCGAACCTTCGATATCTGGAGCCGCGGCTTCCCTGGGTCGAGGAGTGGACGGCGCTGGACCACGACCCGGCCCTTCTTCAGCGGCTCACCGAGCCGGTTTCGGGTCGACGTCTCACCCGGGTCCAGGGCGATCTGGCCCGGGAGGGTCTGGCCAGGGTGGGCGGGTCGGACGTGGTGACGGCGTCGGCCCTCCTGGATCTGGTGTCGGCGGGCTGGCTGGACGACCTGGTGTCGGCGTGCAGAGACGCAGGAGCCGCCGTTCTCTTTGCCCTCAGCTACGACGGCGGCATCCGCTGGGAGCCCCCGACCCCGGAAGACGATCGGGTGCGTGAGGCGGTGAATCTGCATCAGGTCCGTGACAAGGGGCTGGGTGCCGCCCTGGGCCCCGCCGCGGCCTTCGCAGCCAGGGATCGCTTCCGTGAGGCAGGCTTCCGGACCGAGCTGGCGCCGTCGCCCTGGGTCCTGACGGGCCTGGCCGACGCGGAGTTGACGCTGGAGCTCCTGGAGGGGTGGGTCGGTGCCGCGACGGAGGTACGCCCCGACGCCCGTTCCCAACTCCAGGCGTGGGGCCGCCGCCGGCGGAAGGAGGTGGGTGGGGGCCGATTCCGGGTCCAGGTGGGCCACCAGGATCTCCTGGCCCTGCCGCCGGCGTGAAGAGTCGGGCGGACGGCGGGAGGGATCGGTGACCAGGGGAGCGCGCCGGCTCCTGAGACTCGGAGTGAGCGCCGGGCTCCTGGCCCTCCTGGCCTGGAGGCTGGACGTGGGCGAGGTGGCGCTCCGACTCGGGGACCTTCGTCCCGGGTGGGTCTTCGGGGCCCTGGCGGTGTCGGTGGTCCAGGTCGTGGCGTCGGCGTGGCGTTGGCGATATACGGCCCGGCGGCTCGGCCTGGATCTCCCCATGGGCGTGGCCACCCGGGAGTACTATCTCGCCACCCTTCTGAACCAGGTCCTTCCCGGGGGCGTGGCTGGAGACGTGACGCGAGCCTGGCGCCATGCCGACCGGGCCGTCTCCGGCACCGGCGCCATCAGCGCCGTGCTCCTGGATCGCCTGTCGGGTCAGGCGGTCATGACCGCCGTGGCCCTCCTCTCGGGAGCCGTCCTCCTGGTGGGGTCCGGGGCGGGGCCGGCCCCGGGTGTCGCCGGGGCGTCCGTCATCGTCGGCGCGGCCCTGATCCTGGCCTGGGTGGGCTCCCGCCTGGTCCCCCGTGTGATGCGGTTTCCCCCGGTGGCTCGGATCGTGGAGGACGCCCGCCGGGCCCTCTGGGGCTCGGCGCTTCCGGTCCAGCTGGCAACCTCGCTGGCGGTGGTGGCCAGCTACCTGGCGGTCTTCGTCATGGCGGCCCGGAGCGTGGGGGTGGGGACACCCCTCCCTACCCTCCTCCCGCTGGTGGCCCCGGTCCTGGTGACCATGCTGATCCCCATCACGGTGGCAGGCTGGGGGCTCCGGGAGGGGGCGGCCGGCGCCCTCTGGCATTCCGTGGGCCTCACCGCCGCCGACGGGGTGGCGGTGTCCGTCGCCTATGGCCTTCTGGTCCTGCTTTCGAGCCTCCCAGGCGCTCTGTTCCTGGTCCTCACCCCTGCAGCGCCTGGAAATCCCGAGGCGGCTGATCCTCCGCCGGGGCCCGAAGGTCCAGATCGAAAAGGAGGTCCTGGCCCAGCCGGAAGTGACGCACTCGAGGGCGGAGAGCCTCGTCGAGACGTTCCACGGGGGGGAGGGTGATTCCCGGCCGTCCCGATCCCAGGAGGAGGGGCGCCACCGAGAGGTGAAGTCGGTCCAACGCCCCTGCCTGGAGGAATCCCGAGACGGTTCGCCCCCCTCCCTCCACCAGGACGGTCCCGAGGTCCCTGCTTCGCAACAGCCGCAGCACCTCCCTGGGCCGGAAAAGCCCGGCGTCCGTCGAGGGGATCGTCACGATGCGGACGTGTTCCGCCGGCCCTCCCCGGTCGCCGCCGTCGGATCCGGCCTGGAGCCAGAGCGTCGGGGCGGCGCCGTCGCGAAAGACCGCTCGATCCGAGGGCAGGCGCCCCCCGGGGTCCAGGACCACCCGCACAGGATTCGAGCCGGTGGTGTGGCGCACCGTGAGTCTCGGGTCGTCCGAGGCCACCGTGCCCGCACCCACCACCACGGCGTCCGCCAGGGCCCGGAGGCGGTGCAGTCGCACGATGTCCTCGGGGCCGTTGATGTAGTGGGAGTGACCCGAGACGGTGGCGATGCGTCCGTCCAGGCTCTGACCCAGCTGGCCCACCACCAACGCCGGCACGAGGCGGAGCCATCGGAGCCGGGACTCGCCGCCGCCGCGCCCCTGTGGGCGGGACACAGATCCAGCGGCCGGTCCGGGAGACACCGAGAGGACGAGGTCCCAGGCCTCGTCGGGCGAGAGGAGGCGGTCGCCGGGTGTCACGGGTGGGGATCCACGAGCCGGCCCAGCGGGAAGAGGGCCGTGTCCCGGACGACGTCCGCCAGGATCCGGCCGTAATGCTCCAGCAGCCGCTCCCCCATCTCCGCGTCCGCGAGGGTGGCGTCGCCGACCACGCCGTGCGGATTGAGGTCGTCGGCGAGCCACGCGAAGGAAGCTTGTCCCTCGGGCCGGAGGCGTTCCAGCGAGGACTCGAGGTCCTGCCCCAGCGAGCCGAACACCGCGATGGCATTCTCCTCCACGAGGTCGGGCCGGAGGTGGAGCATCATGGCCGTCTCCACCGCCCCGCCGTGGAGGCCGTGTTCCCACTCCACCTCCGGAAGGTCCAGCCCGTCGGGCCGGGGAAAGCGGAAGTAGTTGGCCTTCACCACCAGCATGCTCCACTCCCGGCGCAGCCGGAGGGCCGCCGAGTCCAGGGCGGCGCGATTTCCGCCGTGGCTGTTGCTCAACACGAGACGGCGCACGCCGGCTCGAGCCAGGGACGCCCCGATTCCCGTGACCACGTCCTCGAGCGTCGAGGCGGGAAGGCTCAGCGTCCCCGGGACGTCCCCGTGCTCCTCGCTGGTGCCGATCCGTACCATGGGAAGTGCGTAGACCGCGCCCTCCAGCTCCCGGAAGGCCACCTCCAGGAGCCCGTGGCCGATGTCGGCGTCGGTGGAGAGGGGCAGGTGGGGCCCGTGCTGCTCCACGGCGGCGACGGGGAGAATCGCCACGGGGTCCTCTTCCACGAGATCCCGGGCCTGGGTGCGATTCAGATGATGCCACCACCGGATGCCCGTCTCACTCATCGCGCCTCCTCGGGGTCGTTCAGCGTTCGTCTGGCGTACAGGTCTCCCGACGACGCACCGCCGGCCCCGGCTCGGAGCCAGTTCCGGGCTTCGTCTGCGGAGATCCAGGTGGGGAACAGGTAGCGCCGGCGCTCTCCCAGGATCACGTTGAAACGGTAGTCTCCCATCGTCTCCAGGCTCTCGATACAGTCGTGTGCCACAACGAGCCCACCGGCCACGAACTCGATGGACAGGGCCTCGATGGGCTGGCTCAGACCCGCCAGGACCCGGGCCTCGAACCCCTCCACATCGATCTTGCAGAACCGGGGAAGGCCGTATTCCTCGATGAGTCGATCCAGCGTCGTGACGGGGACTTCGAGTCGACGTTCCCACCGTACCCTGCGAAAGGAGCGGTTCTCCTCCGGCAGCCGGGCCCGCCACCCGTGGGCCAGCGTGGAGACGGTGGGAGTGGCGTCGCTCATGGCCAGGGTGGCGGTCCCGGGTTCGGGCCCGGCGGCGGCCGGGAGCAGCGTCACCTCGGGACGCGCTCCCACCAGCCGCCGAAACCAGCGGGCCAGGTGAGGTTGGGGTTCCAGCGCCACCACCCGGGCACCCAGGGTAGCGAAGGCGGCGCTCCGGTCACCCAGATGGGCCCCCACGTCGAAGACCAGGTCACCGGGACCCACGAAGGGTGCGTAGATGCGTCGGAGCGCCGCCTGACGTCCCGGCCGCCAGTAGACCACCAGGGAGCGGACGAGGCCCAGCGTCCTGCGGATCACGGGGTCCCCGTTCCGGCGTCCCGACGCCACGGCGGCCACATTCGGGAGAATACGCCGTCCCGGAGGATGAGGGCGTGATGGGCGGCGGCGGCCGTGTGGACCGCCAGCGTCGCCACCAGGACGTAGGCGGTGAACTTGTGGATCACCGACAACGTCCGGGAGAGGTCAGGCCGGCCGGAGAGGAGTGGCGGCACCCCCAGGGCGTCCAGCAGCTCGATGGGGAAATCCCCCGAGACCACCCGCAGGTATCCGGTGGCGGTCATGATCCCCAGCAGAACGTAGAGGAAGAGGTGGGTGGACTCCGCAAGACGACGCTGCAGCGGCGGGACGGATTCGGGAAGGGCAGGAGGAGCGGGGGTCGCCAGCTTCCATAGCAGGCGCAGGACGAGGATCGCCATCACGATCACGCCCACATTCTTGTGCACGATGTAGAGCGCGTCTCCGATTCCCTCGAAACCCTCGCTCACCATGGCGATTCCCACCGGGATCGTCCCCAGCACCAACATCGCCGTAACCCAATGGAAGAGACGCGCCACGATTCCATGCCCCCGCTCCCTGCCGGCAGCGGACTCGGGTGCGTCGGGGGTCGGGCTCATGGCTGTCGGCGGGTCACGAGGGCGCTGTCGGGTCCCGGGATGCTGTAGCTCGATACGAACCACTCCCGGAAGGCGTCCATACGCATGACCGGCGCCTGGGGGTCCGGGAGGGCACCGGGCACGAAACCGCGCTCCCGGAAGGGAGCGGTCAGCGCCGGATCCCTGGCGATGATATGGACGGGCACCGTCCGAGGTGCGTCGTCGCCGGTGATGAGGGGCGCCGGCTGGTGGTCCCCCAGGGCGATGAGCAGGGTGCCGTCATCCACGAACTCGGCGGCCCAGGAGCCCATCACGTCCACGGCGTAGGCCACGGCGCGGGCGTAGTGCTCCCGCACCCGTTCGGCATCCTTCCAGAGCTCCTTCGGAGCCTCCCCCGCCCCGGCCCAGCGTTGGAAGACCCGCCCGTCGCCGATCGTGTCCCAATCCTCCAGGACCGGGAGGATGGGGGTCCACGGTGCGTGACTGCTGATCAGTCCCAGCTCGGCGAAGACGGGCCGAGCGTCGTCCCGCCCCAGCGTCTCCTCCTGAAGGATCTCCTCCTGCAGGAACGACCAGGTGAATTGATCCGGCATGGTGACCCAGTTCAGGGGCGGACCGGCGTAGTCGATGTCCTTGAAGGCGTAGATCTCGTCGTAGCCGAACCGCTCCCCCTCGGGCCAGGCAAGAGTGATGGCGGGCATGAGCGCCACGGTGCGGTAGCCCGCGGCCTCGAAGTCGTCCACCAGGGTGGTGCGGTCGCTGGCCAGGAGGAGGTCGTAGCGGAGCTGATTCTCGAGCCAGAGGCCGCTGAGGACCGACCCGTGCCCGAGCCACGACATCCCGCCCTGGCTGGGCGCCACCATACGCCCCGTCACGATGCTCAGGCCCCGGGACTCCAGCGTCGTCTCCAGCGCCTCCAGGCGTGGGAGGAGAACCGGGGCATACCGGGGGTCCTCGAGGACGGTGGTGCCGTAGGATTCGACGAAGGCCAGGATGACGTCCCGGCCTCCCAGTCGGGCCAGCGGCATGGCCCCCTCCGGCAGGATACCCGGAGCCGCGGACATCTCCGCCGCGAACCGCTCCCGCTCGGCGAGCATGCGGGTCAGCTGCCGGCTCTGCTCCTGGACCAGCTGGACGCCGGGCAGACCCAAGGCGACGCCCCGGGGGTGGAACCAGCGGAGGGGAATGGCCAGGAGGCAGGCGACCAGGAGGGCCAGGCCCGCGGCCCGGGACCGGGGACGCAGCACGGCGTCGCGTAGCCGTCGGAGGCGCGCCGATGGCCCCCGCCCCGGGGTCGAGGTGCCGGACGCCGCCGCCCGGGAGCCGTCGGGCCCGGGTCGGAGACGCGCCAGGAGGTAGCCCACACCCCCCGTGAGCAGGATCGCCGCCAGGGCGCCGCCGCCCAGCGCGAGGGCGGCCCAGAGCCCGCTCACCGCCCCGGTGAGGAGGTTGGCGACGGCGCTCACGAGCTGGACGTCGAGGTACAGGTTCAACGGCCGCGCCAGGCTCATGCGGGCGGCGGAGTCGGCGAAACCCAGGACCGAGGCGGCCGTCACCAGAAGTCCCGCCGCCCCGGCGAGGAGGGTGCTCCACGGTCTCCGGGGGAGGACCAGAAAGAGCCCCACCACGATGCCCGCCTCCAGGGCGAAGAGGTGGGGCCCGGGTCTCCCATGTCGGATCCAGACCGGGAGGAGAAGGAGCAGATTGATGAGAAGGAGGGTACCCACGGCCCACCACACGACTCGTTTCTGCCTCGAGCCTCGGTCGTCCATGGCCTCCATCCGGATGCGGAAGTTCATTCAGCTGCTGCTTCTCGTGGGCTCCGTACCCGCCTGCGGCGGAGACGGCTCTCCGCAGGGTGGGGCGACGGATGGCAGCACCACGCGGGCGGATGCCCCATCTTCCGCCGCGACCCGCCGTGCGCCGGAGGAGGCCGTCGACGGCCCGTCTCCTCCCTGGCGGGCCCGGGCCGGGGGTCCGACGCTGGCGGAGCACGTCGTCGAGCAGGCCCGAGCCCGCGCCTCCAGGCCCTACCGGCGTCGGCCTCGGCGGGTCACCGCCACCGTGGCGGACCTCACCTATGGTCAGTACCGGGGGATAAGTTTCCGCCGGGACTCGGCGGTCTGGCGAGGGGAGGCTCCCTTCGAGCTCCAGTTCTTCCATCCCGGCGGCGGCAACGACCTGCCGGTGTGGATTCACCTGGTGGAGGGGGAGCGCAGCACCCTCCGCCCCTTCCGGCCCGGGGATTTCCGGTACGGAGACGAGGTCCAGGGCATGGATCTCGACCTCCCCGCCGACGCCGGCTATGCCGGCTTCCGCATCCTGACCCCCCTGAACGACCCGGCCCGCATGGACGAGGTGGTGTCGTTCCTGGGGGCCTCGTACTTCCGCCTCCTCGGTCCGGGACAGGTCTACGGGCTGTCGTCCCGGGGCATCGCCGTGGACGTGGCTCAACCGGGCGGCGAGGAGTTCCCGGACTTCGTGGAGTTCTGGGTCAGACGGCCGTCTCCCGGGGACACCACCCTCACCTTCCACGGGCTGCTGGACGGGCCTTCCCTGGCGGGGGCCTACCACTTTCACCTCGTCCCGGGGGATGCCGACAGCGGGCGCGGCACGGTGCTCTCCGTGGAGGCGCGCCTCTTCTCCAGGGACGCGGTGGGGAAGCTGGGCGTGGCGCCCCTCACCAGCATGTACCTGCACGGGACCTTCCGACCGGGAGGCGACGACGACGTCCGGCCCCGGGTCCACGACTCCGAGGGGCTGCTGATGCACACCTCGAAGGACGAGTGGATCTGGCGACCTCTGACCAACGGTACGGGGCTGAGGACGACGTCGCTGCGGGACGTGGATCCCCAGGGCTTCGGACTCGTGCAGCGGGACCGGGACTTCGGGAACTATCTGGACCTGGAGACCCGCTACGACCTGCGGCCCAGCGAGTGGGTGGCGGTGGAAGGGGAGTGGGGAGGTGGAGGGGTGGAGTTGGTGGAGATTCCCACCGACTCCGAGTTCAACGACAACGTGGTGGCATACTGGGCGCCCGACGGGGGGATGCCCGCGGGCGCTGAGCGTACCTACCGCTATCACCTGGTGACCTTCGACGAGCGGCTGGCCCCGACCCGGCTCGACGGACGCCGCATCGGCGGCGAGGTGCAGGCCTCGGTGATCCGCACGCGGATCGGCTGGGATGCGCTCCCGGGACAAGCCGATCCGCCGCCACGAACCCGGCGCCGGATCCTGGTCGACTTCGCCGGAGGACCCCTCGACAGACTACCCGCAGAGGCGCCGGTAGAGGCGGTCGTCTCCACCTCGTCGGGGACCCTGGAGGACATTCGGGTGCTATCCCTTCCCGCCGGCGGTCGCCGCGCCACCTTCGTGTTGGCGCCGGAGAGCCGCAGTCCGGCGGACCTGCGCCTCTTCCTCCAGGTGGGTGATTCCGTCGTGTCCGAGACCTGGAGCTATCTCTGGAATCCCGACCATGCCCGCTAGCCTGACCATACCCGGCGTCCGACTGCGACGTTGGGCCTTCTTCGCGGTGGCGGGGGCCACGGCCCTCGCCGGGTCGTGGATGATGGCTCGGATCGTCTGGGTGGGAGGTCTCACGCTGCTCGAGGCGGGGATCCTCGTCCTCTTCGTGCCCACATTCTCGTGGATCGTCCTGCCCTTCTGGACCGCGGTGGTGGGGTTCGTGCTCCAACTGGCGCGGCGGGATCCCCTGACGCTGAAGCCTCTTCCGGAGGAGACGAGACGGGGGGATCCCGCGCCCGGACGTCACGGCGGCGCGCTGGTCGCCCGGACGGCGGTGGTGATGCCGATCTACCAGGAGGATGCCCGGGTGGTGGCCGCCCGGGTCTCGGCCATCCTCCAGTCCCTCCTCCGAACCGGACACGCCGACGACTTCCACGTCCACCTCCTCAGCGATACCCGGGATCCGGTGATCGCCCGCCGGGAAGAGGATGCGGTCCGTATGCTCCGGAGCGATCACCCCTCCGCCACGCTCCACTACCGGCGCCGGGAGCGGAACGAGGGGCGCAAGGCCGGCAACCTTGCGGAGTTCTGCCGCCGGTGCGGGGACGACTACGACCTCATGGTGGTGCTGGATGCCGACAGCCTGATGAGCGGGCCCACGCTGGTCCGGCTGGTCCGGGCCATGGAGGCGAATCCCGACGTCGGCCTGATCCAGACCGTGCCCCTGCCGGCCCGGCAGAAGACCCTCTTCGGGCGCCTGGTCCAGTTCGCCGGTGGCCTCTACGGGCCGCTCCTGGCCACCGGGGCCGCCTTCTGGCAGACCGAGACCGCCAACTACTGGGGTCACAATGCCATCGTGCGGCTGGCGCCCTTCTCCGACCACGCCCGCCTCCCTGTGCTCTCGGGTCGTCCTCCCCTCGGGGGACAGATCTTGAGTCATGACTTCGTCGAGGCGGCGTATCTTCGCCGGGCCGGATGGAAGGTGATCCTGGATCCCACCCTGGATGGAAGCTGGGAGGAGGTTCCAGGCACCGTGTCGGACTTCGCCGCCCGGGATCGCCGCTGGGCCCAGGGGAGCCTCCAGCATCTACGGCTGGTGTCCGAGCCGGGGCTCCATCCGCTCAGTCGGCTCCACCTGGGGCTGGGTGCCATGGGGTACGTGTCCTCCCTTCTGTGGCTCCTGATCCTCCTTCTGGGAACGGTCTACGTCCTGGTGCCGGGCCACCACGGCCCCACGCTGGCGGGAGCGCTCCCTCCGGTCCAGGTGCCCCTGCTGGCCATCACCGCGGCGGTCCTCTTCCTCCCGAAGGCCATGGGACTCCTCCTGGGGCTCCGATCCGGAGCGAGGCGCTTCGGAGGGCGGCTTCGTCTGGTGGCCGGTGTCCTGGTGGAGACGGCCTTCTCGGTTCTCCTGGCGCCCATCATGATGCTCTTCCACGCCCGGGCCGTGACCGAGATCGTCCTGGGCCGGTCGGTGGAGTGGGGAGCCCAGGACCGGGATGCCCACGGTCTGAGTTGGCGGCAGGCGCTGGCCGCAGGAGGACCGGCCACGGTCGTGGGACTGGGCTGGGGGGGCGCGACCCTGACCCTCAGTCCGGGTTTCTTCGTCTGGATGAGCCCGATCTTCACGGGGCTCGTCCTGGCCGTCCCCCTGATCCGTTGGACCAGCAGTGCCAGACTGGGTCTGTTTGCCCGACGGCATGGCCTCCTCAGGGTCCCCGCGGAGGTGGTCGCCCTCCCGGAACTGGCCGCCGCCGAGGCGGCGCTCCGGCCGGCGTCCGCGGATCCCAGCCCCGTTCATGGGGTCTTTCTCCCACCGAAACACCCCGGGGCGCCCGTGTCCCATGATATGGAACGCAGCATGTACAACGCAGAACGCGGTCTCTTCGAACTCCGCCAGGGGCGTCCGCTCCTGATCACCGGCCCCGACGACTCCGGGGGCGCCCACGGTTCCGTCCTGGTCGCCTCTGTCGAGAGTCTGGACGACGACAGGCTCCACCGTCTCCGCCAGCTGGCGGGAGGGCCCCTGCGGCTGGTGCTGACGCCACACCGGATTTCCGCCATGGGACTCACCAACGGGGACGGCACCTCCGGCGACGCCTACGTTCTGGCTCTCGACGGCGATGCTGACGCCGCGGAGCTGCAGGCCCTGGCCGCGGGACCCCCACCGTCCTTCCTGGGGGCGGGCTGGACGCTGGAGGAAGCGGGAGTCGCCGAGATCGCCGGGCTGGAGCTGGTGAGGATGGGGCGGCTGCTGCCGGCGCTGGTGGCGGCTCCCGTCCGCGACCCCCGGGATCGGCCGGGGTTCGAGGCGGCGCTGCAGACCGGCGCGGTCCTGAGCGTCCCGGCGAGGGAGGCCCGCTCCTACGTGGCCTCCGCCGGCCGTGAGGTGGTCCGGGTGAGCGAAGCGCCGGTTCCCCTGCCCGACGCGGGAGATTCCACCTTCATCCTCTTCCGGGAGGCGTCCGGGTTGCAGGAGCACGTCGCCATCCTCGTGGGTGACCGGGCGGATTGGCCGGACCCGGTCCCGGTTCGCCTCCACTCGGCGTGCCTCACGGGGGATCTCTTCGGTAGCCTCCGGTGCGACTGCGGCGAGCAGCTTCGGGGAAGCATGAAGCACTTCGCCGACCAGGGCGGGGGAATCCTCCTCTACCTGGCCCAGGAGGGCCGGGGGATCGGGCTCCGGAACAAGTTCCGCGCCTACACCCTGCAGGAAGGTGGGCTGGACACCATCGATGCCGACGGCACCCTGGGCTTCGGTGCGGACGAGCGTCGCTACGACGTGGCGGTGGGGATCCTACGGCGCATCGGGGTCCGCCGGATCGAGCTTCTCACCAACAACCCGGAGAAGATGCGGGCCATGGAGGAGGCGGGAATCCAGGTGGCCGTCCGGAGACCGCTCCACGGCACCTTGAACCGCCACAACCTCCCCTACGTGAGGGCCAAGGTGAAGCGTGCCGGCCACTGGCTCGGCGACATGCTCGCACAGCCCCTCGCCGCCGAAGCCGGGCTCCCGTCCACCTCCGAGGCTGCCCGACTGGGGCCGGGCCGGAAGCCCGCCGTGAAGGAGACCGGCCGCGCCGGGTTCAACTCCGGTCCAGCAACTCCACCGACTGGAACAGGCTGACGTTCCGCTCGGCCAGGTGCCGCAGCACGAAATCGAAACAATCCTTCCGGCGTCCCACGAACTCGGCGGGTGCCAGTCCCGGCTCGGTCCAGAGGCCGGACGAGACCAGACGCGCCACTGCCGCGCAGGTGTAGCCCGTGGTCCGGGCCATCGACGACGTCTCGGTGTCGGGGTTGTAGTAGTCCAGGAGGTTGAAGGTGTGGCGCACCGACTCCCCGTTCTGGACCCCTTCCACCTCCACCCGGCCCACCGTGAGGTCGGGCTCACCCTCCTCGAACTGCCAGGCGTCGAAGAGGAGGGCCTCGGTGACGTCCCGGGGGCGTACGCTCCCCGACGCCACCAGCATCTCCTCGTCCCGGAAGAAACCCGCCTCCCGGAGCACCCGCATCCGCTCCGCGTGGCCGGGATACCGCATGGTCTTCTCCACCATGTTCGGGGTCCGACTCGTCTCCATCAGCGATCGGAGCCCGTCCGTGTTGAAGGCCTCCAGCGTCCCGAGGCCGGGGAAATGCACCAACTCGACCTCCGAGAGGGCCGGGACGGTGACGTCCTGGCCGTTCCGGCGCAGCCGGGCGGGCCGGGTGTACTCCTGGATCACATCCCGAGGCGAGAAGGGGGCCTTGTACTCCCAGGGCCAGCCCCGCTCCACCGTGAGGCCCCCCATGAAGACCTTGAAGCTGTGGGTCTCGTCCAGCTCCTCTTCCATGCGACCCAGGATCATGTTGGTGAGACCCGGGGCCACCCCGCAGTCCACCAGGCAGGACACGCCCTTCTCCCGGGCCAGCGCATCGAGGCTGAAGGCGTCTTCGGGGAAGAAGGAGATGTCCACCACGGGCTTGCCGGCGTGGAGGACGGCCTCGACGGTGCGATAGCCCATGAAGCCGGGCACGCAGCCCACGACCAGGTCCGCCTGGTCCACCACCTCTGCCACCGTGCCGGGATTCGACAGGTCCGCCAGCTCGGTGTCCACCTCGAGCCCCTCCAGGCGCTCCATGGCCTGGGGATCGAGATCCACCACCGTGAGGGAATGATCCGGGTCGCTGGACAGGTCGCGCACGATGGCGCCTCCGACCCGTCCCGCTCCAAGGACGACGATCTGCACAGGCCAAACTCCGCAAGCAGGGAATTCCGCCGGATCCATGCGATCCGGACACCGGAAAAGAGGGGAATTCCCTGGACCCGATCAAGGGGCCGGGGACGCCACCGCAGGTGCCGGAAAGGGGTGCGCCATCCTCCCGGCCTGGCAGGCCGGGAGAGGCGTCAGTTCACGGACTGGAGCCGTCGGGACCGGGCTCGGCGGGGTTTCACCGCGCCGTCGCTGAGAAGGACCCGGTGCCCTTGCCGCCGAAGAGCCCGGACGGCCCGGAATCGCAGGTGCCGGTTCCGGAAGCAATGTCCCGCCAGGACCACGGTCTCGACGTTCATCACTCCCGTGATCCGGGTCAGGCCCTCCACCAGGCCGTTGTCGACCCGGGCGGCGATGCGGGACACGGGCGTCCCGCCCACGAGATCGGACAGGGCCGCCCGGACGAGCGGTTCCCAGTCCAGGATCCAGCTTCTGTCCTTCGCCTGCGTGGGGTGGGCGAGATACGCCCCGTTCTCCGTCTGGTCCGCGGTGCGGGCCAGGACCTCGGCAGCACCCAGCCCTTCGTCCAACGCCTCCTCAAGCCCCAGGATCGCTGCCAGCCCCTCCAGGAACCGGAGCACGCTGGTGGTGGGAGGACCCTCGTCGTCGGCCAGGGTGTTCCGCCGGAGCTCCTGGTACTGCCGGGGATCGAAATCCGCCGTCACGTTGTCCGTGCCGGGATCGTCCGCGAGACCCGCCTCCAGCAGGAGGCCCAGCGCGGAATGACACGGCCGCGGCGGCCCGTCCATCGGTCGCGGGATCCGAAAGGGGCGGATGTAGCCCGCCACCGAGATCCGTCCCCGGTCGTCCAGAACCATCTCGCCGGTGTGGGTTCGGTCGGCTCCGTGCCCCTGGACCGCATCCCAGAGGATACCAAATGCGGAACCATCGACGGACTCGGCGGCGCTGTCGGCCAAACCCGATGACCGCGCTTGCAGAGCCGCCTGATCCGAGGGGAGAGCCGGGTCCGTGTACTCCACCATCATACGTACTCCTGGGCCCGAGAATTGACCGGGAGGGTCGAGCATTAGCAGAGAGTATTTATGCCCGAGGCGTTCCGTGCAAGGGATTCGGTCCGGGTTCGGGAAATGGCCCCGCGTTGCGGGCCCCTTTCCTGCCCGATCCTCTGCTTCTCCGTCCGATCCCGCCGGAGACGACAGAAGAGAGAACCCCTGGCGGAGAGGGGTCATGACGCGGTTCTGGCGTACTGGAAGTAGGCGGCACAGGCGCCTTCCGTGGACACCATGGGCGCCCCCAGGGGGGTGGACGGCGTACACACCGTCCCGAAGGCGGGACAGTCCGGTGGCTTCAGGTGGCCCGTCAACACCTCCCCGGCCCGGCACTCCTCCGGTTCCTCCGCCGACACCCCTGCCACGTCGAAGCGCAGGATGGCGTCGTATTCGTCGAACTCGGGGCGGAGGCCGAATCCGCTGGCGGGAATCTCACCGATCCCCCGCCAGATCCTGTCCGTGACCCGGAAGACCCGTCGAAGCTGGTCCTGGGCCGGCCGATTGCCCTCCCGGGTGACGGCTCGGGAATACTGGTTCGCGACGCCGTGTCGGTCTTCCTCCAGCATCTCCACGGCCATGAGGATGCCCTGGAGGAGATCCACGGGCTCGAAACCGGTCACCACCATGGGCACCCCGTGCCGCTCCGCCAGCGGCTCGTACTCGTGGTAGCCCATGACGGCGCACACGTGACCCGCCGCCAGGAAGGCCTGGACCCGGTTGTCCGGGGCACCCAGGATCGCCTCCATGGCCGGGGGCACCAGGACGTGGGAGACGAGCATGCTGAAGTTGTCGAGACCCAGCTCCCGGGCGTGCCACGCCGCCATGGCGTTGGCCGGCGCCGTGGTCTCGAAGCCCACGGCGAAGAACACGACCTGCCGGTCGGGGTGGTTCCGGGCCAGCGTGACGGCGTCCAGCGGGGAGTACACGATGCGCACGTCTCCGCCCCCGGCCTTCACCGAGAGCAGGTCCGTTTCGCTCCCGGGGACCCGAAGCATGTCGCCGAACGACGTGAAGATGACGTCGCGCCTGGCAGCGATGGCCACCGCCCGGTCGATCATCTCCAGCGGCGTCACACAGACGGGGCAGCCCGGCCCGTGCACCAGCGTGATCTCCTCCGGAAGCATCCGGTCGATCCCGGATTTCACCAGCGTGTGGGTCTGGCCGCCACACACCTCCATGAGGCTCCAGGGGCGGGTCACCCGGGCCTCGATGGCCCGGAGGAGCGCCTGGGCGTCCTCCTCGCGGCGGTACTCGTCCACGAACCTCACGGGAGCCCACCCGGGAGGGTCGGGCCTCCTCCGTCCCGCCGGGGGAGTCCCGCCTCCGGCTGGGGGATGTGGATCTCGTCCAACTCGTTCATCTCCTCCAGGTACTCGAAGACCCGCCCCGCCTCGTCCTGGTCGATCCGGCTGATGGCGAACCCCACGTGCACCACGACCCACTCCTCCGGCTGGATGTCCGGGATGTAGGCCAGGCAGACGTCCTTGACGATGCCGCCGAAATCCACGCGGCCCATGGTCATTCCCAGGGGACTCTCGTGGACGGCGACCACCCTGCCCGGGACTCCGAGACACATGGTCAGACTCCTGTGGAAAGAGGAAGGTCATCGGGAAGCGCCACGGTCCCCGCGGCGAGACGGGCCGCCGCAACGGCCACCTGGCCCAGGGCGATTCCCCCGTCTCCCGTGGGCACCTCCCGATGGAGGAGGACCCGGTGTCCCCCCCGGTTCAGCGCCGCGTGGGTCCCCCGGGCCAGGATGTCGTTCAGAAAGCAGCCTCCGCTCAGGACCACCGACTCGAGGCCCACCGCCCGGGCCATCGTGGCGATCCCCGCCACCAGCCCGTCGTGGGCCCGGGCCGCGCAGAGAGGAACGGGAACCCCTCGGTCCCGGTCCTCCAGCATGGTCTCGAGGAGGGGCCTCCAGTCGAGGACGCGAACCCCTCCCTCGGCGGTGTGGACCTCCATGGGGTAGGCCCCACCGCGATGGTCCGTCCGGCCGAGGTCGGCGGCGTGCTCCAGGGCCATGGCCGCTTCCCCCTCGAAGCGGGAGCGCTGACACAGGCCCAGGAGCGACGACAGGGCGTCGAACAGGCGGCCGGCACTCGTCGTGATGGGGGAGTTCAGCCCCCGCTCCACCGCCTGGAGGAGGACCCGGGTCTCCTGACCGGTGAGGGCGGCCCGGGTGGCGGATGCGGCGGGGTGGTCCAGGAGCCCCGCCTCCGCCAGGAGCGACAGAGCCGATCTCCGGGGCTCCCGAGCCGCCGCCTCCCCGCCGGGCAGGCGGAAGGGCCGCAGGTGACCCACCCGCTCCGCGTCCTGTAGGCCCCCCGCCAGGAACTCACCTCCCCAGACCGTGCCGTCGGTGCCGAGGCCGGTCCCGTCCCAGATGACCCCGAGGACCCGGTGGTCGGGTGCCGCCGCGTGCTCCGCCAGCGCCGCCGCGAGGTGGGCGTGATGATGCTGGACCGGGATCCTGGGCATCCAGGACGCGAATTCCTCCCGGGCGAATCGGGTCGAGGCGTATTCCGGGTGGAGGTCGTGCACCACCGCCTCCGGCTCCACCCGGTAGAGCTCCAGAAAGTCGGCCACGGTGCTACGGAAGGCACGCCGGGCTTCCGGCGTCTCGAGGTCGCCGATGTGCTGGCTCAGCCACACCTGGCCGTCCCGGGCAACGGCCACCGTGTTCTTCAGGTGCCCCCCGACCGCCAGAACCGGACGATTCGCCAGGGCCAGAGGGAGGGGCAGGGGGGCGTATCCCCGGGCTCGGCGGAGGATCTGGGGCCCCTCCGGACCCGGTCGCGTCACGCTATCGTCCACGTGGCGACGGATGGGCCGATCGTGCACCAGGAAGTCGTCGGCGATTCCCGCCAGGCGCGCCCGGGCTTCCTCCGGAGTGGTGCAGATCGGCTCCTCGCTCCGATTCCCCGAGGTGGCCACCACCGGTCGTCCGAACCGTTCCAGGAGGAGGTGGTGGAGCGGTGTGGCCGCCAGCATGACCCCGATCCGGGGGTTCCCCGGGGCCACCGAATGCGCCACCGGGGCGTCGGGTCTGCGCCGCAGCAGGACGATGGGCGCCGCGGGGGAGGTCAGGAGCTCCCGGGCGACCGGGCCGGCCCACACCAGGGTTCGGGCTTCCGCCAGGTCCCGGACCATGACGGCCAGGGGCTTGGCCTCACGGCGCTTCCGGGCCCTCAGCCGGTCCACGGCGGCTTCCGAGGCGGCGTCCACCATCAGGTGGAACCCCCCGAGTCCCTGAACGGCCACCACTCGTCCCGCACCGAGCGCCCGGGCCGCCCGGTGCAGGGCGCCCTCGTCCTCGCCGTCCGGCGACACCGGTCCAGGCCGTGTGGTCTTCCCGACGACCGGCGAGCCGGCGGATCCGGGCACCCTGGAGTCGGCGACCTCTTCCTCGTTGGCGTTCCCGGGCCACCAGTCGAGCCTGGGGCCGCAGGCGGGGCAGGCGTTGGGCTGGGCGTGGAAACGCCGGTCCCCGGGGGACGAGTATTCGCCCAGGCAGGCGTCGCACTGAACGAAGCCGGCCATGGTGGTGTGAGGTCGGTCGTAGGGGAGCCGCACCACGATGCTGAACCGGGGCCCGCAGTCGGTGCAGTTCGTGAAGGGATACCCCCGTCGCCGGTCCCCCGCCCGCCGGATGTCCGCAAGGCAGGACGGGCAGGTGGCCAGGTCCGGGAGGATCGAGGCGGTGGGAGTCCCCCCGGCGCGGCTCTCCCGGATCAGGAAGTCCCGGTCCCCCTCCGATGGGATCCATTGCTCCTCGATCCGGGTGATGCGGGCCTGCCGGGGCGGGTCGAGCCGGAGGGCTTCGGCAAAGGCCGCGACACCCTCTCGGGCCCCCTCCACCTCGATCCGGATCCCCTGGTGATCGTTGACGATCCAGCCGGTGAGGCCGAGCCCCCGGGCCTTGCGGTACACATGGGGACGGAAGCCGACACCCTGAACGGCGCCCTGGATGTCCAGGCGAAGCCGATGGACGGATGGGGAGGGGGCCATGGGCGGGGTTGCGGTTCAGGGAGCCGGGGGGGCGCCATGCCCGGATCCGCGGCGCGTGCGCCTCGCAACCTGACTGTCCGGAAGCCGTCGGGGCAACCGGCGGAGCTTCACCGCCGGCCCGACAGCGCCGGGCTTCGCTGCCACCACAGGTCGGGCTTCACGGGGGGGCGACGACGGGATGGCGGGGCGCCTAGCGACGCAAGCTCCCGGACCACCGCGGCCACGGCTGCCGGCAGGGCCGCCTCGACCCGGCAGGAGAGGGGCGTCCCCACCTCCACCGCCTTCGGTATCACGCCGATGAGGACCACGGCACCGGGGCCCGCTTCCATGAGATCCAGGGAGAACAGGGTCTCCGCCAGCCCCGGGGCGTGTGGGTTCGTTCGGGGTTGGAGAGGACGGCTGAGCAGCTGCTCCCTGTCGTACCGCTTGATCGTGCCCGGGGGCTCGTCTCCCGCCACCGTGTCGACCACGATGGCGGCATCCACCTCCGCCAGCAGCCCCGCAAGGTCCATCCCCGGTGTGCCGGCGTCCACGGTCTCCACGTACGGCGGGAGGGTCCAGAGGGCGTCCAGCATCCGCACCACGGTGGGGCCCAGGGCGTCGTCACCCGTGAGGACGTTGCCCATCCCCACCACCACCATGCTCGGCGTGTCGGCGCCGGGGCACACCGGTCCCGGCGTAGGACGGGACGGGGCCGGCCGCGTCGGGCTTCGGAGCAGCCGTTCCATGGTCTACAGCGCCCGGACCGTGGAAAGCTCGCGGCCCTCCGGGTCGAGGGTGTGGATGGCGCAGGCCAGGCACGGGTCGAAGGAGTGGACGGTCCGGAGCACCTCGAGGGGCTGCTCGGTGTCCACCACCGGATTGCCCAGGAGCGAGGCCTCGTAGGGACCCATCCGGTCCCGATCGTCCCGGGGCCCGGCGTTCCACGTGGACGGCACCACGGCCTGGTAGTTGTGGATCTCGCCGTCGCGGATCACGACCCAGTGGGACAGCGTCCCCCGGGGCGCCTCGTGGAATCCGAAGCCCCGCTGTTCTCCGGCGGGGAAGTCGGGAGGTTCGAAGGCGTGCATGTCCCCCGTGGCGATGTTGTCCACAAGAAGCTGCCAGTGTTTCTCCGCCAGGTCCGCCAGGCAGGCGGCCCGGATGGATCGGGCCAGGTGCCGGCCCAGGGTGGAGTGCATGACCTCCACCCCCAACGGCGTCCCGGCCACGCTGGAGGCCCGGTCCAGGGCGTCGGTGGCCCAGCGGGTGATGAGGGGGTGTCCGCCGGCCAGCCCCACCAGCACCTGGGCCAGGGGGCCCACCTGCAGGGTCTGGTCGTCGAACCGGGGCGACTTGACCCAGGAGTACTTCCCGTCGTCCTGGAAGTCGGTGAAGCTGGGTACCGTCTCGCCTTCCCAGGGGTGGAGAGGCCGGTCGCCCTCGTACCAGGCGTGGGCCACCGACTCCGCCACGTTCTCCCGGAAGTACTCGTCCCCGAACCGCTCGATGGAACGGAGGGTGGAGAGGTCGGCGTTCATGACGGTGCCCCCGGGCAGGTCGAACTCGAGCCCGCCCCGGTCCAGCGGCAGATCCGGCACCGCCATGTAGTTCACCACCCCCCGTCCGTACCCGAGCCACTCCGGGTACATGGCCCCGATGGCCACCACGTCCGGGAGATAGACCTGCTGCACGAAGGCCTTCACCTCCGCCAGCAGGTCCTTGACGGCGTACAGCTTCTGCATGTTCAGCGTGGCCTGGTTGTCCAGGTTGATGGGGTTCGCCACCCCGCCCACCGCCAGATTCTGGATGTGGGGGGTCTTGGACCCCAGGATCGCCACCGCCTGGTTCGCCTTCCGTTGGTACTCCAGCGCCTGCAGGTAGTGGGACACCGCCAGGAGGTTCACCTCCGGGGGGAGATGCATGGCGGGATGCCCCCAGTAGCCGTTGGAGAAGATCCCCAGCTGCCCGCTGTCCACCAGCGTCTGGAGCTTGGCCTTCGTGGCCTCCATCTCCCGGCGGCTGTTCCCAGGCCACGGGGAGAGGCTCTCGGCGAGCCGGGAGGCCGCCGCCGGATCGGCCTGGAGCGCCGCCGTCACGTCGACCCAGTCCAGCGCCGACAGGTGATAGAAGTGGACGATGTGGTCGTGGAGGGCGTGGCCGATGAGGATGAGGTTCCGGATGTACTGGGCGTTCAGCGGGACCTCCATCCCCAGGGCGTTCTCCACCGCCCGCACCGAGGTGATGGCGTGGACGGTGGTGCACACCCCGCAGATCCGCTGCGTGAACATCCAGGCATCCCGGGGATCGGTTCCCTTCAGGATGACCTCGATGCCCCGCCACATCTGGCCGGAGGACCAGGAGTTCTGGACCGAGCCGTTCTCCACCTCCACGTCGATGCGGAGGTGACCTTCGATGCGGGTGACCGGGTCGACGACGACACGTGCCATGGATGCGCTCCTACGAGGGGCTGGAGACCGCCGCCGAGGGCGAGGCCTGCAGAATGGGGAAGGTCTTCACCAGGAGGATGTAGCCCATGAACTCGGCGGCCAGCAGTCCCAGGGTGACGAGGAGCTCCGGAACCGAGGGGAAGTAGCTCCACTGGGGTCCCGGGTTGAAGGCGATGAGGAAGGTGGAGAACCGGTACAGCCCCCCGGCCAGGATGACGAGCATGGCAAGGCGGAAGAGGCTTCCCGGGTCCCGGGTGAGGCGGGGGGTGAGGAGGGCGAGGCCGACGCCGATGAAGAGGGCCATCTCCGCGACGAAGAGCAGGCCGAGCTCACCGGAGCTCGTCACCAGGCCCAGGCGGCCCCTGAGCCCCAGGTCCACCAGGCGGACCGCGGAGAAGGCCAGGAAGATCCATCCGGTGGGTCGGGCGAGCCCCTGGAGAAGCCGGGTGTGCCGCGGGCGACCGAAGGCCTCCGCCGAAAGCGTGGCTTCGATGACCACCCCCCCGAATCCCATGGCCACGCAGGAGATCAGGAAGAGGAGGGGGAGCAGTGGGGTGCTCCAGAGGGGGTGCAGCTTCGGACCCGCGAGAAGCATGAGGCTGCCCAGCGACGACTGGTGCATGGTGGGGAGGAGGATGCCCAGGGCGAGGAGCCACGGCATCGCCTTCTCCACCGGTTTCTGGATCCGGGCCACGACCTTGCGGCACCGTTCGTTCTCCGGGTCGCAGAACTTGGCCACCACCGTGGGTCCCAGCTCCAGCCAGGCGACCAGGGTGTAGAGCATGACGCACAGCGCGACCTCCAGGAGGATGGAGGTCCCGTTCCAGTCCCAGAAGTAGACGGGGAGCTTCCACACATTCCAGAACCGTCCCAGGTCGATGACCACCGCCAGGCCTGCCAGCGAGTAGCCCAGAGCGCTGGTCACGATGGCCGACCGGACCATGGGGTGGTACTCACCCCGGTTCAGGATGTAGACGAGAATCGCCATGGCGTAGCCACCGCATGCGATGGCGGTCCCGACCACGACGTCGAAGGCGATCCAGATGCCCCACGGGTACCCGTCGTTCAACGCCGTCGGCGCGCCCAATCCCACGAGGAAGCGCCAGACCAGAACGGCCATCCCCACGGCGAAGACCGTGGCGAGAATCACGAAGGGCCGGGTCACGATCCGGCCGCCCAGTGGGACCGCGCGTCCCCGGCTCATGACTGGCCTCCCGATCCGGTGGCCCGTTCCTCCCGGTGCTTCTTCTTCATCTCGGCGCCGAGCTGGATCTCGTAGTCGTCTTTCATCAGCTCCCGGCGGTTCTTCCAGACGGTGAGCCCCAGGACGCCGTACAGGGCGACCGGTGCCACGAAGCCCTGGTAGAGGGTGTGGGTCACCGTCTCGGGGATGCTCGGCACCGACTCTGGCCCGAGATCCGGGAGACCCAGCTCCGTGAAGGGCACGCCCCGGGCCGACAGGTAGAGCACCTGGGTGCCACCGCCCTCGAATTCACCGTAGACCTTGGGTTCGTAGCGGTCGGGCTCCTCCTCGAGTCGCCGGTGGGCCTCCGCCAGCAGGTCGTCGTACCGACCGTAGATCACCGCCTCCCGGGGACAGACGTCGGCGCAGGCCGGCATGCCCCCCTCCTTCACCAGGTGGGCGCAGAGCTCGCACTTCACCAGGTGCGGTGTCGCGCTGTCCCATTCGAACTGGGGCACCCCGAAGGGGCACGCGACCTGACAGTACCGGCATCCCACACACTTCTCGGGATTCCAGGTCACCGCCCCGCCGATGCGCTTCTGGAACGAGCCCAGCATGCACGCGCTGGCACACGCGGGGTCCACGCAGTGCATGCACTGCATCTTCATGAAGGCCACGTCGCCCGCGGGGCTCTCGTACTTCTTGATGATGCTCTTGGCGTGGGCCGACAGGCGGTCGTTGGTGTAGTAGAGCTGGTCATCGTCGTCGTAGGCGACCTGATTGGCCCGCCGGCAGGCCTGGGTGCAGGCCTGACAGCCGACGCAGAGGGTCGAGTCGTACAGGAGCCCCAGGCCGTCCGGGGGAACCTCCTTCGGCTCCCGCCCAGCTGCCTTCGAGGGGCTCGCTGCCACCGCCGCGCCTCCTGCGGCGAACATCTTCAGTACGGTTCGGCGATCGACGTTCATGGCTCAGCCCTCCTCGGCCTCGTCGTTGGCGGAGAGCTTCCGGGAGGTCGCCCACCCGGCGCCCAGCGCTCCACCCAGGACCGCACCGGCGACACCGGTCGCCAGGGGGCTGATCCCCGACGGTTCGGGGGTGATGGGAGCCTGCTCCCGGGGAGAGACGGGCTCCGGGATCTCCACCGTCGTGTGGATCGGGACCCGGAAGGCCAGCTCTTCCTCGGTGCAGCCGTAGCAGGGGTGCCCCAGGCCGATGGGCCAGGCATCGGGGACCTCGTTGAAGTGGTTGACCGAGCAGTTCGCGTAGGTCTGGGGCCCCTTGCAGCCCAACTGGTAGAGGCACCACCCCTGCCGGTGACCGCCGTCGCCGTAGCGTTCCGCGAAGCGCCCGGCGTCGAAGTGGGCGCGGCGGGGGCAGTGCTCGTGGATGGTACGGCCGTAGGCCCAGAGGGGCCGCCCCTTGTCGTCCAACGCCGGGAGCGTCCCCAGCGTGGCGAACTGCAGCACCGTCCCCAGAAAGTTGTACGGATTGGGGGGACAGCCCGGGATGCTCACCACCGTCCGGTCCGTGAGGATGTCGGGAGTGCCCCGGGCCCCGGTGGGGTTCGGCGGCGCGGACGGAATGCCGCCCCAAGAGGCGCACGATCCGATGGCCACCACCGCTGCGGCCCGCTCCGCCGTCTCGTGGACCAGCTCGAGGGCGGTCTTCCCGCCGACCATGCAGTAGATGCCCCCATCGGCGGTGGGGATCGATCCCTCCGTCACGAGAATGTACTCACCGGCATACTGCTCCATGGCCTGGACCCTGGAGAGTTCCGCCTGATGCCCCGCCGCCGCCGTCAGCGCCTCGTGATACACCAGGTTCAGGAGGTCCAGGACGAGTTCGTCGAGCCCCGGCTTGGTGGTGCGGAGAAGGGTCTCGGAGCAGCCGGTGCACTCCTGGAAGGAGAGCCAGATGACGGTGGGCCGAGCCCCCCGCTCCACGGCCTGGACCATTCGCGCCGCCAACTCGTTGGGCATGCCCACCGCGGCCGCGGCCATGAGACAGGCGTTCCGGATGAAATCCCTGCGGCTCACCTCCCTTCCTGCCGGAGACGGGTTCCCTTCGCTTCCTCGCAGCATCTCGGTCCTCCCCGCGTGGGGCGTCGACGGCTCCGGGGCACGCGGTCGCCGCACGATTCACGAGTCTACGACCGCGGGTCGCCCCGCAGCCCGGGTGAGGCACAAGATGATCCGTGGACCCCCGGACACGCCGTGGGGAGAATTACTACCGCCCCGTTGGGGCAACACCCGGCTGACCGGGTACGCCAGCGCATTAGGGCGTGTAGTCCAGAGGGTGGATGACGGACCCGGGGATCGGTGGGAATCGCCGGAGGTATGACAGACGTCATGCGCGGATTCCTCCTCCTTTTCGCCGGCCTCACGGTGGCCGGGCTGTCCCTGGTGCTTGCCCGGTTCCCTGGAGCGGTGGAACGAGTGTACGGCGACGCCCTCGGCCCCTCCATCGCCCGCATCCTCTCCCTCCTCACCGGGTGGTCTCCCGTCTCGGTGAGCTTCATGGGGCTGGTGGCGCTCCTGGGCTGGGCCGGATGGCGAGCCGTCCTGGGCGTGTCCCGCATCCGGGCCGGCGAGATCGGGACCGTACTGGCGATCCAGAAGGGCCTGTCCTGGACCGCCGGTGTGGTGGGGGTGCTCCTCCTGGCCTTCTACCTCCTCTGGGGCCTCAACTACGCTCGGTCTCCCCTGGACCGGCGACTGGGGCTCGTCGCCGACGGCGTACCCGATGGGGAGGCGTTGAGGGAGCTGGCGGCGCATGTCGTGGAGCGGACCAATCTGGCCTACCGCACCCTCCACGGGGGTCGCACGGACATCGGCAGTCCCACCCAGGGGGAGATGGACGGGCGGCGCCTCTCCGACGAGTTGGGCGTGGGGTGGGAGCGGGTCGGCGGAGCCCTGGGCATGGGCGACTTCGCCGGCCGTCGCTACGGTCCGGTGAAGTTCCGGGGCACCACCTGGCTGCTGGACGGTCTGGATCTGCTGGGCGTCTACAGCCCCTTCACCGGAGAAGCCCACGTCACGGCTTCGCCCCCGGCCGTGGTCATCCCTGCGAGCATGGGTCACGAGCAGGCCCACCAGCGAGCGATTCCACGGGAGAACGAGGCGACATTCGCCGGCGCCCTGGCCGCCATCCACAGCGATGGGCTGCTGGTACGCTACTCGGGGTGGGCCCGGGTCCTCCGCTCGGTGATGCGGGACCTGGCCCGGGTGGACTCGGAGGGGAGGGATGCCCTCATGGAGAGCCTCCATCCGGGCGTGCGCAGAGACTGGGCCGACTACGCCCGGTGGTACCGGGAGAACCGGAGCGTGGCGGGTCCGGTGGCGAGCGCCGTCAACGACACCTACCTGCGAACCCACGCGGTCCCCGGGGGCATCCGCAGCTACAGCCGGGACACCACCCTCTTCCTGGAGTGGTGGCGTCGTAACGAGGGCCGGCTCACGGTGCTTCCAGGGGTGGCGCCCCCGACCCCGGGGTCCTGACACGAAGACGGTCCCGAACCCTTCGAGGGGTCCGGGACCGCGGTTCGGTGGCCGACGAGCGGCCCTCCGGTCAACTCAGATCGGGCTCCAGGAGCGCAATCAGACGACGACCTTCGATGCTGTTGGAGCGTTGCTCCACCTTCGAGATGTCGGAGGTGGCCTCCAACATGCGATCGAGGGTCTCGACGCCGACTTCCGGTCGCCGGAGCTCCCGGCCCCGGAAGCGGAGCACCACCTTGACCATGTTCCCGTCCATCAGGAAGCTCCGGGCGCGCTTGAGCTTCACCTCGAAGTCATGGTCGTCGGTGCGGGGGCGAAGCTGGACCTCCTTGAGCTCGACCGTGGTCTGGTTCTTCCGGGCTTCGCGCTGGCGCTTCTGCCGCTCGTAGCGCTCCTTCCCCCAGTCCATGATCTTGACCACCGGTGGTCGGGCGTTCGCCGCCACCTCCACGAGGTCCAGTTCGGCCTCCGCTGCCCGCTCCTTGGCCGTGTCGAGGGACACGACGCCGACCTGCTCTCCGTCCTGGTCGATCAGTCGGACGGGGCTGATCCGGATTCTGTCATTCACGCGTGGTTCGTCGATGGGATGCCTCCATTCGAGGGTGAAAGTCCCGCCGGCCCGTGCAGGCGGGAGGGAAAACCTTCTATGCCATCATACGCGCGAAGGTCCCTGGGACCAAGCGCCTTCGCCATCGACACCCTCCGGAGCGAATCACTCCCACTCGATGGTCCCGGGGGGCTTGGACGTGATGTCCAGGGCCAGACCCGTGATCCCCGGGAGGGCCAGGATCGAGTCCCGTAGCTCCGCCACCAGCGCCTCCGGCAGCTCCACCGGCGTGGCGGTCATGGCCCGGGCGGAGCGGATCGGGCGCAGGACCACCGTCTCCCCCTCCGCCTCGGTCAGCGCCAGGGGGACCAGGACGGTCGGACACTGCCAGACATCGTCGTACAGCCCGTGCCGGCGCAGTCCTTCCATGACGAAGTGGTCCGCCTCCCGAAGGACGTCGAGGCGGTCCCGGGTCATGTAGGCCCGCACGGGACGGGCTCTCTGGGGATGGCCCGGGGAGAGATTCCAGATGCAGCGATTGATCCCCAGGACCTCGGCGGTCACCGTCGAGGCGGCCCTCAGGAGGGTGTCCCAGTCGGCCTCACCGCTGAACAGGACCGGGTGCTCGTAGGCCCGGACATCCGCCTTCACACCCACGGACCGGATGGGCAGCACCAGCGGGTGGAGCGCGAAACGATCGGCGATCTCGGCCACAGCCGGGACGAGGCGGTGGAAGTCCTCCCGGTCCGGCGTCCCGTCGGAGCAGAGACAGCGCACGCCCAGCCCCGGCCCGGGGAAGGGATGCCGCCACAGCGCCTCGTGGGCGATTCCCAACGTCTCGCCCAGCTCCCGGACCTCCACCTTGTACAACTCCGCCAGGGGCTCCACCACCTTCCCCTCCCGGATCATCTCCTCGATGACCGCCACGCGGTTGTGGTGGGTCTTGATGGTGTGTGCCCGCTTGGTCCCGCCGGGTTCCACCGTGTCGGGATAGATGGTGCCCTGACCCAGGAGGTGGTGCTGGATGCCCAGGCGCTCCGCCTCCCGGTTGAACACCTCCACGAAGGTGTTGCCGATGGCCTTCCGTTTGGCCTCCGGCTCCACCAGCCCCTCCAGGGCCTCCAGGAAGTCTCCGGAGGCGTCCACGAAGTGGAGGTGCTCACCCAACCCGAGGCGCTGGAACATGGCCACGACCTGCCGGCTTTCGTCCTTGCGCATCAGCCCGTTGTCGATGTGGAGGAGGTGGACCCGGTCTGGACCCAGCGCCTCCTTGAGGACGACGGCCGCCACCGTGGAGTCCACACCGCCGGACGCCAGCAGGAAGACCGACTCGTCCCCGACCTGGAGCTGAAGCCTCTCCCGTTCCTGGGCGATGAAGGCCTCCATGGACCAGGTGGGCTTCGCCTGACAGATCTCCAGCACGAAGTTTCCGAGCATGCGGTCGCCGTTCAGGGTGTCGTCCACCTCGGCATGGTACTGGAAGCCGTACCGCCGCAGCTCGTCGTTGCCGATGGCGGCGAAGCGGTGGTCCGGGGCCCCGTCGTGGGAGGTGGTGTATCCCAGCTCCCGGAAGCCCGGACCCAGGCTGGCCACCGAGTCGAAGTGGCTCATCCAGACCTGCTCCACGGGTCCCAGCCCCATGAAGAGGGGGTGGTCCCCCTGGATGTGGAGATCGGCCTTGCCCCACTCCCGGCCCCCGTGGATCACCTCGCCCCCGTACTGCTTGGCGATCTCCTGGTGGCCGAAGCAGAGGCCCAGAATGGGCAGATCCAGATCGAAGAGGGCGCGGTTGTAGTCCGAGTCCTCCCCCTGGGATGCCAGCGCGGGGCTCCCCGACAGGATGACCCCCTTGAGCCCCGCGAACTCCTCCACGGGGTCCTCGGGCTGGCGAATCTCCGCCAGGACCCCCAGGTGGCGGATCTTGGTGGCGATGAGGTGGGCGTACTGCCCACCGAAATCCACGACGGCGATGGCGTCGTGCTGCATGCGGATGGGGTCCTGGGGCATGCGCCTCGGGGCTGGGGGTGGAAGGAGGAAAGGGTATCCATTCCCCTTCCCGGCAGAAAGGGGTGAAGCAAACCGTCGGGGTGGGACGTAGCTTCACCGACATCCGTCGTCGGCGAGCCGCGGGTTCGACCCGGCGGATGTCCCCCCGTTGCCCCGCGTCCCGATGCACCCGAGGAGGTAGAATGCGCACTCGTCCCCGAGCGATGGTCGCCGCCCTGGCGGTCCTTCTTCTGCCCACGAGCCTGGTGGCCCAGGAAGGTTGGGTGGGGAGCTGGCAGGGCAGTCTCCAGGTCGGCCCTCAGTCCCTCCCGCTGGTGATCCACGTGACCCGGGGCTCCGACGGACTCGAGGCCACCATGGACAGTCCGGCCCAGGGCAGCACCGGGATCCCTGTGTCTGCCGTTCGGACGTCGGCGGACTCGCTGATTCTGGAGGTGCAGGTGATCCAGGGACGCTTCCGCGGGGAACGACAGGCCGACGGCCGCATCGCCGGTACCTGGTCCCAGGGGTCCAACTCCCTTCCCCTGGTCCTGGAGCGGGTGCCGGAGGGAGAGGAGCCCCGGGGGGCGCCGGATCCGGCGGACCGGCCCCAGACTCCCCGCTGCCCCTGTCCCTACGACTCCCAGGAGGTGCGATTCCCCAACCCTGCCGGCGGCTTCGAGTTGGCAGGCACCCTGACCCTGCCTCGGGGACCAGGTCCCTTTCCGGGAGTGGTCCTCGTGTCGGGCTCGGGTCCCCAGGACCGGGACGAGACCCTGCTGGGCCATAAGCCCTTCGCAGTGCTGGCGGATCACCTGACGCGACGGGGTATTGCGGTGTTGCGCTACGACGACCGTGGCGTCGGCGGGTCTGCGGGGGAGTTCGCCTCCGCGACCAGTGAGGACTTCGCCACCGACGCCGAGGCCGCGCTGGCCTGGCTCGGCGCCCGGCCCGAGGTGCGGGCGGACGCGGTGGGGATCGTGGGACATTCGGAAGGGGGCCTCGTGGCGCCGCTCCTGGCCGCCCGGAGCGAGCGGCCCCGGTTCCTGGTGCTCCTGGCGGGCCCGGGCGTGACGGGCCTGGATGTCCTCCGGACCCAGAGCCGCGACATCGCCCAGCTCCAGGGCGCGGCCCCGGCGGCGCTGGAGATGAACGACCGCGTGCTCGTGCGCCTCCACGGGATCATGAGGGAGACGCGGGACTCCGCCGAGGCGGCGTCCCGGATGCGCGCGGCGCTGGAGGAGGAGGTCGGTCGGCTCACCCCGGCGGAGCGCGCCGCCGCCGGCGTGCCGGAGGACCCGGACGCCTGGCTCGACGCCCAGGTGAACCAGTTCAACACCCCGTGGATGCGCTACTTCCTGGATCACGACCCGGGGCCCGAGCTGGAAGCGACCCGGGTGCCGGTGCTGGCGTTGAATGGATCGCTGGACACCCAGGTGGACGCGGACATCAACCTGAGGGCCATCGAGGAGGCGTTGGAGCGGGGCGGCAATCCAGACTACACGGTGGAGGAGCTGGAGGGGCTCAACCATCTCTTCCAGGAGGCCGGTACGGGCAATCCGGCCGAGTACGCCGGTATCGACCAGACCATGTCCCCCCAGGCCATGGACCGGGTGGCCTCCTGGATCCTGGAACGTTTCGGCGGATGACCACGGGAGGGAAGCCCGGGAGGTCTAATCCTCCCGGGCGGCGTTCGCCTGGACGGCCCGGGCCACGAACTCCGCCAGTCCCTCCTCCCGCTCCTCGTAGTGGGATCGGAACCCGGGGTCGCTCATGTACATCTCCGCCAGCGCCGTGTGCATGGCCGGAGGGCAGGGGTAGTACCAGCGATCGATGTGGAGGCGGGCGCGTTCCGCGACCTCACGGGCCGGTCCAGCGTCGGGAGCGGTGCCCTTCCGCAGCAGCGCCGCGAACGCCTCCTCGATCTCCTCCAGTTCATCCTTGATGGTCTGGACCTGGGCCGGCGTGTAGGAGCGGGTCCGCCGACCCGATTCCCTCCACGCCTCGGTCTCGCCCCAACGCTCCCGGGCCTCGTGCTCATGGGGATTCTTCATGCCGGTCATGTGGGTATCCTCGTTTCAGGGGGGAGCGACCATCCGCACCATCATGGGACCTCACGCTACGGGAGGTGCAAGGGCTGCGGGCTCTCGATCCCCGGGCGCCTGTACCTTGATTCCCATGTCCATCCCTCCCCTTCCCGCCCTGCACCTCGCCGCGCTTCTCTTCGGGGCGGCGGGTCTCTTCGGCGAGCTCGTCCTTCTTCCGGCCCCCGCCATCGTACTGGGCCGGGTCACCGTCGGCGGGGTGGCGCTGGGGCTGATCATCCGGATGCGGGGCGAGCGGTTGGTGCCGGCCCGGGGGACGGATCTGGCGGGCTTCGTCGGGTTGGGAGCCCTGCTCGCGGTCCACTGGGTGACCTTCTTCCATTCGATCCAGCTCTCCAGCGTGGCGGTGGGCCTCGTCACCTACTCGACCTTCCCCGTCTTCACGGCCCTCCTGGAGCCGGCCCTGCTCCGGGAGAGATGGCGGTGGGGCGATCTCGGGGCCGCCCTGGTCACCCTGGTGGGCGTCAGCCTGGTGGTCCCCCGGATCGACTGGGCCAGCGACGTGACCCGTGGCGCCTTCTGGGGCGTGATGTCGGGGCTGACCTTCGCGCTCCTGGCCGTCGCCAATCGGGGCTATCGTCGACGCTACGGGGCCCTGGCTCTGACCTTCCACCAGCTGGTCTGGGCCGCGGTCGTGCTCCTCCCTCTGGCGGCGCCTCAGGTGAGTCGGGCCACCGGTCGGGACCTGGTCCTCCTGGCGCTCCTGGGCGTGGTCTTCACCGCACTGGCCCACGGGCTCTTCGTGTGGGCACTGGAGGGCATCCGCGCCCGGGTCGCCAGCGTGGTGGCGACGCTGGAGCCGGTGTACGGGATCGTCCTGGCGGCCTTGATCCTGGGAGAGATGCCGTCCGGACGCACGCTGGTGGGGGGTGCCGTCATCCTCGCGGCGGCGGCGTGGGTGATGCTCCGATCCTCGGACCGGGCCGAGCTCGCGGCTCCGCCGGGCCCCGCCGGCGCTTGACCCCGGACGACGGGCCGCCGAAGGTCCGGGGATGACGCGCACCACCATCTACGCCGCGACGCTGGGCCTCGTCCTGGGGGCAGGCCTGTGTTCCGCCGTCCCGGCGACCGCGCAGTCCGCCGAGGGAGAAGTCCTGGCGCGGGCCGTGGGGTGCGCCGGGTGTCACGCGGGGCTCCCGGCCTCGAACCTCCCCGACGGGCTGCCGGCCTTCGGGCCCGGGGCCGATCCCGTGACCCGGGAGTTCGTCTTCACCTACCTGGCGGACCCCGTGACCCGCCGTCCTGAGCTGGCGCCGGCCCGGATGCCGGACTTCGGCCTGACGGAGGACGAGCGGCTCGCCCTGGCCCTCTTCCTGGCGGAGGGAGAGGAGGGGCCCTCGGTACGGCGTGCCCGGGAGCGATTTCCCGACATCACGGCCCAGGACGGCCGCCGCCTCTTCGTCGGTCTCGGGTGCCGAGGCTGCCACCTCCACCCGGAGGTGCCCTCGGCGGGCTCACCCGGCGTCGGCCCCGACCTGTCCACCGCCGGGACGCGCTATCGGCCCGGATGGCTCGCCGCGTACCTGGAGGAGCCCGTCCCGGTTCGACCGGCAGGACATCGGCCCGGTACCGGCTCACGCATGCCCGATTTCCGCTTGGA
>JARRPL010000003.1:0-28704 GCA_037382905.1 Gemmatimonadota bacterium | reverse complement strand
CTCCTCCGACTGCCAGAGGGAGAACCCGACGTTGACCGCGGCCATCAGGAGGATCACCCGGACGGGCACGCTCCGGAACACCCCCACGAAGTCCACCCGGGCCAGGCTGAGCATCTGCCGCAGGTGCACGGGAAGGCCCGTCGCCAGGGCGGCGGCGGGAAGGGGCGCCGACGACGGCAGGACCGGACCCGGGACGGCGTCCCCCTCCTCCCCGGGGCCACGGCGTCTCCCGGGCAGCATCCGCCGCACCCCCCGCCCCATCCGGTCCAGAACCCCGTCCTCCAGGGTGAAGCGGAAGGCGGCCACCCCGACGGCGAGGATCACCGCCCCCACCGCCACCCAGAGGAGCCGGTTCAGGAGCAGCTCCCCGGTCAGCCCCAGCGACTGGCTGTTGCGCTCCGCCACCGTCCAGTACTTGGTCAGGTTCTCGTAGGTGCCGATGGCGAAGGTGTCCGCCAGGGCACCGGCTCCCTCGCTCTCCAGGTCCTCCAGCAGGGTGCCGGCCACCGAGTAGCCCACCAGGATGGCGATGGCCCCCACGAAGGTCGCCGCCGTCTTCCGGGTGAGCGCCGCGATGGCGAAGACGACCGCGGCGATGATGAAGGTGTTCGGCACCGAGAAGGCCAGGAAGCCGTTCCCGTGGGCGTGCCAGGCCACCGGGCCCACCCGCTCCGGATCGACCCAGGGCGCGGCCCCGCCCAGCAGGATCCCCAGCCCCACCCCAAGCTGGGGGACCAGCGAGGCGGTGAAGGCCCCGAAGAAGCGCCCCAGCAGGTAGGGCGTCTTGGCCAGGGGGGTGGTGTAGATCAGCTCCTGGGAGCGGTGGTTCACGTCCCGGAGCGCCGAGGCCTGCACGAAGGCCGTGACGATGAGCAGCCCGATGGCCGACATGTACGCGTAGTACGACTGGACGACGTACGGGGCGTTCTTCAGGAGGTTGTCGAACGACTGGCCGATCTGGACGTTGTCGCTGGACACCGCCCCGAAGGTCAGGAGCGCCATGAGGGCGGTGAGCACCCACAGCATGGGCTGGCGCAGCCAGTAGCGGATCTCGAAGGCGAAGACCGTCCGGAACATGGCCACGCCTCAGCGCCCCGCCGCCGAGAAGGCGTCGGCCTCGTCCCGAATGCGGGTGAAGAACACGTCCTCCAGCGTCACCGCCGCCGGTTGGAAGCCCTCCTCGGGCCGCTCGTCGGCGAGGACGTGGACCACCGGCCGCCCGGCCACCAGCTTGCTGGAGATGATCCGATGCTCCCGCTCGAGGGCGGGAAGGCGGGACTTCTCCACCTGCCGCTCCCAGATCCGGCCCGCCAGCGAGGCCACGGCCTCGTCGGGGCTCCCGGAGTACCGGACCTGGCCCCGGTGGATGATGGCCATACGGGTGCAGAGCTCCCGGACGTCCTCCACGATGTGGGTGGAGAGGATCACGATCCGCTCCTCGCCGATCTCCGCCAACAGGTTGTAGAACCGGTTCCGTTCCCCGGGGTCGAGGCCGGCGGTGGGCTCGTCCACGATGATCAAGCGGGGCTCGCCGATGAGGGCCTGGGCGATCCCGAACCGCTGCTTCATTCCCCCGGAGAACCCCGTCAGATCCTTCTTCCGGTCCTCCCATAGGTTCACCCGGTGGAGGAGTGCCTCCACGAGCTGCTTTCGGTCCCCGGCGTCGCTCACGCCCTTGAGGATCGCCAGGTGGTCGAGCATCCGCAGCGCCGAGGTCCGGGGATACACGCCGAACTCCTGGGGGAGGTAGCCCAGGACCCTCCTCACCTCCTCCTTCTGCGTGAGGACATCCAGCTCCCCGAGCGTCGCGGAGCCGGCGTCGGCGTCCTGGAGGGTCGCCAGGATCCGCATGAAGGTGGACTTGCCCGCCCCGTTCGGCCCCAGGAGCCCGAACATCCCGGGCGGGATCTCGAGGGAGACGTTCTTGAGGGCCTCGACCCCGTTGGGGTAGGTCTTGGACAGGTTCTGGACCGAGAGATGCATGAAGCGGCCTCCGAAGGCGCGCACAGGGAGTCGACGTCCCGCCGGCTACGGCAGGCATTACGGGACCCGACGACCACGGGATTCGCCGGAGAGGGACCCGGTGGCGTCGGCTAGCCGCCGATCCGCCGACCCGGCGTCCAGGGGGCGCCGGCCTCGGCCAGCGCCTCCTCCAGCCGCGCCAGGCGTCCCGAGATGAGGGCCACGAGATCCCGCTCGATCTCCACCAACCCCGCCTCGGCGATGGCCACGTTGCGCCGCTGGGTTTCTGTGGGCTCCATCCGGGTGCCCCAGTGGCCGTCCGCCACCGTCCCGAGCCGTCCGGACACGGAAGGGGCCGCCGCCTGATTCAGGGAACTCCGCACCCGGTCTCCCTGGAGCCGAAGCCCCACCTCGTCATAGGCCACCCTCGCGGCGTCGAGCTCCCGGTAGAGGGCGGCGTCAGCTCCCGGGGTCTCGTCGAGCGCCGCCTCCATGTACCGGAGACGCTCCCGCTGTCGGGACAGCTCCGCCGAGGCGATTCCCGACCGGCGCAGGAGTTCCGAGACCTCGTGCTGGAACGCCGCCACCGCTACGAAGTCCGTCCCGGGGGGCGCTGTAGGAACGGGCCGCACCTCGAAGGGCTGGGCGGGCCCCAGGGGCCGGGCGCCGGAGCCGTCCATCACCATCAGCTGGGCGCGGTAGGTCCCTGGAGGCGCCAACGGTCCCTGGGGATCCGCCGCCCAGGGCGGTCGGAAGGTGGGCGTCGACAGGTCGATGGGGTTCGTCGGAGGACGACGGAGATCCCAGGTCACCCGGTGGACCCCCGCCGCCGCCGGAAGGGCCACCCGGCGGACGGGCTCACCTGCGGCGTCGGTGACCCGGACGTGCACCCTCGATCCCGGCTCGGCGTTCTCGGCCCGGAGCGCTTCGTACCCCGGGAAGGGCACGTCGGCCCCCTCGCTCCGCAGGGCAGCCTCGGCCTCTCTCCGGGCGTCCCGGGCGGCTTCCGGCAGCTCCGGCACGAGGACCGTGAAGGTCGCGCCGAACTCCGGGTTCGGCGCTGTCCACGCCATGCTCCCGAGGGTGGGGCGCCCCCGGGCCTGGTTGGTCAGGTTCGGCACGTACCACCATGCGTCCCGAACGGGCATCACCCCGCCGACGGCGGAGCCGGCCTCGGCGTCGCCCCCCACCTCCGGGGCACTCCCCCTCGTCACCGCTGCCCGGGAGTCCGCCCGCAGCGGTGCGTAGTCGTCCAGGATCCAGAAACCTCGCCCGAAGGTGGCCCCCACCACGTCGTCGTCGCGACGGTGGAGCTTCACGTCCCGGAAGGCGATGGTGGGCGCCCCGGGGAGCCGGTGCCAGTTCTCTCCGCCATTCATCGTCACGTAGAGGCCCCACTCGGCGGCGGCGAAGAGGAGCTCCGGGTCCACATCATCCTGCTGGACCGCCCAGACGATCGTCTCCTCCGGGAGATCCCCGGTGATGGAGCGCCAACTGCCCCCGTGATCGTCGCTGCGGAAGAGGAACGGCCGGTAATCTCCCACCTTGTGGGCGTCAGCGGCGACGAAGACCGTCCCATCGCCGTGCTGCCCCGCCTCCACGTCGTTGATGAAGCTCCGCTCCGGCACCTCCGGGAGGTCGCTCATGGCCCGCCACGTGGCCCCCCCGTCGGGGCTCGTATGGATGAGACCATCATCGGTGCCCACGTAGAGCCGGCCTTCCGTCACCGGGGACTCGGAGATGGCGGTGACGGTGGCATACTGGGACATGGCTCCGTTGTCGTGGAGTGCGTCCAGCGACCAGACCCGCCCCATGAAGGGGAGGGTGTAGCGGTCGGTGTCCGTGGTCAGGTCCCCGCTCACCGGCGTCCAGGAATCTCCCCGATCCTCGCTCCGCCACAGGCGCTGCGAGGCGAAGTACAGGCGCGCCGGATCGTGGGGGCTCACCAGGATGGGAGAGTCCCAGTTCCACCGCTCCGGCGGGTCCCCCGGGGCGGGCTGCGGCTGGATCTGGAGCGCCTCGTCGCTCGCGCCGTGGACCCGGTACAGGTTCCCCTGCTGGGTCATGAGGTAGTAGAGGTCGGGGTCGGTGGGGTCGAACTGCACCCCATAGCCGTCGGCGCCCATGGGGAAGTGCCAGTCCTCGTTCCGGATCCCCTCGGCGGTGGGGGTGCGGGAGGGCCCCAGGAGCGTCCCCAGATCCTGGGCCCCGCCCAGCAGGTCGTAGAAGGGCTCACGGCTCGAGACCGCGACTTTGTAGAACTGGGAGATGGGGAGGTTGGGGAAGTGCTTCCAGCTCGCGCCCCGGTCGAAGGTCTCGTAGAGCCCGGCGTCGGTCCCGGCGAGCATGTGGCGGGTGTCGGCGGGATCGATCCAGAGGGCGTGGTTGTCGGAGTGCTTCTCCCGACCCGTCCCGAGGTTCGAGAAGGTGGCACCCCCGTCCCGGGTGATCTGGAAGAAGACGTCCATCTGGATGACCAGCTCCGGGTCCGCCGGTGAGGCTTCGATCTCCTGGTAGTAGTGGGGCCCCGTCCCCCCGGAGATGTAGCTGTTTCGGCGCTCCCAGCTCTCGCCCCGGTCCACGGAGCGGTAGAACCCCCGCTCCTCCGGGCCCGCCTCGATGGTGGCGTAGACCCGGCCGGGATCCGCGGGGGTCACCGCCAATCCGATCTTCCCCATGTCTCCAGAGGGGAGCCCGCGGGTCAGCTCCCGCCAGGTCACCCCTCCGTCGGTGGACTTCCACACCCCCGATCCGGGGCCACCGGCCAGGTAACCCCAGACGTGACGTCTCCGCTGGAAGGTGGCGGCGTAGACCACCTCCGGGTCCGACGGGTCGAACTCCAGATCCGTGGCACCGGTGTGTTCGTCCACCGTCAGAACCGCCTCCCAGGTGGCGCCTCCGTCGGCGCTCCGGTACACGCCCCGTTCTCCGCCCTCGGACCAGAGCGGTCCCTCGGCAGCCACAAGCAGGACGTCCCCGTCCTCCGGGTGGACCAGGATCTTGCCGATGTGCTCGCTCTCCGGGAGCCCCGCGGACTCCCACGTCCCGCCGCCGTCCCGGGAGCGATAGAGCCCCGAGCCCCAGGCAACGTGTCGGCCACTGACGTTCTCGCCCGTGCCCACCCACACCACGTCCGGATTCGTCGGGTCCAGCGCCACGTCGCCGATGGAGTACGAGGGCTGCTCGTCGAAGACCGGTGTCCACGTGGTGCCGGCGTTGGTGGTCTTCCACAACCCGCCGGAGCCTGCCGCCACGTACCACACGGCGGCGTCCCGGGGGTCCACCTCGATGTCGGAGATCCGGCCTCCGGCCACGGCGGGCCCCACCTCCCGGAGCTCCATGGCACCCACCAGCGCGTCCGACGTCTGGGCCACCGCCGGCGTGGCCGGGGCGATGGCGGTGGCGACGACGAAGAGAGGAGCGAGCGCCGGGAGGCGGGAGTTCGGGTGCATGTCGACCTGAGGGAGTTGGAAGAGGTGGACCGTGATGATTCACGCCCCGCAGAGGTGGGGCAAGCGGTGGCGGAGCAGCGCACAGGCAAGACGAGGGCGCCAACGCCCTCCCCCTCACCCGCCACCGGTCCTCAGGGCTCCGTTTCAGGAGCGAATTTCACGGATCGATGTCGTGCAGCACGCTCCGGGTCGTCCCAGGCCTTCGCGGGGCCCGGTCGAGGATTCGCAGTGGATGACGCCGGCGGCGAGCCCGCGGTGACCCCCCTACGAGAACGCCCCCGTCGGCCCCGCCTCCCTGGCGTGCTGCCAGAGGGAGGTATGGGCCGCGGGGGCGATCGGCGAGCCGGGCGTCAGGCCCGGTCGCGTCTCGTCAGGTCAATGAACCACTCAGCCGACCAGCGTGGTGACGGAGTGGGCGACCAACTCACGTCCTTCGAGGAAGTCGTAATCGATCTCGCCCGATACGCTCACGTAGTCGCCGATCTCGAGCTTCTGATATCCTTCGTCATCGAGGGGATTGTATCCGAGCTCGTCGATCTCCACGGTGATCTCCGTGAGACCGTTCGATAGCGTGAACTCCTCGTCGGAAACCGCAGTCACGGTCCCCTGGAGAACCATCTCCGAAGGGGTTACCGGGTCGATGGTCACGAAGAGATCTTCTTCGTCGGCGGAGCTGGCGTAGAAGTACGTGCCCAACTGTTCGACGTAGACGCTGCCCGCTTCGATGGTCGCGACCTCGAAGAGGTCGTCGTCCACCAGACCGGTCACGGTGACCCGATCACCCGACATGAGCTGGTAGGCGTCCGCATCCCGGTCACCGTCGTCCATCTCCACGGTGATGACTCCGTCCCCGTAGTTCAGGGTGAAGGCGTCGGCCATCACCGATTCCACGGTCCCGTCGATGCTGATCCAACTTTCGTCGGGTTGCGCATACGGGTTCTCCTGGGCCGCCATCGGCGAAGCCAGCATCGCGCCGACCGCCACGACTCCAAGCCACGATTTCTTTTTGCTGCTTAACATTACTCGTCCTGCTCCCTGTAAATATCACATTCTGCATAGCGCTCAGAACTCTTCCAAGCACTGTCTGTGATATACATGCAACATGCATACCAAAGCAATCCAATCCTGGAGTGGGTCCGAGTCCGGGTCGAAGGCGCCGAGCGCACCCTCGAGGGGACGTCCGGCGGTCCCGTCGAGCTCCATCGCCTCTAGGGGCGTGCCGATCATCCGGGGTTCTCGGCACTGGGTCCCCCTGGAGTCGATCCAGGGCGACATCGACGGGCGGCTCTTCCCGCGGCCCTCGCCCGCCGGGGCCGGCTCATGGTCCATCGGCCTCCGGCCGCCCACCCGCAGTTGACTCGCTGGCCCTTCGCCGGACCGGCTCCTGGAGGGAACGGGGTTGCGGCGCGGGGATCCGCCTTGGAAGGTGCTCCCCCATGGTCGCCTTCACCCTCCGACGTCTCCTCCAGATGGTCCCCCTCTTCCTGGGGATCACCGTGGTGCTCTTCGCCGTCATCCAGGCCGCCCCGGGTGGACCCGAGGGGGCCCTGCTGGAGTCGGGGCGGTTCATCGATCCGGAGGTGATCGAGGCGTATCGGGAACGTCTGGGCGTCGATCAGCCGGTCCCGGTCCAGTACGTTCGCTGGCTGGGGGCGGCGCTCCAGGGCGATCTGGGGGTCAGCTTCTCCACCACGCGGCCTGTGAGCGAGATGATCCTGGAGCGCCTTCCGGCCACGCTGGAGCTCATGGGCGCGGCCTTCCTCCTGGCGGCGATCCTGGCGTTCGCGCTGGGCACCCTGAGCGCCGTGCGTCCCTACTCCTGGTTCGACAACCTGGGGACCGGCATCTCGTTTCTGGGGATCGCCATGCCGGTGTTCTGGTTCGCCCTGATCCTTCAACTCGTCTTCGGTGTCTGGCTTGGTTGGCTTCCCCTCTCCGGCACGCGCACGGTGGGCGCCTCGTCCCTGGGAGACCATCTCCTCCACCTGGTCCTGCCGGCGGTGGTCCTCTCCTTCCGCTATGTGGCCGGGTGGTCCCGCTACCTGCGCTCCTCCCTGGTGGGTGTGCTTCGAGAGGATTACATCCGCACCGCCCGGGCGAAGGGGCTCCCGGAGTGGCGGGTGGTGGGCGTCCACGGGCTCCGGAACGCCATGATTCCGGTGGTCTCCATCATGGCCCTTAATCTGGCTGCCCTCTTCAGCGGCGCCGTCATCACCGAGACGGTGTTCAGCTGGCCCGGGATCGGCCGGATGTTCGTCACCGCGATGATGGCCCGGGACTACCCCCTCCTGATGGGGATCCTGCTCCTGGGTTCGGTGATGGTCGTGGTCTTCAACCTGGTGGCGGACCTGGTCTACGGCTGGCTCGACCCCCGGATCCGCTATGACTAGCCCCGAGCCAGGCCACCGGACGGCGGGAGGGGAGCGGGTCCGGACAGGGGGCGTTGGACTGCCCACCGGAGACGGGGGTGGAGCCTGGGGCGATGGAATGGCCGAACCGGCCCCGGGGTTCTGGTCCCAGCTGAGACGCCATCCCATGGCGGCCCTGTCGCTGGGGGTCCTGGCGGCCGTCACGCTGGTCTGCCTGGTGGGCCCCTGGATCGTTCCCTACGAGGTGGACGCCGTGCAGCTGGACGCCATCCGGCAAGCCCCCTCGGCAGCCCACCTGCTGGGAACCGACGACCTGGGCCGGGACATCCTGATCCGGGTCCTCCACGGGGGTCGGTTCTCCATCCTCATCGGCGTCCTGGCAGCGGTGCTGGGGACCGGTCTGGGCACCCTGGTGGGGGCCGTGGCGGGGTACGCCGGCGGGCGGGTGGACAACCTCCTCATGCGGATCACCGACGTGGCCTACGCCATCCCCACTTTGCCACTCCTCATCGTGCTGGCCTCCTACAGCGGCGCCGACCCCCTCTCCATGGCCCTGATCATCGGCATCCTGAGCTGGATGGCGACGGCCCGGGTGGTCCGCGGCGAGGTCCTCTCCCTGCGTGAGACCGCCTTCGTGGAGGCGGCGCGAAGCCTCGGAGCCGGGCCCGGACGGATCCTCTGGCGTCACATCCTTCCCAACACCCTGGGCCCCATCGTGGTGGGGGCCACGCTGGCCGTGGGCAACGCCATCGTCATCGAGTCCTCCATGTCCTTCCTGGGGCTCGGGGTCCAGCCGCCGACCCCCACCTGGGGCAACATGCTCATGGATGCCCAGAGCTCCATGACCACCACGCCCTGGCTCACCGTCTTTCCCGGCTTCGCCATCCTCCTGGTGGTCCTGGCCGTCAACTTCCTGGGCGACGGACTCCAGGACGCCCTGGACCCCCGGGGGAGGGAGCGATGACCGGGGCCCGGGGACCGAGGCGGACCGGAGGCGGAGAAGGACCCGCCTCGCCTCCCCTCCTGGAAGTTCGGGACCTGGTGACCCGCTTCACGACTCGCCGGACAACGGTGCACGCCGTGAACGGGGTCTCCTTCACCCTGGACTCCGGGGAGTCGCTGGCGCTGGTGGGGGAGAGCGGCTCGGGCAAGAGCGTGTCGGCCCTCTCCGTGCTCGGGCTGGTGTCGCCCCCGGGCCGGATCGTGAACGGGGAGATCCGTCTCCGGGGCCAGGATCTGAGGGCCCTGGACGCCGCCGGCTGGCGGAAGATCCGGGGTCGGGAGATCGCCATGGTGTTTCAGGACCCCATGACCTCCCTCAACCCGGTGCTCCCGGTGGGCCGCCAGATCCGGGAAGTCCTGGAGCTGCATCTGGGAATGGATCGGGCGTCGGCCCGGGCCGAGACGGAGCGGCTCCTGACCCGGGTGGGAATCCCCGACGCATCCCGGCGTCTCGACGACGCCCCCCATACCTTCTCGGGAGGACAACGTCAGCGGATCATGATCGCCATGGCGCTGGCGTGCCGGCCGGCGGTCCTCCTGGCCGATGAGCCCACGACGGCCCTGGACGTCACCGTGCAGGCCCAGATCGTGGATCTGGTCCGGGAGCTCCAGGCCGAGTTGGGGATGGCGGTGCTCTGGATCACCCACGACCTGGCGCTGGTGGCGGGGCTGGTGGACCGGGTCGCCGTCCTCTACGCCGGCTCGGTGGTAGAGGAGGCTCCGACGGCGGAGCTCTTCCGCAACCCCCGGCACCCCTACACCCGGGGTCTCATGGCGGCGTTGCCCCGGGTCGAGCCCCCCGGGCCGACCGAGGGACCCCCGAGGGCGGCACCGGACGCCGGGAAAGACCCGGGCACGAAGCCCGCCTCACGCCGGCTGGAGACCATCGAGGGTCGCCCCCCGATCCTGACGGAGCCTCCCGACCACTGCGCCTTCGCCCCCCGATGTCCATGGGCCAGCGAGCGCTGTACGAGGGAGCGCCCGCCCCTCCGACCCGTACACCCGGAAGGCGCCCCGCCTGCCGTGGCGAAGCCGTTGCCCTCCGGCACCGAGCCTCGGGAGGGCGGGCCGTCCGCCGTACGGGTCCCGGGGCACCGCTCCGCCTGCTGGCACTGGGAGTCGCTCCCGTGAGGGGCCCGGGACGTCCGCCACCCCTGGTGGAGGTGCGGGGCCTGGTGAAGTCCTTTCCCATCCGGGCCGGTCTGCTCCGACGACAGGTGGGGGAGATCCAGGCCGTGGCCGGGGTCAGCTTCCGGGTCGATGCCGGCGAGACGCTGGGTCTCGTGGGGGAGAGCGGCTCCGGCAAATCCACCACCGGCCGGACCCTCCTCCGCCTTGAGGAGCCCACCGCCGGCGAGGTCCGCTTCGACGGTCGGAGTCTGGCGGCCCTGGACGCCTCGGGTCTCCGGGAGCTCCGTCGGGAGATGCAGATGATCTTCCAGGACCCGTACGCCTCGCTGAACCCCCGGCACACCGTCGGGACCATCGTGCGCGAGCCCCTGGACATCCACCGGCTGGGCACCGACGCGGAGCGGGAGCGTCGGGTGGCCGAGCTCCTGGAGCGGGTCGGCCTGGCGCCGTCCCACGCCCGGCGCTATCCCCACGAATTCTCCGGCGGTCAGCGGCAGCGGATCGGCATCGCCCGGGCGCTGGCCACCTCGCCACGGTTCATCGTGGCCGACGAGCCCATCTCGGCGCTGGACGTCTCCATCCAGGCCCAGATCGTGAACCTGATGGCGGAGCTCCAGGAAGAGCTGGGACTCACCTACCTCTTCATTGCTCACGACCTGGCCATGGTGCGCCACCTGAGCGACCGGGTGGCGGTCATGGTCCTGGGCCGGATCGTGGAGATCGGGCCCACCCCCGAGCTCTTCCGCCACCCTTTGCACCCCTACACCCGCGCGCTGCTGGCCGCGGTGCCGAAGATCGAGGCGGCAGGAGGGGTCGCGGCCCGGTTCCCCGCCCCCACCGGGGAGCTGCCGGACCCCTCCGACCCACCCCCCGGGTGCCGCTATCACACCCGCTGTCCCTTCGCCACCGACCGTTGCCGTGTGGAGGTGCCCGAGCTGCGCCGGCCCGGGCACCAGTCCGCCTCGGGCATGGGCGACGAGGAGGGGCCCGAGGCGCACGGGGTCGCCTGCCACCACGCGGAGGAGATCGTCACGCCGGCGCCGCCCTGAGGGCCGCCGACCACACCACCCGCCCTTCCGCGGGACGCCGGAGACCCGCACAATTCCCGTCCCGGGCCCCGCTTCCGGGAGCGTGAACGCACCGACACTCCTCCCTCCGTCCCCACCGCCCCATGCCCGATCCCCTCCGCGTCGCCGTCATCGGAGCCGGCCGCTGGTCCCGCTCGGCCCATCTCCCGGGCTTCACCCGCTCGCCCCTCGCCCAGGTGGTGGCGGTCTGCGACCTCCACCGGGACCTGGCCGAGGGGGCGGCGGAACAGTTCGGCGTCCCGGACGTCTACACCGACGCCGACGCCGTCCTCTCCCGGGACGACATCGACGTGGTGGACGTGGTGACCCGGGGAGACCACCAGGAGCTGGTCTTCGCGACCCTCGAGGCCGGAAAGCATTGCCTGGTGGAGAAGCCCGTCTGCCACGACTACCGCGACGTGCACCGGGCCCACCGACTCGCCCGATCCAAGGGGCTGAAAACCAAGGTGGGGCTCACCTTCCGTTACGCCCCGGCAGTCATGTACATGTTCGATCTGATCCGGGACGGCTTCATCGGCGAGCCCTACATCTTCAACGGGTACGAGCAGAACTCCCAGTGGCTCGACCCGGACAACCCCATGGACAAGCGCATCCACCGGGAGCCGCCGCGGGGTGAGCCCGAGTGGGGCACCGACCCCAGCCGCGAAGGGATCGTGGTGTCGTCGCTGGAAGGCTACGGCGCCCCCACCATCGACATCGGTCTGGAGTGCGTCGGCAGCGAACTCACCGCGGTGGTGGGGATGCTGGCCAACATGGTGCCGTACCGCCGGCGGACGAACCTGGACACGGAGCGTGAACGCATCAACATCGACGACGCCGACATGTTCATGGCCGAGGCCGCCAACGGCGCCCTCTTCAGCCTCCAGTCCTCCTACGTCACGGTGGGCAACTACCCGGGCATCGAGGCCCGCATCTTCGGATCGAAGGGGGCGATCCAGGTCCGCCTGGTGGAGGAGTTCGGCGTCATCCAGACCCTCAAGACCGCCACCGCGGACGCCGTGGAGTTCGTGGAGAGGGAGATCCCCCGCTCGTACTTCCCTCCGGGAGCCCGCCCCGATGACCACTGGAGCACCGCCTTCTACGGCAACCTGGTCCACAATTTCTGTCAGGAGATCCTGGGGGAACGGACGGAGGACCAGGGGGACTTCGCCCAGAGTGCCCGTGTCCAGGAGATCATCAACGCCGCCACCCTCTCCCACCGGGAGCGCCGCTGGGTGGACCTCCCCCTTCCGAAGGACCTGGAGATGCCCGAGGCCCAGACCATGCCGTGGTGAGACGGGCGCCGACCCGTTGCCGCACCGCTCCCGGGGCTCCGCCCCACCGTTGCGGGTGACCCGCAGGCGCCCCATCGTCCGTGACCAACCCCCCGACCCCCTGCCCCATGACCCTCGACCCGCTGCGCTGGGGTATCCTCGGCACCGCCAACATCGCCCGCAAAGCCGTGATCCCGGCTCTCCAGGCCACCGGAACGGCTGAGGTGGCCGTGGTGCCTCCCGGTCCATGGACACGGGCCGGAGCTTCGCCGAGGAGTGCGGCATACCCCGGCACCACGGGAGCTACGACGACCTGGTGGCGGACGACGACATCGACGCCGTCTACATTCCCCTCCCGAACCGGTACCACGCCGAGTGGGCCATCCGGGCGGCCCAGGCGGGCAAGCACGTCCTCTGCGAGAAGCCTCTGGCCATGAACGCCGAGGAGTGCCATGCCATGGCCGAGGCTGCCCAGGAGGCGGGTGTCGTGCTCATGGAGGCCTTCATGTATCGCTTCCATCCTCGCACCACGCGGGTGATGGAACGCCTTTCGGAGGGTGCGGTGGGCGAGCTCCGGACCCTTCGGAGCGCCTTCACCTTCCGGCTCCGTCACCCCTTCAACATCCGCCTCAACCCGGAGCTCGGGGGCGGCGCCCTCATGGATGTGGGCTGCTACTGCGTCAACGTGTCCCGCACCCTGACGGGAGCGGAGCCGGTGGCGGCACAGGCCACGGCACGCTGGACGGGGGACCAGCCGGGGGAAGGCGTCGACGACGAGCTCACGGGCGTTCTACACTTTCCGGGGGGCGTCACCGCCCACTTCGACTGCGCTCTGACCCAGGAGCGACGCGAGTTCTACGAGGCCCAGGGGACCGAGGGGTACCTGCGGGTGGAGTCCGCCTTCCTTCCCGGGACCGGTGACGTGGTCCTGGAGGAGCACCGGGGCGGCGACGTGACCGAGCACCCTGTGGACGGCGACGACGAATACCGCCTCATGGTCGAGCACTTCATGGAGTGCGTCCGGACCGGGGCGACGCCTCGGTGGCCGGCCTCGGAGGCAGCAGCCAACATGAAGGCGATTCAAGCCCTCTACCGGTCCGCCCGAAGCGGCGGCGTGCCGGTGGAGCTCGAGTAGGACTCGATCCCGCCCCCCATCTCCCCCCTCCCTCGCCATGCCTTCTGGATCCTCGCTGCTCATCGTGAACCCCGCTGCTGGAGGGGTCGTGGATCCTCAGCGCATCGTCGACGAGATCCACAGCCGGAACGGATGTCCGGTGCGGACCACGTCGGAAGCCGGCGACGCCCGACGATTCGCCCGGGAGGCGGCGGAGGCGGGTACGGAGGTCATCTGGGTCGCCGGCGGGGACGGCACCCTCCACGAGGTGGTGCTGGGACTCCGGGACGCCACGACGGACCCCCGCCCCGTGCTTCAGCCCCTCCCCCTGGGGACGGGCAACGATCTCATCCGGTCGCTGGAGATCCCCCTGGACTGGGCCGAGGCCGTGGCCGCGCTTGCCGAGAGCTCCCGATCGGTGGCCCTGAACCTGATGGACGTCACCCTGGACGGGGAGACGAGGGTGGGGATGAACGCGGTCATCGTGGGGAACGGAGGTCGGGTGGGAGAGGTGCTGGACGCGGAGGGAAAGTCCTGGTGGGGCCCGCTGGCGTATCTCAGGGCGGGCGTCGAAGTGGCGCTGGAGTTGGAGCCTCAGTCGATGGAGTTGACGGTGGACGGGGGCGAACCCCGTGAGGAACGCGTCCTGAACGTGGTGGTGGCCAACGGTCGCTACGCCGGCCACGGGATCCCCATCGCCCCCGGGGCCGAGCCCGACGACGACGTCCTGGAGCTGGTCACCGTCACCGACACGACGCTCCCGGAGGCCCTGCGGGTGGTGTCCTCCCTCCTGGCGGAACGAGACCCCGAGCACGACGCCTACCGGCACCAGGCGGTGACGTCGGTGACGCTTCGGGCAGTGGGCCCGGACCCCCTCCCGGTGAGCGTGGACGGCGAGAACACCGAGGCGCGCCGGATCCAGGTGTCCCTGGCCACGGACCGGGTCTCGGTCCGGGTCCCGGAGTAGGGGGCACCCGTGGACGACCGGATTCTCGTCACGACCTGGCTGGAGCCCGAGCTGGTGGAGCGGATCCGCCACGCCGCCGGACCCGTTCCGGTGGTCCATGAACCGGAGCTTCTCCGCCCGCCCCGCTATGCGGCGGATCACTCGGGAGCCCCACGGGAACGGACAGCCGAGCAGGAGGCCCGCTGGAGGGACCATCTCGGCCGGGCCACGATCCTCTTCGACTTCGACCCCACCCATCGGGAGGATCTACCGGAGCGGGCCCCGCATGTCCGTTGGGTGCAGGCCACCAGCGCCGGGATCGGCCCGTTCGTCCGGCGGATGGGGTACGCGGAGCGGATGCCCGACACCGTCTTCACCACCGCCAGCGGCGTTCACGCCCGCCCCCTGGCGGAGTTCGCCGCCCTGGCCATGCTGGCGGAGAGCCGCGGGCTTCGTCGCATCCAGGAGGCCCAGCGCCGGCGTCACTGGGAGCGGTACGCCGGCACGGATCTGGCCGGTCGAACGGTCCTGGTGGTAGGCATGGGCTCCATCGGCCAGGAGGTGGGTCGGGTGGCCCGGGGCCTGGGCATGAGTGTCCTGGGCATCAAGCGGCGTCCCGAGGGCGTGGCTCCCGCGTCGGTGCATGCAGACGAGCTCGGTGCCCTCCGGGATCTGCCCGCTTTCCTGCCCCGTGCCGAGGTCGTGGTTCTGGCGACGCCCCACACGGACGAGACCGAGGGGATGATGGGAGAGGAGGAGCTGGACATGCTCCCCCAGGGTGCCCTTCTGATCAACGTGGGCCGGGGCTCCCTGGTGGACGAGTCGGCCCTCGTCCGGTCCCTCGAGCCCCCACCGGGGGGCACGGGACGACTCGCCGCCGCCTGGCTCGACGTCTTCGAGACGGAGCCCCTCCCACATGAGAGCCCCCTCTGGGACCTCCCGAACGTGGTGGTGAGTCCCCACTCGGCGGCCACCAGCGACCGGGAGAACGAGCGCATCGTCGAGCTCTTCTGCGAGAACCTTCGACGGGATCGGGCCGGGGAGCCGCTGCTGAACGTCCTGAACCCGGAGCGGCTGTACTGACGCGCTGCCGGCTCGGATGGGGAGGATCGGGACGGCACGCCCGCCCGGACCGCCCTCAGCGCGTGGACCCGCGGGTGGACCGGGTGCGCTCGGCGAGCCAGGGGCGCTGGATCCGCTGGCCCGTGGGCAGCACCGCCGTCCACGTCCCGGACATGCGACCCACGAAGGCCTCGGCCTCGATCACCACGTCGACGGCCGATCGCCCTTCCGGAACCCGGAACTCCAACCGGACCCGCTGGCCCCGACGTTCGCCCCGGACCTCGAGGGGTTCCTGGCCCGGGAGGATCCTCCGCCCTGTGACCACCTCCCCCTCCTCCTCCAGGACGAACACCACCCGGGGCGCGCTGGCGGCATCCTGGACCGTCGCCAGCCACCGACCCGATACCGCGTCCTGACCGTGGGCAGCTTGCGGACGGCACAGGGCCAGGAGCAGCATCACGGAGCCCGCCAGGAGGCGGTTCATCCCGCCAGGGGCCGAGGAGTGCCAGGGGCGGTGCGGAGATGTGGGCTGCACCCGAATCCTCCGGGCTCGAGGGACGTCGGTCCACTTCGATTGCATCTATTTCACGCTAGGGAACCGAAATCCGACGGGTCAACGATCTTCTTCGACCCCGAGTGCGCCTCCGGGCCCGCGAACCCCGTTGCCCCCCCGGTGCCCCGGACCGACCTTTGGGCTTTCCGGCGTTCACGCCTTCACCCCGCGACCGTTCCAGATGAGCCTCACCCGTCGTGAATTCGCCGCCATGCTGGTGGGTGCGGCCGGTGGCAGCGTCGTCCCCTTCGCCTTCCGGCTTCGGAACGAGACGGGGCGGCGGAGTCCGGGGCCGGCCCTCTCCCTCTCCCTCTCCCCAGAGGAGACCCACTTCCGCTGGCTGCAGGTCTCGGACCGGGTACGGATCGCCCAGGGAAGCGGCGGCAACTCGCTGCTCTACCTGGGCGACGCCAACGCTCTCGTGGCGGACTCCAAGAACTTCGGCCTGGGCCGGACCCTGCGGCGTGAGGCGGAGGCCTACGGGGTGCGGGTGACCCAGTTGGTGAACACCCACCACCATGGAGACCACTCGGGAGGCAACGACGGCTTCTCCGAGGCGGTGCGGCTGGCACACCGGAACGCCGAGCCCCGGATCGTGGAGACGGCGGCTGCCAGCCTGGAGTACGGAGAGGAGGCGCTGTCGGCGCTCAAGAGCCGCCTGGCCGGCTCCAGAGGGTCCGACCGGGTGACGGCGGACGTCGAGGAGATGACGATGGAGCTGGCCGGTCTCGCGCCCGGGGATTTCGGACCGACCCAGACCTTCGCCGACCAACGGGAACTCTCCATCGACGGCCGGCCGGCGCACCTGCATCATGTCTCGGCCGGACACACGGACGGGGACGCATTCCTCCTACTCCCCCAGGAGAACGTCCTCCACTGCGGAGACCTCTTCTTCCACGGACGCCACCCCTACGTGGACATCACGGCGAAGGCCACCCCGGCGGGCTGGATTCGCTGCGTGGACGCCATGCTGGAGCTTTGCGACGACGACACGGTGGTCGTCCCGGGTCACGGCCCCCTGAGCGACCGGGCGGGCCTCGCGGCCCAGAGGGACTACTTCGTGCGCCTCCAGACGGCGGTCCAGAGGGGGCTCGCCGAGGGTCGGTCCAGGGAGGAGATCCAGGCCGTGGAGATCCCGGAGCTCCGCCATCTGGACGGCGGCCGGCCCTATCTCGCCAGGAACCTGGGGATCGTCCACGACGAGATCACGGCATAGGTTGGCCATCCGGACGCGTGCGACGCGCCCGACGCCCCAGTCCCGCCCACATCCCTCCGCTGGAGGCTTCGATGCGCACGGCCTTCCTCCTGACCCTCCCCCTGGTGACCGCCTTCGCCCTGCTTTCCCTCGGGCCTGTCGCGGCAGTGGGCCAGGAGGCGGGGACGCGGTTCTTGCGACAGCCCGACGCCAGCGACCGGCACATCGCCTTCGTGCACGCCAACGACGTCTGGGTGGTGGAACGAGAGGGCGGCACGGCTCGCCGTCTCACCAGCGACACCGGTGCCGAGACCAGCCCGGCGCTGAGCCCCGACGGCGACTGGGTGGCCTTCAGCGGAGAATATGCCGGGAACACCGACGTCTACCTCGTCCCGGTGGAGGGCGGACAGCCCCGGCGTCTCACCTGGCACCCGGGGGAGGACGAGGTCCAGGGTTGGACTCCCGACGGTCGTATCCTCTTCCGCTCCAACCGGGAAGGGGTACCGACGAGACTCTGGCGGTTCTATTCGGTAGCTCCCGACGGTGGCCTGCCCGTGGCCTTCGACATCCCCCAGGCCTACCTCGGCGAGCTCAGCCGGGACGGGGACTTCGTGGCCTATCAGGAGATCGGGTACTGGGACCCGGAATGGCGCAACTACCGGGGGGGCCAGGCCCAGCCGGTCCGGGTCGTCTCCACCGACGACTGGTCTCTCCAGACGCCGTCGTGGGAGGGTGAACGGCAGATGGATCCGGCCGTCATGGACGGCGTGGTCTACTACCTGTCGGAGCGGGACTGGGCGTCCAATGTCTGGGCCTACGACCCGGACACGGGTCGGGACCGACAGCTCACCTTCCACGCCGACTTCGATGTGAAGAGCCTGGGTGCCGGAGGCGGAACGGTGGTCTACGAGCAGGCGGGCTACCTCCACGTCCTGGATCCCGACACCGGGGAGAGCCGGCAGCTGGTCATCCACGCCCAGGCCGATCAGAACTGGGCCCGGCCCCGATGGGAGGAGCTGGACGGGGGCGATCTGGGCAACCCCGACATCTCCAACAACGGTCGCCGGGCGCTGTTCGAGTACCGTGGGGAGATCTTCTCCCTGCCCGCCGAGAACGGGAGTTGGCGCAACCTCACCCGCAGCTCGGGCGTCGCGGACCGGTTTCCCGCCTGGTCGCCCGACGGGACCCAGGTGGCGTGGTTCAACGACCGGGATGGCGAATACGGTCTGGTGATCGCCGATGCCGACGGGAGTGACCCGCGCCGGATCGAGATCGCCGAGCCCACCTTCTACTTCCGACCCCGCTGGTCACCCGACGGGGCCCGCATCGCCTTCACCGACACCGACTACCGGGTGAAGATCGTGGAGGTGGCCACCGGGAGCCTCACGGACGTGGACGGGGAGATCTACGCAGACCCCCGTCGCTCCATCGAACCGGAGTGGTCCCCCGACGGGCGCTATCTGGCCTATGCACGCCGGCTGGAGAACCTCTTCCGGGCCGTCTTCATCCACGATACACGGACCGGAGAGACGGTCCAGGTGACGGAGGGGATGTCCGACGCCCTGAGCCCGGTGTGGGACGTGGGAGGACGGTACCTGTACCTCCTGGCCTCCACGGACTTCGGGCTCAACTCCGCCTGGCTGGACATGTCCGCGTACGATCGGCCGGTGACACGGGCCCTGTACCTGGTTCTCCTGGACGACGACACGCCCTCCCCCTTCCTTCCGGCCAGCGACGAGGCCTCCGAGGCCGATCCCGTGACCGGCGCTCCAGGCGACGAGGGAGCCGGGTCCGAGGGCGACATCCCGGAGCCCTCCGACACGGAGCTGCCCTCGGTCACGGTCGACTTCGATGGCATTCGCGACCGGATCGTGCACGCCCCGGGCGTCCCCAATCGGGATCACCAGGGGATTCTCCCGGGGCCCCAGGGTCATGTGTTCGTGGCCGAGTCGCCCCCGGGCGGAGGGCCCGGCGCCGGCGTCACCCTCCATCGCTATTCGGTGGATGAAGCCCAGGTCACGACCTTCGCCGAGCGGGTCCGATCCGCCACCACCTCCATCGACGGGTCCCACATCCTCTTCCGCAGCGGAGACGTCTGGACCACCGCAGACGCCGCCGGGCCTCCGCCTCGGGACGGTGCCGGGCGAATGCCGTTGGACGGCGTGCGCCTCCGGATCGATCCCCAGGCCGAATGGGCGCAGATGCTCCGGGACGGCTGGCGCTTCATGAGGGACTTCCTCTACGTGGACAACACCCACGGCGCTCCCTGGGATGAGGTCTGGGAGTGGTACTCGGCGTGGCTGCCCGACGTGGAGCACCGGTCCGACTTCAACCACCTCCTGGACATGCTCTCCGGCGAGGTGGCGGTGGGCCACTCCTACGTCCGGGGCGGCGACTATCCCGACCTCCAGAGCCCACGGGTCGGGCTCCTGGGGGCGGATCTGGTCCAGGAAGACGGCTTCTACCGCATCGCGAGGATCTACGACGGGGGACACTGGAACCCCGGGCTCCGGGGGCCCCTGGCCCAGCCGGGGCTGGAGGTGGACGAGGGCGACTGGCTGGTGGGGATCGACGGACGGCCGCTGGAGGCCCCCACCAACCCGTACGCACTCCTGGAGGGCACCGCCGGACGGATCGTCACGGTGATGGTGAACGACGAGCCGCGGCTCGAAGGCGCCCGGTCGGTGGTGGTGGAGACCGTGGAGAGCGAGGGGCCGCTGCGGAGCCGGGCCTGGATCGACGAGAACCGTCGCAAGGTCGACGAGATGAGCGACGGTCGGCTGGCCTACGTCTACGTGCCGAATACGGGCCAGGGCGGCTACACCTCGTTCAACCGTATGTACTTCGCCCAGCAGGACAGGGACGGCGCCGTCATCGACGAGCGGAACAACGGGGGCGGCTCGGCGGCGGATTACATGGTGGAGGTCATGGACCGCGAGCTCTTCGGCTACTTCAACTCCCGGGTCCCGGGCCACCGTCCCTTCACCCAGCCCATGGCGGCGCTGTGGGGGCCCAAGGTCATGATCATCAACGAGCGGGCAGGCTCCGGCGGAGACCTTCTGCCCTACCTCTTCCGCTTCCACGAGGTGGGCCCTCTGGTGGGAACCCGAACCTGGGGAGGGCTCGTCCATACCGCCGACACCCCGCCGCTGGTGGATGGCGGTCGCTTCGTCGCGCCCCGGGGCGCCTTCTACGACATCGACGGGCGCTGGGCCATCGAGGGGGAGGGCGTGGCCCCGGACATCGAGGTGCATCAGGACCCGGCCGCCGTCATCGCCGGCCGGGACCCTCAACTGGAGGCGGCGGTGGCGGAAGCACTCCGCCTGCTGGAGACCCGGGCCGTGGAGCTGGCGCCCGAGCCGGCACCGCCGGTCCGGTACCGGAGGCCCGGCGGCGGGGGCGGCGGCTCGACGCCGTAGCAGCCCGGCCTGGTCCCTCGCCGTCAGGCCGGGTCGGCGGGGGCGAGGCGGATCGCTCCCGCAGGCACCCAGCGGGGATCCCCCTCGAAGGTGGGCGCGGCGGTGAGCTGTCGGGCGGCACCGCCCTGGAAGGGGACCAGGTAGAGGTCCCAGTTGCCGGACCGGGAGGAGCCGAAGGCCACCCAGCGCCCGTCAGGAGACACGGTGGCCACCAGGTCGATGCCCGGGTGGTTGGTGAGATTCCGCACCGCTCCGGTGGCCAGGTCCAGGTGGAAGATGTCGGTGCCGACTCCGACCCGGTTCGAGTCGAAGACCACCCCGCTGCCGTCGGGCATCCAGTAGGGGTGACCGTCGTTGGAGGCGCCGTCGGTGAGGAGTCGCCCCTCGTCCCCGTGGATGCCCACCACCGCCAGGTTCTGACTCCCGTCGGGTCCCGTCCCGTAGACGATCCACGCACCGTCGGGAGACACCATGGGCTGGACCTTTCGGTCGCCGTCGGAGGTGATCTGTCGCACGTCTCCCCCCTGGAGGTCCGACGAAAAGAGGTCGACACCCTCCGGGCTCGGCGCCGCGTAGACCATGCGGGCGCCATCGGGGGTGAAGGCCGGAGGCTCCCCGGTCGCCGGGTTCACCCCCATTCGCGCCGCCATCCCCTCGCCGTCCGGCGCCATGGCATAGAGCGCCTCGGGATCCTCCACCTCCGTGACGAAGACGAGTCCGGGACCCTGGGGCACCCACCGGGGGCCGTAGTCCGGGGACCCGGTGCCCATGAGCTTCACCGGGTCGAAAGAACCGGTGCGAAAGCCTCGAGCCGGAATCATGAAGAGATCCCCGTTCCCGGAGCGATCGGAATAGAAGACGAGGTCGAAGTCCGGCACGTCGTCCATCCCCCCGGAAGCCGAGTCCCCGCATCCGCCGGCAGCCAGGACGGTCAGGACGAGGAACGCCACCGCCGCACCCGACGGACGGGCCCGCTCCGGCAGGCGAGTCCCCCGGGTGGCCGAGAGGGTCATCGCTCGCCCCCGTCGGTGCTCGGGGCGCCGAACCGCAGGAGGGACGAGGAGGGCGGCGCCGATCCCGCCAGTACCACCACGTACAGCCGATCGTACTCGTCTTCCGCGATCCCGCCTCGGGGATCGCCGCCCAGGGCCTCGACCAGGGTCGGTGTCGTGTTCGAGTGACCCACCACCAGGTGATGACCCGGCGTGGTCCGGAGACGATCGGCCAGCGCCTCCAGCCCCTCGTCCCGGGGATCGTAGAGCTGGATCTCGAGATGGTGTTCCCGGGCCACCGGGCCGGCAGTGAGACGGGTCCTGCGGTAGTCGCTGGAGAAGACCGAGGTGAGGGGCACGTCCCGGAGCATGCGGGCCAGGAGGGCCGACCGTTCCGTCCCTCCCGGAGTGAGGGTGGGATCCGATGGATCGTCCTGAGCCCGTTCGGCGTGACGCACCAGATAGACGGTCGTCGTGGATTCCAAGGTCTGGGCACCGAGTCCCGGCACCCCCACCGCGAGGACCCACGCCAGCCACACCCAGCCCCCGCGAGGCCGTCGCCTCATCATCCCACCTTCCTTTCCGTCAACAGGATCTCCGACAGGAGCTCCTGGAGCTCCTGCGCGCGGTAGGGCTTGGTCAGAAGCGGGACGCCCCACATCTCCCTCACCAGGTCGAGGTCCGCCACGTTGCCGGTCACCAGCAGGACCCGGACGCCCGGGACCTCGGCCCGCATCTCCCGCAGGGCTTGATACCCGTCCATCCGGGGCATGGTGATGTCCATCACGACCACGTCGAGGGCATCCTTCTCCCGACGGAAGCATTCCACCGCCTCCACTCCGTCCGCGGCCTCGAGCACCTCCAGCCCCACGTCCTCCAGCATGCGCCGGGCGACGCGACGCACCGAGGGCTCATCGTCCACCAGGAGCACCCGCCCCGACAGCTGGGTCCCGTCGGCCAACCAGTCCACCGCAGGCTCCGCCGGGGGCAGGCGCTCGCGCTGGGTCGAGGGGAGGATGAGGCGGAAGCGGGACCCCACACCCGGGCTCGTGGACAGCTCCAGGAGACCGCTGTGGGACCGGACGATCCCCTGGACCACGGCCAGCCCCAGCCCGCGGCCGGCGCTCTTGGTGCTGTAGAAGGGCTCGAAGACCCGCGTCCGCAGCTCCTCCTCCATCCCCATCCCGTCGTCGGTCACGGTGAAATGCACCATCTCGGTCCCCGGCGCCGGAAGCTCGCCCGTCACGAGGTCGGCGGCGGAGATCCCTTCGGGACGGATCATCCCCGTCTCCACCACGATCCTCCCGGCCCCGCCCGGCAGGGCGTCTGCGGCGTTCGTCAGAAGGTTCAGCACCACCTGCCGGAGCTGGGTCACATCCCCCCAGACCGGAGGCAGGTCCGGGTCGGATCGGATCTCCACCACCGCGTCCTTCGGGAACGACACACTCAGCAGCTCCCCCATCTCCCGGACCACCTCGTCCAGATCCACCACCCCCTGCTGCACCTGCCCCCGCCCCGCATAGGCCAGGATCTGGCGGCAGAGGTCCGAAGCTCGCCGGGAGGCCCTGAGGATCTCCGCCACGTTGTCGCCCGCCTCGTGGTCCCGGGGAAGCTGGCGCTCCGCCAGGTCGGCGTTGCCCATGATGGAGACCAGGAGATTGTTGAAGTCGTGGGCGATCCCCCCCGCCAGGATTCCCAGGCTCTCGAGCTTCTGGGTCTGGTGGATCCGATCGTTGAGCCGCCGGCGCTCCTCCTCGGCCTTGAGACGGGCCTCCGCCGCGGCCTCCCGCTCCTCAACGGTCCCGGCCACCACCAGGGAGGTGAGGACGCAGACGCCCACGAAGACCGTCTGATGCAGGAGGGTGAGGGTCGGCGTGGCTGCCAGGATGGGTCCCAGATCCTGCGCGGTCCCCAGGAGCGCCGGAAGGATGAGCACCAGGTTCGCCAGGGCGGCGCCGGCCAACCCGAAGCGGAAGGCCGCCCACAGCAGCAGGGGGAACGGGAGGTACAGGAAGATCTCACTCGGGTCCCAGCCGGGCCGGGAGCCGAAGAGGAACCCGCTCACCAGCGCGACCAGACCCCCCAGGACCGCAGCTTCCCAGGGCCGATCCCGGGTGCGGAGTCCCTGACCGGCGAAGAAGGCCAGGATGACGGGGGTGAGGATGAGGATCCCCTGGGCGTGGGTCATCCACCAACGCAGAACCAGCTCGGGGAATCCCAGCGTGGTCGGGGGGTCGGTGAGCATGATGAAGAACACCGAAACCAGGGACCCCACCAACGACGAGACTCCCGCACCCAGGCCGATGAGGGCCACCACGTCCCGCCAGCGGGACAGGGTGGTGGAGAAGCCGATCTGCGTCAGGAGCCAGGAGGCCAGGAGGGCCTCCACCGCCCCACCGCTCCCGGTGCCCAGCGCCGCCACGATCGGGTTCGCGTCCCGACCCTCGAGGGTCATGACGGTGATGAGACCCTCGGCGACGAAGATCCAGGGCCATGCCCGTCGGCCGGCGAGCATGATGTAGGCGAGGGCCAGCCCGCTGGGAAACCAGACCGCCCGCTCCAACTCCAGCTGCAGGCCGAAGTAGCCGGGCCGCAGGGTGAGGAGGCCCAGAGTGGTGAAGAGCAGGGTGAAGGCCAGGCCGCCGGACAAGCCGGCATTCCAACTCTTCCGCGTATCGTCCTTGGGCAGCATGGCGGCGGGGAGGGGGCATGCGGCTACCGACCGGACGGGGAACGTCCAGGGCAGTAGCCTAGGATGGCGACAGGCGGTCCGGACCGCCACCCCGAAGCTCCGTCGCCCCCCGGGCTACACCGTCGATCTCCCTCCGATGTGGGCCACCATCCACGCCGCCGCCGTAGCGGCGATCTCCTCCAGGACCTCCTCCTCCCGGCGGCCCGAACGCTTCAGTACGTGGAATCCGTGGTCCGCCCCCTCCACCACGTGCAGCCGGGCCCCCAGGCGCTCCGCCACCGGACGGAGAAGCCCCAGCTCCGCCAGGGCGTCCCGATCCCCCTGGAGGAAGAGGAGAGGGTGGGCGACGCGGGCGAGGTGGTCGGCCCGCTCCGTGGACGGTTTCCGGGCCGGATGCAGGGGGAAGCCCACCAGGACCAGCCCCTGTACCGGGAGCGGCGCCTCGGCGGCTGCGGTGGAGGTCATGCGGCCCCCGAAGGACTTGCCCCCGGCGAAGAGGGGGAGGGGGCCGGCCAGCGCACGGGCCCGATCCACCGCCTGTCGCACCGCCGGCACCGCCACCGAGGGACGGTCCGGGCGCCGCCGGCCCTCCTGCATGTAGGGGAACTCCCAGCGCCACGAAGCGATACCCGCCTCTGCCAGCGCCAACGCAATCCCCTCCATGAAGGTGTGTCGCATCCCGGCGCCGGCGCCGTGGGCCAGGGCCAGGAGCGCTCTGGGCGCCGCCGGCCCGGTCCAGACCCCTCCTCCCACCTCCTTCATCTGCACCTCGCCCATCGCTCCTCCATGACTCACGGTCCGACCATCCGTCACCGCAGCCTTCCCCAGGGCAACCACGTACTGGAGATGGAGACCTTCCTCCCCCTCCCGGTGGAGCAGGTCCATGGGTTCTTCTCCGACGCCGGCAACCTGGAGCATATCACCCCGCCGGAGCTCCGGTTCGACATCGTGACACGCCTCCCGGTGGAGATGTCCGCCGGAACCCTCCTGGACTACCGACTGCGGCTCTTCGGAGTGGGGTTCCGCTGGCGGACCCGGATCACGGTGTGGGACCCGCCCCACCGCTTCGTGGACGAGCAGCTCCGGGGCCCGTACCAGCAGTGGGTCCACCTCCACACCTTCGAGCCGACTGCGGGCGGGACCCGCATGGTCGATCGCGTCCGCTATCAGCTCCCGCTGCACCCCCTCAGCATGCCGGCGACCCGCCTCGTGCGCCACCAGCTGCACCGGATCTTCAGCTACCGGGACGAAGCCATCCGGGACCGCCTCGGCGACGGCTCCGATTCCTCCGCCGTGGCTGGCGGGGGCCCCGGCTCCAGCCTACCCTGAGGCTTCTCGTCGGCGACGCCGTCGCCCGGCCACCCCCTCTTCGAATCCGTCGCCACCCATGACCTGCGCCCACTGCGTGGACGCCGCCGACTTCTTCGGGAAGGGCATCGCTCAGCGGGAGCTCGCCCGGTATCGAAGGCGCGGTCCGACCCGGTCCACCCAGCTCCTCCTGGACGGAGTGACGTCCCTGGGGGTGGAGGGGGCTTCCTTCCTCGACGTGGGCGGAGGGATCGGGGCCGTACAGCAGGAGCTTCTGGCGGCGGGGGCCTCCGCGGGGACCGGGGTCGACGCCTCCCCCGCCTACCTGGCTTCGGCCCAGGCGGAGGCGCGCCGCAGGGGCACGCTGGACCGTCTGACGTTCCTGGAGGGGGACGCGGTGGAGCTCGCCGGTGAGCTGCCGGAGGTAGACATCGTCACCCTGGACCGCGTTCTCTGCTGCTACCCCCACATGGAACGCCTCGTGGAGATCTCGTGCCGGCGCAGTCGCCGGATCTGGGGAGCCGTCGTTCCCCGGGAGGATTGGTGGATCCGACTGGGCGGCCGACTCCTCAACGGCATCCAGGCGCTCCGGGGAAAGGCGTTCCGCCTCTACCTCCACGGTGTTCCCCGGATCGAGTCGGCGGTCGAGGCACGAGGGTTCCAGGCGGTGGCGTCCCGCCGCACATGGCTCTGGGAGATCCGGGTCTTCGCACGGACCGGCGTCTGACCCGCCGCACCCCCCGGGCGGGGGCACCCGGCTCCCGGGTCCCGCGTCAGCCGGCGCTGGCACCCGAGACCGTCGGCGAGTCCCGCACCGGCTCCACCTCCGGATCGCGCCCCTCTCCCGCCACGCCCTCCACCACCACCGCCGCAGCCATGTGACCCGTCATGTTCGTCGCACTGCGGAACATGTCCGGGACTCGGTCCACTCCCAGGAGAATCCCCAAACCCGCCAGGGGCACACCCACGGCGTCCAGGGCGGGAGCCAGCGTCATGATGCTGGCGCTGGGAACCGGCGCCACCGTCGCCGCCGCGAAGAAGCACGCGATGGCCGCACCTCCCCACGCGCCGCCGGGGACCGGGACCTGATAGAGCCAGGCCAGGAAGACCACCGATGCTCCCTGGAAGAGCCCGCTCCCGGCACGATTCATGGACGCCGCAAGGGGGATCACCAGATCCCGCACCCGGGGCGAGACCCCCAGTCCGGGGGCGTCCCGCAGAAGGATCGGAAGGGTGGCGACGCTGCTGGTGGTGGTGAAGCCCATGGTGTAGCTCGCGAGGGTTCCGCGGATGAAGACCCCCGGTGACGTCCTCCCGAAGATCGCCACCAGGGGCAGGTAGACCACCGCCATGAAGACGAAGAGCGCCAGCACCACCACGACGATCAGGGCCGCGAGGCTCTCCAGGAGATCCAGCCCCAACCGGGCCGCCGCCGGGGCTGCCAGTCCGAAGATCCCCACCGGTGCAGCCCAGAGGATCCAGTGGACGAGTTTGATGAAGGCGGCCTCCACTGCGCCGGCAATCCCCAGCAGCCGCTGCCTCTGATCCTCCGGAAGGGTGCCTGCCGCGGCACCGAAGAGGATCGAGAAGACCAGGAGGGGGAGAAGCTGGCCGGCGCTGGCAGCGGCAAAGGGATTGGCGGGCACCAGGTTCACGAGGAAGTCGACGATCCCCGGCAGCTCCACCGCCTCGGCCGCCCCGGGCGCCGGGTTCGCCACCGGCGGAACGAAACGGAGGGCCAACCCCATGGACCCCATCCCCACCAGGACCCCCACCAGGGTGGTGCCGAAGATGAAGGCCAGCGCGGTACCCCCGAGCCGTCCCAGGCTCCGGGCGTCCCCCAGGCGGGCCACCCCCCCGAACACGATGGTCATGACCAGGGGGATCACGATCATCTGAAGGGCGCGGATGAAGAGGTCCCCCAGCGGCTCGGAAGCCTGGGCCAGCCCCTGGAGGAACGGAGCCGTGCCCCAGCCTGCGTCGACACCGATGGAGGCGGCGAGGCCCAGAAGAAGACCGAGGACCAGCCCGGCGAGCATGAGAGCGTTGTTCATGGGGCGCGAAGGTACCGCCCCCTGCGGCGACGCCGAAAGCCGACGTCAGCTCGCGGCCCGCAGCGCCTTGCGGAAGTCGGCCAACGACGGCAGGGCGATGACACGGTCGTCGGCGACGGACTCGGCGACGTCTCTGGCCGCCGCCCCACCGACGATGACGGGGACCGTGGCCGGAAGCTCCCTCAGCAGCTCCCGGAGCTGGTCGGGAATCCCGTCGAACTCGGCAGGATTCACGATGCTCACCCCCACTGCCGCGGCGCCGACGGACCGGACCGTCAGGGCGATCTCCTCCGCCGGGAGATCCTGGCCGAGGAAGACCACCTGCCATCCCTCCATGGCCGCGACCGTCGCCGCCAGCAGGGCCCCCAGCTCGTGCTTCTCGCCGGTGAGCGTCCCAACCACCAGCGTCCGGCCGGAGGTCCCCGCCCGCGCCCGGGCGAGCATCCAGCCTACCACCTGCTTGATCACCGCCACCGCCGCATGTTCGTGAGCGGGCCGAAGGGACCCCGCCCGCCAGCGGTCGCCGATCTCTCGCAGGACCGGCGCCACCAGCTCCTCCAGGAATCGCTCGCCTCCCAGGAGGACCACCTCTCGTCGCAGCACCTGTTCCAGCCGCAGGGGATCCAGCGCCTCAACCGCCTCCAAGGCCTCCTGCACCCGATCTCCCGACGTGACCGCCGGACCCGACTCCTCGGTGGGCCGCACGGCCCGGGCCGCCTGGTCCTCGGCTGCGAGACCGCCGAGTCGCCGGGTTGAGAGATCCGCCACCGAGCTGATGGCCCGGCCAGCCTCCGTGACTCGCCGGAGAAGGATGAGGCGGGCCACGTCGTCGTCGGAGTAGAGGCGCTGTCCACCCTCGGTCCGGCCCGGCTCCACTACTCCATACCGCCGCTCCCATGCCCGGTGGGTCGGGGGCGTGAGGCCCGTTCGTGCCGCCACCACCCGGATCGGGTGGCGGGGGGTTGCCGGGTCTGGGGATCGGGAGGATGACGCCTTGTTCATGGGTCAATCCTATACAAATGTACAAATTCTGTCAAAGATTTTTCTGGGCATACCCTTGACACAACCTAGCCGCACCCCAAGATTCTTCTACAATTGCTGGACACGCTGGT
>JARRPL010000002.1:61612-73580 GCA_037382905.1 Gemmatimonadota bacterium | reverse complement strand
GAAGTTCATTGAGCGGACCTACAAGAAGCGGGGCATCGATATCCATACCGGTGCGCGCTTCCAGAAGGCGGACATCCAGGACGACGGGGTCCTGGTCACCTTCACCGATGCCAAGGGGGAGGATCACGAGGTGAAGGTGGACTTCGTCCTTTCGGCGGTGGGGCGGGTCCCGAACTCGGAGGACGTGGGCCTGGAGGCTGCCGGTGTGGAGACCGACGACCGGGGCTTCATCAAGGTGGACGCCCACATGGCCACCAACGTGCCGGGGGTCTACGCCATCGGCGACGTGGCCGGCCGCCAGCTCCTGGCCCACAAGGCGAGCCACGAGGGGATCACCTGTGTGGAGCACATGGCGGGAGAAGGGCATCACACCGTCGACTACGCGAACGTGCCCAACTGCACCTATTGCCACCCGGAGGTGGCCTCGGTGGGGCTCACGGAGGAGCAGGCCCGGGAGGAGGGCTACGACGTGGAGGTCGGGAAGCTGCCGTGGGCGGCCATTGGCCGGGCCGTCGCAGCGGGTCACGCGGAAGGGTTCGTGAAGATCATCCGGGACAAGCAGTACTCGGAGATCCTCGGTGCGCACATCGTGGGACCCCACGCCACCGAACTCATCGCCGAGTTCGTCCTGGGCCGCCATCTCGAGTCCACCGTGGAGGAGATGGAGCGGGCGATCCACCCGCACCCGACCCTGTCGGAAGGGGTCTCGGAGGGGGCCCTGGCGGCGCTGGGACGGCCCATCCACATCTGACCCGCGTGGCTCGGGAGTCGGGGTCCGCGCCGGAGGAGGGCGACCGCACGTCGGCGCGGACCTGGTCTCGGGAGGAGGAGGACTCCCTCCGACTCTGGATCGCCCTCGCCCGCTGCTATGCGACGGTCGCCCGGGAGGTGGCCACGCGCGTGTCGGAGTACGGGCTCACCACACCCCAGTTCGGAGTCCTGGAGGCCCTGTACCACCTGGGGCCTCTCTCCCTGGGTGAACTGGCGGACAAGCTGCTGGTCACCGGCGGAAACATCACCTACGTCATGGACCGTCTGGAAAAGGACGGCCTGGTGGAGCGGGATCGCTCGGGTCCGGATCGGCGGGTGGTGACGGCGCGACTCACGGACCGGGGGGCGGAGCGGATTCGCCAGGTGTTCCCGGGGCACGCCGAGTTCATCCACGAACTCACCCGAGGCCTCGAAGCCCGGGAGCGACGCACCCTCCGTTCCCTCCTCAAGAAGTGGGGACTGGGGCTGGCGGAAGCAGAGGGGGGCGAGGCGGGCTGAAGTTCCCGGCGATGTGAAGGGGGCCGGGATAGGATCAGGCCGTCTGCTCCGAGGCCGCGTCCATGGAGATTCCCCGGATCTGGAGGATGCGCACCAGCGCCTCGCCGATCTTGTTGTTCGGCGTGGAGGCACCGGCGGTGATCCCCAGACTGAAGGGGCCCGGGGGCAACCAGTCCTCCTCCAGCTTCTCGGGCGCCGCTGCGCTGAGCTCCGGCTTGTGCCGGATCTGCCCCGACTCCACGTCGATGCAGTCGGCGTCCTCGATGTGGAAGGTCGTCGTATACTCCTGGCACATGTGAGCCAGGTGATTCGTGTTGGACGAGTTGTAGCCGCCGATGACCAGCATGATGTCCGGCGGGTCCTTCATCATGTCCTTCACGGCGTCCTGCCGCTCCTGGGTGGCGGAGCAGATGGTGCCGAAGGAGCGGAAGTGCTCCCCGACCGCGTCCTCGCCATAGCGCTCCACCATGGCGCGACGGATGCGTCCGCCGATGGCCAGCGACTCGTTGGCCAGCATGGTCGTCTGATTCGCCACGCCGATCCGCTGCAGGTCCCGGTCCGGGTCGAAGCCGGCGGTCATCTTTCCCTGGAATCGCTTCATGAACTCATCCCGGGTCAGAGCTCCGTCCGCTCCGGTGATGTAGTCGCAGACGAGCTCCGCCTCGGCCATGTCCCGCACGATCAGGTAGTTGCCACCCTCGTGTTTGAGGGCCTGGGACGCGGTGGCGCGGGATTCCTCGTGGGTGTGCTTGCCGTGGATCACCGAGGTGAACCCGTCACGGGCGTAGGACTCCACGCGCTTCCACACGTGCAGCACCGAGCCGCACGTCGTGTCCACCAGGATGCAGCCGATCTGCCGCAGGCGGTTGAAATCGTCGATGGTGACGCCGAACGCCGGCAGGATCACCACGTCGTCGGGTGTGACGTGACCGAAGTCGAACCCCCCATCCGCGTCCGGGTAGATAAACTGGATCCCCATCTCCGTCATCCGCTTGTTGACGTGGGGATTGTGGATGATCTCACCCACGAGGAAGATGGTCTTGTCCGGGAACTTGTGCACCGTCTCGTACGCGTAGTCCACGGCTCGATCCACGCCGTAGCAGAAGCCGAACTCCTGGGCCAGCCGGACGTGGATGTCCCCGAACGAGTCTTCGTATCCTCGAGAACGGATCCGCTCGACCACGGCCGAGTGATATTCGGAGTCGATGACGGGTTTGACTTCGGATTTGAGGCCGAAGCCCTTACGGAAATACGTCTGCTCCATGGGGAACCCCGTGGGGCGTTGAGAACGAGCTTTCAGGGCTCGGGAAGTTAGGAAGAATCGAAACACCGGTCACCCGGTAGGGGTTCCCAGACCATGTTCGCTCGACTCGCGCTCCTCTTCATCGTCGTCCCGCTCCTGGAGCTGGCGCTTCTGATCCAGGTGGGCCAGGTGGTGGGCGTCCTTCCCACGGTCCTTCTGGTCCTGGCCACGGGGATTGCCGGTGCTGCGCTGGCCCGCCGGGAGGGGACCCGGACCCTGTCGGCTCTCCAGCAGGAGCTCGGTGAGGGCAGACTTCCGGGCCGTGCCCTTCTCGACGGCCTGTGCGTTCTCGTGGGCGGTGCCTTCCTCCTCACACCGGGCATCCTCACCGACGTTGCGGGGTTCGTCCTCCTCCTCCCGCCGAGTCGCCGTTGGGTCCAGCGGTGGATTCGTGGGCGGATGGAGCGGGCCCTCGAAGCCGGCACCCTCCGGGTTTCGGCGTCCGGGCCCGGAGGATTCCAGTTCTGGGGAGGGACGTTCGGCGGCGGATTGGACGCCACCGCCGGGGTGGGGATGCGGGAGGACGGCTGGGACGACGAGTTGGAGGGCCTCGATCCCCGCATGGAGATCGACGTGCGTGAGGACGGCGGCTGACACCGCCCGCCGCTGACATGGACGCGCCCCCGTCAGCCCCCTAGCTTGCCCGGGCTTTCCCCGATTCCCGTCCACCCGCCCCGCCGATACCGTCATGGCCCCCACCCCCGATCACGACGACATCTCCTTTCTCGAACGTCTGCTGGATGCTCCGGGTCCCAGCGGCTTCGAGGTACGACCCGCCCGGGTCTGGCGAAACGAGGCCGAGGGCTTCGCCGACGAGGTGAGGGTCGACGTCCACGGGAACTCCCACGCTGCGGTGAACCCCGAAGGTTCGCCCCGAGTCATGCTGGCGGGGCATATCGACGAGATCGGTCTCCAGGTCACCCACATCGACGAGAAGGGGTTTCTCTACTTCGCCGAGATCGGCGGGTGGGATCCCCAGGTTCTGGTGGGTCAGCGGGTGCGAATCCTCGGAAGGGACGGGGATGTGCCCGGGGTGGTGGGAAAGAAGGCCATCCACCTCATGACCCAGGAGGACCGGGAGAAGGCGTCCCGCATCAAGGATCTCTGGGTGGACGTGGGCGTCTCCTCCCGGGAGGATGCCGGTGCGCTGGGCCTCCGGGTCGGGGATCCGATGGTACTGGACCAGTCACTGCTCCGCCTCGCGGGGGATCGCATCGCGAGTCGGGCCATCGACGATCGGATCGGGGCCTACGTCGTTCTGGAGGCGGCCCGTGCCGTGGCCCGGGAGGGCGGGTCGGCAGCCGTCACCGCCGTGGCCACCACCCAGGAGGAGATCGGTTACAGCGGCGGAGGCGCACGGGCGGCGGCCTACTCCATCGAGCCCGACGTGGCCCTGGTGGTGGACGTGACCTTCTCCACCGACGTGCCCGACGTGGAGAAGAAGGAGGTGGGGGAGCACGAGCTTGGCGGGGGACCCGTTCTGAGCCGCGGATCGGCTGCACACGACCGGGTCTTCCAGATGCTCGTGACGGTGGCGGAGGAGGAGGGGATCCAGCACACGGTCCAGGCCTCGCCCCGAGCGACACGGACGGATGCCGACGGGATCTTCCTGACCCGCGCCGGGGTGCCCACCGGTGTGGTGAGCGTTCCCAACCGGTACATGCACTCCCCGAACGAGATCGTCTCGGTGGAGGACCTTCGGAACACCGTCCTTCTCCTGGCGGCGTTCATACGCCGCCTCACCCCCGACGTGGACTTCACCCCTCGTTGACGCCGGAGAGCGGCTTTTCTACCGTTCACGACTACACTCCCCGGTCGTATATCCCGCTCCATCTCCAATAGAGGTCGCGTCCCATGTTCGACGCCAAGCAGCTCGTCCACGAACTCCAGGATCTTCGGGATCAGGGGCATCTTTCCGACGCCCTTCTCCGGTACGCCGTCCGCAACGTCTCCAAGGCGGACCCCCGTTTCGACTGGGTGGGGGTCTACCTGATGGACGACGAGAAGAACGAACTCTGGCTCCACAACTACATCGGCTCTCCCACGGAGCATGCCCGGATCCCCGTGGGCACGGGCGTGTGCGGGACCGCGGTGGAGAAGATGTCCAACCTGCGCGTGGACGACGTATCCGAATTGGACAACTACCTGGCGTGTGATCCGGACGTGCAGTCGGAGATGGTGGTGCTCATTCGGGCCGGGGACGAGCTTTTCGGCCAGATCGACATCGACAGCTCGGAGAAGGGAGCCTTCACGGAGGAGGACGAGGCCGCACTCGTGGCGGTGGCGGACAAGCTCGCGGAGCAGATCGCGGCGGAGCGGCGCTGACCGCCGTCCGTTTCCTTCGAGCGGACAACCCGGGTCCCTTCACCCTCGACGGGACCCGCACCTGGATCGTCGGTCACCGTGAGGTGGCCGTGATCGACCCCGGCCCGGACCTGCCTCGGCACGTCCGGGCCGTCGTTCATGCGTTGGAGGGGGCGGAGCGGATTCACCTCCTCCTGACCCATGGACACGCCGACCACGCCGGAGCCGTGGAATCCATGATGGCCCTCCTTCCCGACGCGATGGTGATCGGTCCGGGGCACCCGGCGAGCCGCCTGGCGGACGCCGGGGAGGAGGTCCACACCGATGCAGGATCCCTCTCGGCGTTCCCCACCCCGGGACACACGCGGGACCACGTGGCGTGGCTCTGGCCGGAGACCTCGACGCTCTTCGTGGGGGACCTGGTCCTGGGCAGGGGGGATACGACCTGGGTAGGCGAATATCCCGGGTGCGTCGCCGACTATCTGGACTCGCTGAATCGGGTAGAGGCCCTGGCGCCGGATCGGCTGCTCCCGGCGCATGGGGCCGAGGTGCTGGATCCCCCTGGGGTGCTGGCGGCCTATCGCGCCCACCGACGGGAGCGGATCGCCCAGGTGCGGCGTGCGCGTGCCGCCCGTCCCGGGGCGACGGCGTCGGAGCTCCTGGCGGACATCTATGGTGATGGCCTGCCTGAAGCGCTGGAGCGAGCAGCCCGAGCCTCCCTGGAGGCGCTGGTGGAGTACGTGGAGGACCATCCGCAGGAGGAGAGGTGAGCCCCGAGGTCCCGACGGCGTTGTCTGTGAGGCTCCTGGCCACGCTGGAAGAGGTGGTGGGGCGGAACGGGTTGGTCCGGGAACCCGGCCGCTTGCTGGCGTACGAGTCCGACGCGTTGCCCCGATTCCGGGAGCGGCCCGCAGCCGTCGTTCTTCCGGAGGACACGGCCCAGACGCTCCGGGTCGTGCGGATTCTTGCCGATGCCGGGGTCCCCATCACGCCGAGGGGAGCCGGGACGGGGCTCTCCGGGGGGGCGGTGGCGGCCCCCGGTGGCGTCCTCATCGGAACCTCCCGCATGAACCGCATCCTGGAGCTGGATCCTCGGCGGCGACTGGCCCGGGTCCAGGCCGGAGTCATCAACACCGATCTGTCCCGGGCGGCGGCGGCCCACGGGCTCCACTATGCCCCCGACCCGTCGTCCCAGACGGCATGTACGTTGGGTGGGAACGTGGGTGAGAACGCGGGTGGGCCCCACTGCTTGAAGTACGGCGTGACGACGCGATACGTCACCGGGCTCACGGTGGTGGGAGGTCCCGGTCGGGTTCTGGAGTTCGGAGGGGCCGACCGGGCCGAGGGCCTGGACCTGACGGGCCTCTTCGTGGGGTCCGAGGGACGTTTCGGCATCGCCACCGAGCTGGAGCTGCGGCTCGTTCCCCGTCCCCGGGGCGTTCGCACGCTGCTGGCGGTCTTCCCCGATACCGAGACGGCGGGCCGCGCCGTATCCGCCATCATCGCCCGGGGCCTCCTGCCGGCGGCCCTGGAAATGATGGACCGGGGCACCATCGAGGCCGTGGAGGCGAGCATCTTCGCCGCGGGATATCCCCTGGACGCCGGCGCCGTGCTCGTGGTGGAGTTCGACGGTACCGAGGCGGGGCTGGATGCGGACGCCGCCCTCGCCGAGGCGGTCTGCCTCGAGGAGGGTGCGACGCTGGTGCGGCGGGCCCGGGACGAGGCGGAGCGGGCAGCCCTCTGGCAGGGGCGCAAGAAGGCGTACGGGGCCTTCGGGAGGATCGCGCCGGACCTCATGGTTCAGGACGCCACGGTGCCCCGCTCCGCCCTGCCTCGGGTGCTGCGAGCCATCGACGCCATCGGAGCGCGGTACGAGCTCCGCCTGGCCAACGTCTTCCACGCCGGCGACGGCAACCTGCACCCGAAGATCCTCTTCGACCGGCGTGATCCGGCGCTGGTAGCCCGTGTGGAGGAGGCCTCTCGGGAAATCATGCAGGTCTGCGTCGAGGCGGGTGGGACCATCACCGGAGAGCACGGGGTGGGGCTGGACAAGCGAGACTACATGGGGCTGGTCCACGGAGCGGAAGAGCTGGCGGCCATGGCCGCGGTGCAGCGGGCCTTCGACCCCGACGGGATCTGGAACCCCGGAAAGGTGCTCCCCCTCACCCCGGGGTCGGGGGTGGCGACGGAGGTGGAAGGGGGCGGGACGCCGGAAGACGGGGCGAATCGGCCGGGCTCGCCGACCGAGACCTCGAGGAGAGGTGGAGCCTCCCGGCTTTCGGATGAGCCCGGGGGCCGGACCGGTGGGGACTCGCCCATCCAACACGACCCGGAAGATCTGACGGTCCGGGTCGCCGGTGACGTGGTCATGGGCGAGCTCGCCGGTACGCTGGCCCGGGCGGGGCAGTGGCTGCCCCTCGACGTCCCCGGGCAGGCCGAGCTCACCGTGGCGGAGCTCGTGGCGTCCGGTGAGTGGGGTCCCCTTGCGCCGGCGCTGGGACGGCTGCGGGACCTGGTCCTGGGCGCGACGGTGGAGACTGCCGGGCGGGGTCGCCTGCGCCTGGGAGGTCGCGTGATGAAGAACGTCGCGGGGTTCGACCTGGTGCGGGCGGTGCCCGGGAGTCACGGGCGTTTCGGTTCCATCGAAGAGGTGGTATTCCGGCTTCTTCCACTCCCCGAGACCCACCGGGTCCTGGCGTTGGAGGGGGCCTCCCACGGAGATCCCGGCGGCATCCGGCTGGTGGAGCTGGCGGACCGACTCGCCACGCACCCTGTGCTCCCTGCCTCACTGGTGCGGGTCATCGACGGGGAGGGCCGGAGCTCGATCTTCGTCCGGCTTCTGGGATCCCGCTCGGGTGTGGAGGCCGAGTGTGATGAACTCCTGGCGCTTCTGCCGGGAGCCACGGTGTGGGAGGGGGAGGTGGACACTCCCGGGTTCGTTGCCCGGGATCCCCTGGGCAGCTCGCTGGCCTGGACCCGGGAGGAGGACTCCCTCCTCGAACTCCGGGGAGGGCCCATGCCCACGGAGGAGGTGGAAGCGCGGCTCGCTGCGATCGGGCTTCCGGCACGGTGGAGCTACCACCTGCCGGGCTGGAACGTGTGGCGGCTGGCGCTGCCTCCTGGCGCTCTGGAGGCGGCTCGGCACGAGATGACCGACCTGGCCGTGGGCCTCCGGGAGGGGGGTGGGGATCTGAACCTTCTACGGGGCCAGGGACCCGACCTGGGCCGCCACGCACCGCCGGGGATTCCCGAGCTGGAGGAGGCGGTGCGGCACGCGGTGGCCGGAACGGTCGGCCCGATCCGGGTCGGTGGGAGTGCCCGGTGACGCTCCCGGGGCAGGACGATCGGCTGCTGGCGTGCGTGCACTGCGGGTTCTGCCTCCCTGCATGCCCCACGTACCGGGTGCTGGGAGATGAGGCTGATTCGCCCCGGGGACGACTTCACCTCATGAGAGCCGTCACGGAGGGACGACTGGCGGCGTCGGATCCGGCGTTCCAGACGCATATCGACCGTTGTCTGGGTTGTCGCGCCTGCGAGCCGGTGTGCCCGTCGGGGGTCGAGTACGGATTGCTTCTCGAGCACGCCCGCGCCACCGCTGCCGAGGCCAGGCCTCCGGGCCTTCTCGCCCGGACGCTCCTGCTGGCCTTCGGGCGGAAGGGGCCGAACCGGGTGATGGGGTGGATGGGTCGGCTGTTGAGGACTGGGGGTGCGGCCGGTCTCCTCGCCCGGGCCCTTCCTGGCCTGACCGGCCTCCACGCGCCACGCACGGGCCTGGCCATGCTGGCGTCGACCCGCCCGGGAAATCGCTGGAGACGGGCCGCCGCCCTGACCTCCGGAACCACCGGATCTCGAGGGCAGGATGCCCCTCCGGACCGGGACGAATCCCGGGAGCTGGGCGGACCTCCCCAGCGGACCTCCACCGGGCCCGCGCACGAATCGGCGTCGCCCTCTTCCCCGCCGGCGGAGGGTCGGGGGAGTGTGGGCCTGCTGGAGGGTTGTGTTCAGGCGGGTCTCTTCCGGAGGGTGGGTGCGGCCGCGGTCCGGACGTTGGAGGCCAACGGCTATCCCGTACGACGGGTCCATCAGGCCGGGTGCTGTGGAGCGCTCCACGCTCATTCCGGCGAGCTGGAATCGGCGAAGGAGAGGGCACGGCGACAGATCCGGGCCTTCGATGAGGCCGGCGTGGAGTGGGTCGCCGTGGATGCAGCGGGGTGCGGGGCGGCCATGAAGGGATATGGCGCCCTCCTGGAGGACGACCCGGGATGGCGGGAGCGGGCCGCGGCGTTCAGCGCCCGGGTGCGGGACGTGAGCGAACTCCTGGCAGAGGCCGGTCCACGTGCCGGGGCGTCCCTTCCCCTCGCCGTGGCCTACGACCCCCCGTGTCACCTTCTGCACGGACAGGGTGTGGACGCCCCGGTGCGTCGCCTGTTCGCCGCGGTGCCCGACCTCACACTCGTTCCGCTTCGGGATGCCGAGCAGTGCTGCGGCGGGGCCGGAATCTACGGGATCACGCACCGGGAGCTGGGCGGGAAGATCGGACGGGACAAGGTGCGTGCCCTGCTGGAGAGTGGCGCGGAGGTGGTGGCCACGGGCAATCCGGGGTGTATGATGCAGATCGGGGGAGGTCTTCTTCTCGAGGGAAGCGCCCTGGAGGTGGTCCACCCCATCGAGCTACTCGACGCGAGTTATCGGAAAGGCGGCGTATATGGGCCAGGACCGGGCTGACGAGGGTCTCATCACCCTCGACTTGGGGGCACCCGTGTGGGACAAGTTCTTCACCGTTGCACCGTTGGTACTGGTGGGGACCTCGGAACCGGACGGATCGGTGGATCTGGCCCCGAAGCACATGGTCACACCCTTGGGCTGGGACAACTACATCGGGTTCGTGTGCACCCCCTCCCACGGCACCTATCAGAACGCCAAACGGACCGGTGAGTTCGCCCTCACCTTCCCTCGCCCGGGCGGTGTATTGGCGGCTTCTCTCGCCTCGGCCCCCCGCTGCGAAGACGACGAGAAGGTCTCCCTCACCCTGCTGGAGACCTTTCCGGGAGAGCGGGTCTCGGCGCCGCTGGCCGCCGGGGGGTATCTCTACCTGGAGTGCGAGCTTTCGGGGATCTGGGACGCATTCGGGCGCAACAGCCTCATCGCTGGACGGATCGTGGCAGCCCGGGTCGCGTCGGATTCGGTCCGGCGGCCCGAGCGGGACGACGCCGACACCGTGGCCGGCGCGCCGCTCCTGGCCTATCTGCCTCCGGGCCGGTATGCGGAGATCTCCGCCTCTCAGGCCTTCCCCTTCCACAGCGGGATGAAGCGCTGATGCCCGGATCCCGAGCCTCGACATTGCAAGGCCTCGAGCCGGGGGCCTTGCGCGGGTATCTGGACGGTCGCCTGGAGGCCATGGTGGATCTGCTGACCGAGCTGGTCCTCATGGAGACCCCCACCGACGTCCCCTCGACCCATGCCCCGGCCCGCAAGCTCCTCGTGGAGGCCTGGGCCGACCTGGGCTATCGCCACCGCCACATCCCGGGCCGGGAGACCAGCGGGCACGTCCTCTTCATCCCCTCCGCCCGCACGCGCCACCGCCCGATCCAGCTCATGGTGGGTCATCTGGACACGGTGTGGCCCGTTGGGACGCTCGAGCACATGCCGGTTCGACGAGAGGGCGGGCTTCTTCGGGGGCCGGGTGTCTTCGACATGAAGGGCGGACTCGTGATGATGATCTTCGCCGTGGAGGCGCTCCAAGCCCTGGACGTGCCCGTGAGCGTGACGCCGGTGGCCTTCGTCAACTCCGACGAGGAGATCGGAAGCCCCGAGTCACGTGGCACGGTGAGACGCCTTGCGCGAGCCGCCGGGCGGGCGTTGATCCTGGAGCCGGCGCTGGGCCCCGTCGGGAAGGTGAAGACCGCCCGGAAGGGCGTGGGCCACTTCACCGTCAGCATCCAGGGCCGGGCTGCACACGCGGGGTTGGAGCCGGAGGCGGGGACCAGTGCCATCCTCGAGCTGGCGCACGTGATCCAGATGCTCCACGGCCTCAACGACCTGGACCGGGGCCTTTCGGTCAATGTGGGCGTCATCGAGGGGGGAACGAGACCCAACGTGGTAGCGGCCCGGAGCGAGGCCCGGGTGGATGTGCGGGCCCTCAGCCTCGAAGACGCCGACGAGGTGACCCGGGCCATTCAGGCGCTGGAGCCCGTGGTGCCCGGCGTGACGCTGGAGGTGACGGGGGGGTTCGAGGCCCCACCCCTGGAGCGAACGCCGCGCAACACCCGGCTCTGGGAGCAGACCCGGCGCATCGGAGCGGAGCTGGGACTCGACCTGGAGGACGTGACGGCGGGCGGCGGATCCGACGGCAACACCACCAGTCAGTACACCGCGACCCTGGACGGCCTGGGTCCCCGGGGGGACGGAGCCCACGCGGTCCGGGAGCATATCGTCGTGGAGAGTCTGGTGGAGCGGACGGCACTCCTGGCGGCGCTCCTGGCAGCGCCGTTGGCGGAGGAGGCCGGGGCCTGAAGGCGCCGGTGGGCGAGGTCGGGATGTCCGGGGGCGACGGGGTGCGGATCCGTGAGCTGGCGGGGATCGACGAGTTCAGGCGGGCGGTGGCCTTCCAGGAGTCGATCTGGGGCGAGGGATTCTCGGAACGGGTGCCGGCCTCGCTGATGAAGGTGACGCGACGGCTGGGGGGCGTGGTGGCGGGAGCTTTCGGGTCCGAGGAGGAGCTGGTCGGCTTCGTGTACGGGATGACCGGCTTGGAGGAGGGGGGCCCGGTCCACTGGTCCGACATCCTGGCGGTCCGCCCCGGGCTGAGGGACCGGGGGGTGGGGCGACGGCTCAAGCACTTTCAGCGGGAGCGGGTGCTGGGGCTCGGAGTCGACCTGATGCGCTGGACATTCGATCCCCTGGAGTCCCGGAACGCCTATCTGAACCTCGGGCACCTGGGAGCCGTGGTCCGAGAGTACGCGGTGGACATGTACGGCGAATCGGACTCGCCACTGCACCGAGGGCTGGGGACGGACCGGTATGTGGTGAGTTGGGAGTTGACCTCGAACCGTGTGAGAGATCGGGTGGCCGGCGTCCGCCCTCCGCCGGCGG
>JARRPL010000002.1:0-61581 GCA_037382905.1 Gemmatimonadota bacterium | reverse complement strand
CCCTCCGCCGGCGGGCGCCTTTTCCCACCTCGCCTTGGCCTTTGCCGTGACGGAAGGGGAGCCCGACCCGGTGCCGGAGGGCGTCCCGGCCCTGGACCAGGTGACGACCCTCCTGGAGCGGGGCGCGGGGGCCGGCGGCCTCCGCCTCCCGATCCCCGCCGATATTCAGTCCCTCCGCGACCGGGACCCCGACCTGGCCCGGCGTTGGCGCGTCGCCACCCGCCGGATCCTCGAGACGGCGCTGGCCCGGGGCTGGGAGGTTCGGGAGCTCCTTCCTCCACCTCCGGCGCCCCCTCCCGACGGTCCGTTCTTCGCTCCCGTTTCCCAGTACGTCCTGGTCCCGGCGGACACCGCCATGGCGGAGCCGCCTCAGTCCTGATCCCCACACCCTGTCTGCCGTGAACATCGAACGCATCGAGATCCGCATCGTCCCGCTCCGTCTCCGAGAGCGCTTCGAGATCAGCTCGGGCGCTCGCCAGGATCGCACGGTGATCCTGGTGTGCCTTCACTCGGAAGGCCTCACGGGATGGGGTGAGGTGGTGGCGGCCGAGGATCCCAGCTACTCGCCCGAGACCACCGAGACGGCCTGGCATGTGATCCGCGAGTTCCTTGCGCCGGCCATGGCCGGGGGTGACTTCGACTCACCGGCCGCCGTGATGGCGTCGGCGGGTTGGGTTCGGGGCCACCGGATGGCGAAGGCGGGTCTGGAGATGGCGGCGTGGGACCTCTGGGCCCGAAAGCACGAGGTCTCGCTGGCGGAGGAGATCGGTGGCGAGAGGCGTCCGGTGCCGGTGGGCGTGAGCATCGGCCTCCAGCCCGACGACGACACCCTCCTTCGACGGGTGGAGGGTTATCTGCTGGAGGGGTACAAACGCATCAAGATCAAGATCAAGCCGGGGCGGGACGTCGAGATGCTCCGGGGCGTGAGGGAGCGGTTCCCCGAGGCGGACCTCATGGCCGACGCCAACTCCGCCTACACCCTGGCGGACGCGGATCGCCTGGCGGAGCTGGACGAGCTGCGCCTCATGATGATCGAGCAGCCCCTGTCCCATGAAGACATGGCGGAGCACGCCCGGCTCCAGGAACGCCTGGAGACGCCCGTGTGCCTGGACGAGTCGATCCGCTCCGAGGCCGACGCGCGCCTGGCCCTCGATCTGGGAGCCTGCAGGATCATCAACATCAAGCCGGGCCGGGTCGGGGGCTTCGGCGAATCCCGGGCGATTCACGATCTGTGCCGGGACCGGGGCATACCGGTCTGGTGCGGCGGCATGCTGGAATCGGGGATCGGTCGGGCCCACAACGTGGCGTTGGCGACCCTGCCCGGCTTCACCCTCCCGGGGGATATCTCCGAGAGCCGACGATACTGGGAGGAGGACATCATCACCCCGGAGTTCGAGATGAAGAACGGGATGATGCAGCTCCCGGAGGGACCCGGCATCGGTGTGCGACCCCGGCTGGATCGGATCGAATCGCTGGAGATCCGACACGAGGTCTTCACGGGATGAAGCCGAACCGCCTGGCCGGTAGGCCTTTCCATCGCAGCCTCTCGGCGGTGCTCCTGGTCCTGGCCAGCTGCACGCCCCGGGGGCCCGCCGACGTGGTGGTCCCACCGTCCCCGCCGCCGGTCCCACCCCCGGTCCAGGATGTCCCGTGGGACGTGCTCCTGGTGAATGGCCGGCTGGTGGACGGGACCGGCAATCCCTGGCGCTACGCCGACGTGGCGCTGTCGGGGGATCGAATCGCCGCCATCCTGCCTCCGGGGCTCGCCGATCGGGCTCTGGCCCGAGAGGTGCTCGACGTCTCCGGGACCGTGGTCGCCCCGGGCTTCATCGACCTCAACGGTCAGGGGGACGAGGGGCTTCTGAGAGACGGCGACGAGACCGAGCGGCGACGGCGGAACGAGTGGACCCGCTTCGGAGCCTGGCTCGAGGAGATGGAGGCCGGCGGCGTCTCGGTGAACGTGGGTTCGTTCATCGGGGGCACCACCGTTCGGAGATACGCCATGGGGCTGCGGGAGGGCCGTCCGGACCCGGTGGAGCTGGACACCATGCGTGCGGTCACCCGGCGGGCCATGGAGGAGGGGGCGCTAGGGGTGGCCACCGCCCTCATCTATCCGCCGGGGGCCTACGCTGGAACCGACGAGCTGGTGGCGGTGGCCCGGGAGGTGGCGCGGCACGGGGGGATCTACATCTCCCACATCCGCAGTGAGTCGTCGGGGTTGCTGACGGCCCTGGCGGAGGCGGTGGAGATCGGCAGTCGATCGGGAGCACCGGTGGAGATCTACCACCTGAAGGCCGCCGGGGTCGACAACTGGGCGCTGCAGGATCAGGCCATCGATCTCATCGATCGCGCCCGGGCCCGGGGCGTGGATATCCAGGCAGCCATGTACCCCTACACCGCCGCCTCTACCAGCCTCCAGGCCTGCCTCCCCCCCTGGACCTCTGCCGACGGCCTTCTCCAGGAGAACCTCCGAAATCCCGACACCCGGGCCCGGATCATCGCCGAGATGTCGGCACCGCCGGAGGGTTGGGAGAACTGGTGCGCCCTCTCGACCCCTGCGGGAGCCATGATGGTGGGTCTCTCCTCCGCCAACCGGGAACTCACGGGCCACACGCTGGCGGAGCTGGCGGAGATGCGTGGAACTCCCTGGGCGGAGGCGGTGCTGGACCTCCTGGTGGAGGAGGGGAATGTGGGGATGGTCTACTTCGCCATGTCCGAGGAGAACGTGGAGGAACTCCTCACCCTGCCGTGGATGAAATTCGGCTCCGACTCCGGCGTGCACGACCCGAAGAACGCCACCGGAATGACCCATCCGCGGGGATATGGCACCTACCCCCGAATCCTCGGACGGTACGTCCGGGACGAAGGGGTCCTTCCGCTGGAGGAGGCGGTCCGCAAGATGACCTCGGCGGTGGCGGACCGGGTGGGGCTGGAGGCCAGGGGACTGTTGAGGGAAGGATGGTACGCCGACGTGGTGGTCTTCGACCCCGCAACCATCGCCGAGGTGGCGACCTTCACCGAGCCGCATCAGCTCTCCCGGGGCGTGCGGCATCTCTTCGTCAACGGCGAGGGGGTGATCCGGGAAGGTCGGTTCACCGGGGCATCACCCGGTCGGTTCCTCCGTGGGCCCGGCGCACGGGAACCCTGACGAATCCACCGGAAGTGCATTCCCTCGGGAGTCGAAGGGCTCGATCGGAGGGAGGAGGGCGTCGAGGCCGATTTCCGGGATTCCTGGCGGTGGAAGGCTGGGAAGGGCGGAGTCGGAGGGGGACCCCTTCTCCACGGTCCGACTCCTCCCCGCCGGCCCTTCCGGTGGCGAGGTCTCGGATTCCTTCGGTGGCCAGTCGAAGCTGGGCGTCTGGAGTCGCTCTCGTCGCGCCGGCAGGCGAAGGGCTCGGACCATGATCCGTCGCAGACCCCGGGCCACCGCAGTCTCGGGGCTCCCGTCTCCCTCCACCACCGAGCCCAGGTCGCCCTGAAGCCATCGTCGCAGCTCCTCCAGGTCCGACAGGGAGAGGGTCTGCATCTCCACCTCCGCCAGGTAGTAGTAGCGACCCTCCCGCCGGGGCCGGACCTCGCTCTCGAAGGCGGATTGCAGAGTCTGGGCGACCCGGTCGAGGGTCGGGAGGGAGATGGGTTCCTGGTCCTCGGCCTGGAACTCGTAGCTCTGGGTCACGGCGTCGTGAAGGATGCTGGCCCGCCAGGTGCCTCCTGCCTCCTGCTGATCGAAGAACCCGTCGCGCCAGAGCTCCACGGTCACCTCGACCCGGATGGGCAACCCCGAGTGGAGGGCCCGGCGCAGCCCGCCATCGTCCAGGAGAGGGGCCAGGGCGAGATCCAGGGCACCGGTAGCCGGGTCCACGCGGGCCTGGGGATCCTCCTCCTGGGCTTCCGTCTGGGCGGGGAGGACGAGGAGCACCCCGAGCGTGGCAAGGAGAGCCGCGCCGCGGGGGGCGCGCCGCGGGGACGGGGGGCACCGGGAGGCCACGACTCAGAAGCGGTGCTGGAGCCGGACGAAGAACCTCACCTTCCGGTCGTCGCCGGTGAGCGGGTAGGCCAGGAAGAGCCCCAGGTCTCCAATGAACGCCCCGGCGCCGATGTCCGCCAACGTATCGCTGTCGACGCCGTCCGGGACCTTGGACCACCCCCGGCCCGCGTCCAGGAACGCCACGAGCGCCGTGGTGAAGTCGACCCTGGGGTACCAGTGCCACTCCTCCCAGTCCTCCTCGTTGTCGGGTGAGAGGTCCAGCTCCCAGTCCAGGACCTCCCGGAACTCCATCTGGAAGAGGGCCGTCTGGTCACACCCGTACCGGACGAAGGCGGTACGGGTTGCGTCGTCCTCCTCTCCCCCCGGGATCTCCGCAGGGCCGACTGGAACTGGGGGAGAAGGGCGTCGCTCTGGAGGGCCCCCTGGAGCAACAGCCGGAAGCGAAGGTCGGAGTTGGGGTCGATGCGTGCGTATCGGCGGAGATCCAGGCTTCCGAAGGTGAATCGGGGGTCCACCGGTGTGGGACCCTCGGGGGCGGTGGCGCCCGCCGCGATGTAGGCGGGAAGGAAGAGGTCGCCGTCCAGCCCGTGGGTCAGGCTCGCCTCCAGGAACCATCCGTCGGTGGGGTTGTCGGGGTCGTTCCGGCGGTCGATCTCCACCTGCGCCTCCAGGGTGCGGAGGTCGCCTTCCGCTACCAGGGGCATGGGCCGCCACTCTTCGTCGTTCCGGAAGAGGGTCCAGGGGCTTCCCGGCGTCGTGCTGTAGTGGTCGTCGGCCCGGAAGGTCAGGCTGGTACGCAACGGGATCGACTCGAAGTCGGCGGCGAGGCTGAGAAACCAGCCCTCCCGGGAGAGGTAGTCCCGATTGTCCCGGTGGAGGAGGAAGGTCGAGAGGGAGGCCTCCAGATCCGACACCCCCCGGCCCTGGATGGGCACGACCTCGGAAGCTGCCCCGGCGCCGAGCGTCCACCGGGGTGCCGCGCCGAACGACTGCTCCAGCCGGACGGTGTAGCCCAGGTTGTCCAGCGAGAAGCCGGACTCCGTGCGGAAGATGGCCAGGGCCTCGACCCGCAGTGGGTAGTCGCCCGAGGTTCGGAAGAGGGGTCCCACCAGGATCGGGAGGCCTTCCACGCGATTGTAGCCGCTCCCGGAGCGGATCGTGATCCTGGATCCACCCAGATAGATCCCCGGCCGCTCCCGTCGTCGATCCGTGCGGGGATACACGCCCCCGTCCCGGCGCACCACGGGGTAGGCCCGCTCGTAGATCGAGACGAGGCCCTGGATGGCGTCCGCATCGCCTTCGGCCACTTCCCCGCCCACGATGAGGACGTCGCCGGTGATGACGGCGGAGGGCAGCAGCACCAGGTCGCCGTTCAGGATCACCAGGTCTCCGCGGATCTCTCCGGCGACGGTGAGCAATCCTCCCACCAGCGCCACGTTCCCCTGGATCGACTGACCGCTGGGCACCCGCCCGTCCCCCTCGAAGCGGAGGGTGCCGGGATCGTTCACGAAACCCAGCACGTCGGCGGCCACCTCCTCCGGCAGGACTTCCCCCCGGATCGTTTCCTGGCCCTCCAACGGCCCGGTGACCCAGAGGAGCAGTGCCACCAAGGCTCCCGGGCATACCCTGAGCTTCCGCCTCATTCCTCCTCCTCGTCGCGCAGTCCCAGACGTTTCATGCGTCGGTAGAGATTCGCCCGATCGGTTCGCAGTCGTCGCGCGGCGTCGGACACATTCCCGCTCGACACCGCCAGCGCCCCCTCCAGGAGGCGGCGCTCGTAGTCGTCCAGCCGTTGCCGCAGGGGTCGGGGATCGTGGTCCACGTATCCCGACTGCCTGGACTCGGCTCCGGGCCCGGGCAGGACCGCGCGGACGTGGGCCGGACGCACCACCGCATCCGGGTGGAGGATGGCGAGTCGCTCCACCAGGTTCAGCAGCTCCCGGACGTTCCCGGGCCAGTCGTACCCGGCGGTCAGGGTCTCCATGGCCTCCGGGGAGAAGACCGGAGCCCGGACGCCCTGCCGCCGCTGCAGTCGGGCCCGGGCGTGCTCCACCAGAAGTGGAACGTCGGCGCTTCGCTCCCTGAGGGGCGGCAGGTGGATGGGGAGGACGTTCAGGCGGAACAGCAGGTCGTCCCTGAAACGGCCTCGCCGGACCTCGCTCTCGAGATCCCGGTTGGTGGCGGCGACGATCCGGACGTCCACGGAGATCCGCTCCGTGCCCCCGATCCGCTCCACGATCCCCGTCTCGAGGGCCCGGAGGAGTTTCGCCTGGGCCTCGGGACCCAGATCCGCCACCTCGTCCAGGAATAGGGTGCCGCCATGGGCCAGCTCGAGCCGACCCCGGCGCCGTTCCGTGGCCCCCGTGAAGGCGCCCCGCTCGTGTCCGAACATCTCGCTCTCCACGAGGTCTCGGGGGATCGCCGCCGAATTCACACGGATGAAGGGGCCGGCTCGACGCTGGGAGAGGCCGTGGATGGCCGTGGCGACCAACTCCTTCCCGGTGCCGCTCTCGCCGGTGATCAGGATGCGTGCGTCGGTGGGGGCGGCCTTTCGAATCAGCTCCCGGACCTTCTCCAGCGCCGGAGACCGCCCCACCAGCTCGGCCTCTGGACCCAGCTCCTCCTGGAGGGCCCGGGTCAGGTCACGGGCTCGGACCAGCTCCTCGGCGCCCTTCACCGTCAGGAGCACAGCCTCCGGGGACAGGGGCTTCTCGATGAAGTGGAAGGCGCCGAGCCTCGTTGCCTCCACGGCGTCCGCCAGCGATGCCTGTCCGCTCATCATCACCACCACGGTGGCTGGAGCGAGCTCTCGGATGTCCGGCAGCGCCTCGAGACCGGAGCGCCCCGGCAGTGCCAGATCCAGGAGGACGACATCGGGAGGGCGCTGCCGGATCTGCTCCAGCGCCTCCTCTGCGGAGGCGGCGGTGTCCACCTGGTGGCCCTCGGCCTCCAGCAAGGCCCGGAGGGCCCGGCGGATGTTGCCCTCGTCGTCGACGATGAGGAGTTGCACGCTCCCGCCTAGGCTCTGGAACCCGGGACGGCGATGCGGAAGTCCGCTCCACCGCCGTCCCGGGCCACGAGGCGGACCTCGCCGCCGTGGGCCTGGGCCGTCTGCCGTACCATGGCGAGGCCCAGACCGGACCCTCGGCGCCGGGTCGTCACCTCGGGCTCCCAGACGGTCTCCCGGAGTTCCGAGGGAACCCCTGGCCCGTTGTCCGCCACGGAGATCTCCACACCCCCCGCAAGGGGTCGTGCCGACAGTACCACCCGTCCGTCGGCTCGACCCTCCAGTGCCTCGAGGGCATTCACCATGAGGTTGAGGACCGCTCGGGAAAGGGCGTCGTGGTGTCCCATCACCCGAGGGAGTCCCGGGGCGATGAGCACCTCCACGGCGGGGGCTCCGGGTTCCTCGGGAGCGTGGCGTCGACGGAGGGCGTGGAGCATCTCCCCCACGTCCACCGGTGCCGGTGCGCCCTCCGGCGGACGTCCGAATCGGGAGAAGTCACGGGCCATCCCGTCCAGCCGGGCCACCTCTTCCAGGATCATCTCTCCCGTGTCCCGCACGCCCTCATCCCCACTCCGTGCGAGGGACGCGGCCCCGATCCGAATGGGGGTGAGGGGGTTCTTGAGCTCATGGGCGACGCGGCGCGCCATGTCGGACCACGCCCGCACCCGGGCCGCCTCGAGCTCCCGATCCCGGGCGGCAGCCAGCTCCGAGGCCATGGAGCGGAGCGCCTCCCGCAAGGAGCGGAACTCTCGGAAGGGCCTCCGGTCCTCCTCCCGGTCCGGGACCGGTTCCCCGGCGGCCACCAACCGGGTCCACTCCACCAGCTCCCCTACGGGCCCCCCGAGGCGCTTCGACACCCGCCGGGCCGCGAGTGCGCTAAGCCCCGCGACCAGGAGGACCGCCAGCAGGGCGGCCACCGGGAGGATCTGAACCGTCCGCTGGGCTACGAAGGAGTAGAGCCGGGACTGACGGACCGAGGCGGAGAGGGCGGCCTGGTGCTCTTCCGCCAGCGCAGCGACCCGGGGGTCGTCGGGGGCGGCCTCCCGTGCCGCCTCCACAAGCGCCCGTCCGGAGCGGGCGACAGAGTCCCAGGGACCCAGCGTCCCACTGCCGGTACCCATGCCGGACAGAAGCACCGTCGCCAGGACGAGGGCGAGCGCCGCAGGGGTGAGGGCCACCAGCAGCACGGTCCAGAAGACGTTCCGGCGAAAGCTCCGGGGGCGGACCATCGGGTCTCGGCTCCTCCACTCGAGGTGCCCCGGCCGGCGCGACGACCAGGCCGAGGCGGGGGTACGTGCCCATCGGCGATAAAGTGGCACGACCGCCCCGGAGCAGCGAGGGGCGGTCTACCCCCCCGGGTCCGCAGCGGCCCGGGCCAGACACGCCGGGCAGAATCGCCACCCCGGTTCCAGCCGGCTTCCGCAGCGACACTCCCGCACGCGCCGGTCGCCGCACCAGGGGCACCCGCGAGCCTCCGACGGAACCTCCTGCCCACAAGCCGCGCACGGCACGGCGCCCCCCGGGTCACCCCGACCCACCCGGGCGACCTCTTGGGGCGTGGTGCGACCTTCCGAGACCTGCCGCTGGGCGTCGTCGGCCAGGAAGCCCATCCCCGATTCCCGCGCCAGGCGGCGCAGCACCGGCGTGGACGCTCCCTGGACCACGGCCTGGCGAAGCCGGTCGTTCATGACCAGAACCTGGAAGATGCCGGTGCGCCCACGATAGCCGTCGACGCACTCCCGACACCCGTCCCCTGTCGGACGACCCCGGCAACGGGTGCAGAGGACCCGCACGAGCCGTTGGGCGATGATCCCCGCCACGCCGCCCGCCACCAGATAGGGTGGCACACCCATGTGGAGGAGACGGGTGAGTGCCGAGGGGGCGTCGGTCGTGTGGAGTGTGGAGAGGACCAGATGCCCGGTGACCGCCGCCGCCATGGCGATCTCCGCCGTTTCGGCGTCCCGGATCTCACCCACCATGACCACATCCGGATCCTGTCGCAGCACGGCTCGGAGGGCTGCCGGAAAGGTGAGTCCAGCGCGAGGATCCACCTGGACCTGGGTGGCGTCGGGAATCGGATACTCCACCGGGTCCTCGAGCGTGGTGACGTTGTGTCGGGCCCGGTCCACCTCCCGCAGCGCCGCCTGGAGGGTGGAGCTCTTGCCGCTGCCGGTGGGGCCCGTGGCCAGGACCACCCCCTGTCCGCAGGCCAGCACGGCCCGGACCCGTTCCAGGTCCTCCCGTCCCATCCCCAGTTCCGCCAGGGACTCGGGAGCCTGATCCGGCTCCAGGATCCGGATCACCGCCTTCTCGCCCTCCCGGGCCGGAAGTGTGGACACCCGAAGGGCCACGGAACGGCCCTTGGCCCGGAGCTGGAGCCCTCCGTCCTGGGGACGGCGGCGGACCGCGATGTCCATTCCGGCCATGATCTTCAGCCGGGACAGGACCACGGGACGGAGGGAGCCGGGGACGGTTCGCACCTCCCGGAGGACACCGTCCACCCGGAGCCGGACCCGGAGTCCCCCGGGAACGGGCTCCAGGTGGAGATCGCTGGCGCCGGCCTCCCAGCCCTCCGCCAGGATCCCGTCCACCAATCGGACCACCGGAGCGGCGCCCGCCACCCGCTCGAGAGCATCCCGGTCCTCGTCCGGATTCGTCCAGGACCCCTCCAGAGAAGAGACCAGCGCTTCGAGCTCGCCACCGTAGCCCCGATCCAGCCCCCGCCGCAGCTCCGGGCCCGAGGCGACGTGGACCTCCACCCGTCTGCCCGTGCGGAAGCGCACGTCCTCCACCGCCCCTACGTCCAGCGGGTCTTCCACCGCCAGGACCAGGTCCCGCTTGGTGGTCCGGAGGGGAAGCACACCCAGTCGGCGGGCGAGCTCGCCGGGGATCACCTCCAGCGCTTCGGTCTCCGGATCCAGGGGGCCCGGCGCATAGGGAAGGGAGAGCTGCCGGGACAGGGCTCGGGCCACCTGCTCCGGAGACACGAGGCCCTCCCGGACCAGGATCTCGCCCAGACGAACCGGGTCCTCCGCCTGAAGCCCCAGGGCGGCGTCCAGCTGGTCGGGCTTCAGGACCCCTTCCTCCAGGAGGAGGGTGCCCAGAAGCCGGGAGCCCGACGGGCCGCCTTGGGAGACGGGAGGAGGGGAGGAGACCATGGGGTCCATCCTGACTCGACCGTCGGGGCGTGAGAACCTCCGGATGGGACGGGCGGAGCGACGAATCCCAACCCCCGTGGGCGTCGGCCCGGCTTCCAGGACGGGCCTCAGGCGGGCGTCGCCAGCCAGTCCAGGATCGCCGCCGCCGGGTGGGTGAGGGAGGTGAGGGCCAGGGATCGGGCCGGAGCGTCGGGACCCGCCAGAATGCCCAGTGCCGGGTTCCGGGTATGCCCCGCACCCAGCTCCTCGATGTTCCCGTGGTCCGACGCCACCAGGAGGAGATGGTCCTCTGGCAGCGTCTCCAGGACGCCGGCCAGGAAGCGGTCCACCCGCTCCAATGCGGCCCGGCAGTCTGCGGCGTCCCCCCGGTGTCCCGCGGTGTCGGTAGCGTAGTGGGCGTAGAACGTCAGCTCATGGTCTGCCGCGAGCCTGGCGAGGATTCGGCCGGCCTGGACGGGCGTGACCTTGGGAATGCCCTCGTCCTGCCATCGGGCCCGCCAGCCGTCGTTCACGATCTCGGAGCTCACCGCCTGACCCAGGGCCAGCTCTCGCTGACTGCGGTGGAGAAGTCCGGCACCCAGCGCCGCCAACGGTGGAGCGGCGATCCTTCGGAGCTGTCCTGATCGTGCCCAGCTCCGGGGGTAGGCGTTGGCGAAGGTGACGGTGTGACCCCGATCCACGGCCAGCTTCAAGAGGCTCCGGTCCCGAACCAGCGGGCGGAGGGACACGGGAACCCAGGGTCCGAAGTGCCGGCCGAACCGGACCACGGCGTTCTCCCCCGTGAGCAGGGTCGTCTGGCCGGTCCCGGACTGGGGAAGACCCGGTCGGTCGAGCCCTGCGTCCAGGGGAAAGGCTGCGGCGGAGCGGCCCAGGGATGTCCCGATCCGTGGGCGGGAGAGGGTGGGAAGCGTCCCACCCAGGAGCTCCGTCAGAGTCGGAAGTGCCGCCGCCTGCATGGGATTCCTGGCCGGGTCGGCGTGTCCGATGCCGACGCCGTCCAGGAAGACGAAGAGGACCCGAGCCACGCCGGGAGTCCCCGGTTCTGCCCCCGCCGCACCGAGGGGGTCAGCCCGGGAGTGGCGGGTCGATGGGCCGCAGGTCCATGGTGACCTGGATCTCGATGTGCCCCATGTCCGCCCGGTCCCGGATGGCGTCCCGGATCCGGGGCTCCAGCTTCTGGTAGGCCGCCAGCACGCCGTCCCGGAGCTCCCTGCGGAGGATCCGCATGGCGTTCACATCGGGACGGCTGGTCTTGGTCTCCTTCCGGATCTCTTCCAGGTCCTCGGGATGGATCTCGAAGGGACTCATGCCGAAGTCCTCCGGCCGCTGGTGATCCATGTAGCGCACGGCGATGCTCACGTCGCCCCGAGCCTTGTGCTCCGAAATGTCCCCGACGGCCTGGAAGCGCTGGGCGAGGGGCCCCAGGACGGCGCTCTGGGCGGTGGCGGTGTAGGCTCGCTCCACCGCCCGGAAGACCCGCTTGACCCGCTCCGGGTTGGTGGCGTCCACATCCGGAACGTCCGTGTCCAGCTCGCGACCGTTGGCCTGGCGGTCGGACCCTCGGAGGCCGGTCTCTTCGCGGTTACGCCGCCGGTCGATGCTCTCCAGGATGCGATCGGGATTGGTGCGGAAGGACATGGGGGACCTCGGGCCGGGGGATTCGTGGGGAGCGGACGATAACCAGAGCCTGGGGCGTCGGCCAAGCACCGGGGATTCGTTCCACAACCGGGGTAGTGCTACCGTATGCGCCGCCGGGGGTTTCACCGATCCCGCGGCCGACGACGCCATCATGCCGGACCACCACGGGAGATCCCCTCATGCCACGCAGCTCCACATCTCTGCTCTCGACCCTCCTTCTCCTGGCGGCGTGCGCCGGCGGTTCCGGTCCGGATGCGGCGGGCCCGGCGGCGCTGGCCCATCCTGCCGGGGAAGAGCGGCAACTCGCCTACACCCAGGTGGATTCCACGGCCCTGGCCGTGGACGTGGGAGGGGAGGTCGTCGACGTGTTCATCCTGGAGGACGCGGCGCTGGACATGGCCTTCGCTCCGACGGCAGGAGGGGTTCGGGTGACGGCGGTCTGGACGGGTCTGGACGTGGAGATGACCAACCCCATGGGCGCCCCGGAGCGTGCCACCGAGGAGGACGTGGAGGGGCCGGTGGTCTTCACCATGGACGGTCGCGGCCGCACGGAGGTGGTTTCCCTTCCGGAGCTCCAGGGAAGGGCGAGCCAACTGGTCGTGCCCCAGGCCGTCGCCGAGGGGTTCTTCCCCCGCCTCCCCGGGACCCCGCCCACACCGGGGATGACCTGGACCGACACCGTCGCCTACGTGGCGGATCTACCGGATGCCGCGAACACCAGCGAGACGGTGATGACCTACACGGTGGCCGGCGACACCCTGGTGGACGGGACCACCTTGCTGAAGGTCCGGATGCAGGGCACCGGGACCCTGTATCAGGAGGGAACGACCCAGGGGATGGACTTCTTCCAGAACCTCACCGGAACGGTGGAGGGGTACTTCCTCTGGGACCTCGGGAGGGGCGTCATGCGCTACCGTCGCAGCGAGGTCGAGTATGGAGGCACCATGGACGTGACGGCGGCTCCCATGCCCCTGGCCGTGACCATGCGCGGCGTGAGCCACGTCCGTCTGATGGACGAGGCTGGCGCAGGCTGAACGAAGCCGATGCAGGGAGGAACCGCGGAGCGGATGCCGGGGACGACCCGCTCCGCCTCCGTGTCACCGTCCCACGCCGGGGAGACCCTCCGGCTCCCGGTCCCACCACCATGCCTGCGGAAGGTCTCGCTGCCGAGGGTAGACCTCCCGCAGGGTGGCGCCTTCGTACAATCGGCCATTCATCATGACGTGGGTGATGCTCCGGGTATTCATGATGTCGTCGAGAGGGTTCTCTTCCAGGATCACCAGATCCGCCAGCTTGCCCTCCCGGATGCTCCCCAGGTCCTGATCCAGTCCCAGCGCTTCGGCGCCCAGGATGGTGGCGGCCCGAAGGGCGTCCAGAGGCCTCATCCCACCGGAGGCCACCGACCACAGCTCCCAGTGATAGCCTAGACCCTGGAGCTGGCCGTGGCTCCCGATCCCTACCCGGCCACCGGCCTCCACCAGGTCCCGGGCGAAGACGGCGTGGTCCTGGAAGACGTGCTCGTCCTCCAGGAACCAGCCGGCGGGGCCCGGACTGGGGCCGCCGCCTCGCCGACGGGTGGCGACGTCCACGTCCGAATGGGGCATGAAGCGCCGCAGCTTCGCGTCGTCGTGGGGATTCATGCGCGTGTAGTAGTAGTTTTCGGCCCACGGACCCCCGTAGGACACCAGCAGCGTGGGCGTGTAGGCGCGCATGGTGCCGGCGAAGAGAGCCACCATGTCGTCGTAGAGGGGGAAGACCGGAATCGAGTGCTCCAGGCCCGGATAGCCGTCCAGCGTCTCCGAGATGTTCTGCCGGAGATTCAGTGAGCCCTCGGTGGTGGGCATGATGCGCTGTTCCCGCGCCGCCTGGATGATCCACTGCCGCTGCTGGCGGTTGCCCGCCACGTACATCTTGATGGTCTTGGTGTCGTAGTAGTCGGAGTAGCGGCGCATGAGGTCCCGGGCCTCGTCCAGGGACGAGATGTTGTCCTGCCAGAAAACGCCCGGGCCCGTGGAGTAGATCCGGGGACCGGTGATCTCGCCGGCCCGGACCAGGTCCGAATAGGTGAGGACGTCCGTCTGGCTGGTCTGGGGGTCCCGCGTGGTGGTGACCCCGTATGCGAGGTTGGCCCAGTACATCCACTGATCCCGGCGGTGGACCTGCCAGGCCGGCCACATGTGGGCATGGGTGTCCACGAAGCCGGGAACGATGGTCCGGCCCGAGAGGTCGATCACTTCGGCGCCGGAGGGCACCTCCACCGATCCCGCGTCGCCCACCGCGGCGATCCGGTTGTCCCGAACCACGACGGTGCCGTTCTCGAGCACCCGGTCGCCATCCATGGTGACGACGCGGGCGTTGGTCAGCGCCACCACTCCGGTGGGCAGGTCCCGCCGGGCCTGCACCTCCAGACGGAATTCCCTCGGCTCGTAACGGGCCGGCTCCTCGTCCTCCCCTTCCTCTTCCGGGCCCGCCGTCGCCTCCACCGAATCGGCGAATGCAGCGGCGGCATCCAGGTCGTACACGAAGTGCGCGTTCCCGAGAGACCAGTGGACCCGCCGCGCATCGCTGGACCAGGCCGGGAATTCGCCGCCGAAGCGGGTCAGCTTCCGGGCCGGGAAGGCGGCGGATTCGGGGTTGCCGACGTTCACCGTGGGCGCCTCGCCCACCCGGGGGACCGTCACCGTGTAGATCTGCCCCTGGATCAGGGCCATGGCCTGATCCCCCACCGGGGCCATGACGATGGCGCTGGGGGGCTGAGCCTGGCTCGATCCGGCGGGCGTCTCACCCCGGACCCGGATGTGGGTCTTCTCGTCGGTCCCGTCCCACCGGACCGAGATGAGCCGGTCCGGGGCCGCGTCGAAGAAGATCCGCTCCGCATCCCGGGTAAAATGGGGGTTGGAGCGACCGTCCGAGGGCATGATCAGGGTTGCCTGCCCCCCCGCCGCGGGGATCCAGACCACCTCGTCGGCGGAGAAGGCGGCCCTGGGACCCGAACTCTCCAGGTAGGCCCGGGCGTCCCCGCGAAGCGCGACGATGCGGGAGCCGTCCGGGGACCATACGGGATCCCGGTAGATGGCGGGCCGGGTGGTGAGCCGACTCAGCTGCGAACCATCGGGGCGGACCCGGTGGAGGTGGCCTGCCTGCTCCGTCTCGGACCAGCTGGTGAAGGCGATCCAATCCCCGTCCGGGGACCAGGCCGGCTGTTGCTGGGTGGTCTCCATCTCTCCGACCGCCTGGATCCCGGTGCCGTCGGCGTTGCTCACGTACAACCGGTCCAGCGCAGTGAAGGCCAGGCGCTCCCCGTCGGGAGAGGGAACGGCGTCCCGGATCTGCCGGACGGTGAAGGTGGGGGTGTCCTCGATGGGATAGTCGAACTCCACCAGGGGACCCACGGCCAGGTCGAAGTCGACCCGGAAGGGGATCTCCGTGGCGCTACCTCCCTCCACGGGGATCCGCCAGAGCTTCCCACCATACGACGCAACGAGCTCCCGGGAGTCGGGGGTGAAGCTCATCCCGGGCAGGGCATCCATGCTGGCCCGGGACTCCTGATCGTCCCGCTGGACCGGGTACGCCAGCCAGCGCTCCTCGCCCGTCTCCAGCTCTCGAAGCACCAGGCCCGTCTGGTCGTCGTGCCGGGTGCCGTAGACGAGCCAGCGGCCATCCGGGGAGAGGGTGGGCCGCACGGCCCCGCCGTAGCGGGAGACCCGGCCGTAGCTCTCGCCGGTGTCCCGGTCGTAGACGCGGATCGTGTAGAGGGGGAATTGCGCATTGTAGTCCCAGTCCCGGGGACCCGTGCGCTGCGCATACCAGACCCAGCGGCCGTCCTCGCCGGAGAAGGCGGCGCCGATCCTCTTCGGAGCGCCGTCATCGTTGTCCAGCAGCTCGACGCCACTTCCGCCCGCCACGTGGAAGAGCTTGAGGGTCGGGTTGCCCCCGCCGCGGAAGCCCCCCATGGACGCCACCACGTAGTCCCCATCCGGCGTCCACTCCGGCGATTCCGCCCGGTTCGCGGCCCCGCGGGAGATCTGGGTGGTGTCGGACCCGTCCAACGTCATGACCCAGATGTTCTGACCGCCGTCCCGGTCCGAGGTGAAGACGATACGTTCGCCGTCGGGCGAAAAACGGGGCTGGGCGTCGAGGGCCATCCCGGAGGTGAGCTGCCGGGCCTGACCCCCGGAGATGGGGAGGGTGAACAGATCGCCCAAATAGTCGAAGACCAGCGTTCCTCCGTCGGGGCTCACGTCGACGCTCATCCACGACCCCTCGGTCAGGTCGATGGGGATGGTGCGGCCCGGCTCCAGGGGAAGGTCCTCGTCCGCCCTCGTGGTATCCGGTGCATCCTGGGCCAGGGCGGGTCCGGACAGTGCCAGCGCCCCCAACGTGAGTCCAAGCGTTGCGATCCGCATTCCCGTCTCCCTCATCTTCGTGCACGTTGAACCAGGATGGCGAATATTCCCACCACCTCCTCACCACGGCAAACCGAATGGACGACTCCAGCCCCATGGATGACCGCCCCGATTCCCCCGACAAGGCCGGCTTCCTGCGGCGGCTCGGCCTCCTGGTGTACGCGCCGGGCCGGCTCGGGGATCACCTCCGTAGCCGGCCCGTCTGGTGGGACGCGCTGGTGCTGGGCGCCCTCCTCCTGGCAGCGGCGAATCTGGCCATCCCCGCCGACGTCTGGGCGGACTTTCTGCGGACGCAGCAGTTGAGCGGAGGAGGTGGTGTGGGAGCCGGCGAGATGGCGGAGCCCGTGCGGGGGGATCTGATCCGGATCAGTGCCAGCATCGGGGGCTCGGTGGCCTGGGTCCTCTTCATGTTCATCTCCGCCGGGATCATGGCCTTCATCTTTGCCTTCGTCCTGGGCGACGAAGGCCGGTTCCGCCAATACCTGGCGGGCACGGCCCACGCGGCGTTGCTGACGGGGATGGGGGCCCTGCTCGTGTCTCCTCTCAAGGCTGCACGGAGGGATCCCGAGTTGACGCTGAGCGTCGGGACCTTCCTCCAGGGGGCGCTGCGGGATACGTATCTCGGGTCCGTGCTGGGAGCTCTCGACCTCTTCGGGCTCTGGGCCTGGGTCGTCATGGGGATCGTGTTCAGCCGCTTCGACGAGCGCCGGTCCGCCGGTTCGGCGGTGGGGATCGTGCTGGGTCTCTCCCTCCTCCTGGTGGGTGTGGTGAGCTGGTTCCAGTACCGCTCCGCCGGGTAGCGCGTGGCCCCGGCTCGACGGGCCTTCCTCACCGGGGTGGCCGGCGTGGCGACCCTCTTCCACCTCTGGGCCGCAGGGATCTCGCCCTTCACGGCGCTGGTGCAGCGACCCGTCCACCTGGCCCTCATGGGCCTTCTGGGCTTCTGGGCCCTGGGCGCCCCCAGGGACCCCGGAGCGGACGGCGTCGGCACCGGGGGTGCAGCGGCGGGACCGGAGTCCTCCCGGTGGATTCTGGGGAATCTCGTGCTGTCCCTGATCCTGGTGGCGGCAGCGGGCTATCTCGCCCTCCAACACCAGGCCCTGGTGGCCCGGGCCGGAACACCTACGTGGCTGGATCTGACGCTGGGGAGTGCCACTGTGGTGGCGGTTCTCGAGTTGGCTCGCCGGACCACCGGGTGGGGCCTGGTGGCGGTGGCCGTGTCGGCGCTGGTCTACGCCCTGGCGGGACCCTGGCTTCCCGGGCCCCTGGCGCACCGGGGATACGGAGTCCAGCGACTGGTGGAGCACCTCTTCCTCTCCACTGAAGGCGTGTGGGGGATCCCCCTCGGGGTGAGCGCCGACTTCGTCTTCCTCTTCATCCTGTTCGGTGCCGTCCTGGAGGCCGCCGGCGGCGGCGCCCTCCTCATCGCCCTGGCGAACCGGGTGGCGGGAGGGAGCCGGGGCGGGCCGGCCAAGACCGCCGCGGTATCCAGCGCCCTCATGGGGTCCCTGAGCGGGAGCGCGGTGGCGAACGTGGTGACCACCGGAACCTTCACCATCCCCGTCATGCGGAAGGCCGGCTTCTCGCCCATCTTCGCCGCGGCGGTGGAGGCCGCCGCGAGCACCGGGGGTCAGCTCATGCCTCCCGTCATGGGTGCCGGAGCCTTCATCCTGGCGACCTGGACGGCCATTCCGTACCCGTCCGTGGCCCTGGCGGCCCTCCTCCCGGCCCTTCTGTACTACCTCGCCCTCCTGCTGGCCATCCATTTCCGCGCGGGCCGGATGGGGCTGGAGCCCGGGGGGCGGGAGAGCCAGGAGCCGATCCTGGGCCGCCTTCACCTCCTCCTGCCCCTGGTCCTCCTGGTGGCGGTCCTCGCATCGGGTCGTTCCCCCATGCGGGCTGCCTTCTGGGCAGTCGTGGCGGGCGTCGTCCTGGCCATGCTCCGCCCCGAGAGCCGCCTCGGGGGCCCGGAGGTCCGCCGTCTCCTGGCCACAACCTCCCGGGGAGCGGTACAGGTCGCAGCGGCCTGTGCCGCCGCAGGGATCGTGGTAGGCGTCGCCTCCCTCACGGGGATCGGGCTCCGGATGTCGGAGCTGATCGTGACCTTGTCGGGGGGCCACCTCTTTCCGGCCCTCGTCCTGACGGCGATGGGGAGCATCGTGATGGGGATGGGGCTCCCGACCACTGCCGCCTACGTGGTCCTGGCGGCCCTGGGGGCGCCGGCGCTGGTGGAGTTGGGCACCCCCCTCCTGGCGGCCCACCTCTTCATCTTCTACTTCGGCTGCATCTCCAACGTCACGCCCCCGGTTTCCTTGGCGGCCTATGCGGCCGCGGGGCTGGTGGGAGCGCCGGCCATGCGGACGGCCGTGATGGCCATGGGGCTGGCTCTCCCCGGCTTCCTCATCCCCTTCCTCTTCGTCCACGAGCCCGCACTCCTTCTGGACGGGTCGCCGGGAAGGATCGGACTGACCGCCGCCAGCGCCGCGCTGGGCGTGGCCGGATTGGCCGCCGCCTCCATCGGGTTCCTGAGAGCCCGGCTGGGTCCGTTCTCCAGGGGTCTCCTGGCTGCCGGGGCCCTCCTGCTGTTGGTCCCGGGGTGGTGGAGCGACCTGGCGGGCGCGGCGGTGTTCGCCTCGGTGCTCGTGGCAAACCCCCCGTGGGACGGCGTTCCCGAGCCGTGACGAGGGCCATCCTGTCGCGGTCACGGCGGCGGGAACGGCGATATCGTGGGAACCGGGCCGCCATTTGTTTATCTTGAGAGGCTGACCCCGGACTGCCACCTCACGTCGCCCGACTCCGCCGTGCCGACGAACTCCCCTCCGCCAGAGCGCCGCACCGTCTCTCACGACCTCCCGTCCCCCTGCCGCCGTCGTTCGGTGGCCGTCGTCGCCACACTGGCGCTGGGTGCGTCCCTGGCCTGCGGCGGCGAGGGGGGCCGGGAGTTCCGCAGCATCGGCACCGGAGGGACCGGGGGGGTCTACTATCCCCTTGGGGGGGCCCTGGCCAACGAGCTCTCGCTGGCGGACTCCACCCGGCAGTACACGGCCGAGGTCACGGGGGGATCGGTGGAGAACGTGAACCGGATCCTTCAGGGTCAGGTGGACCTGGGCTTCGCTCTCTCGGTCACCGCCTACCGCACGTACCACGAGGCGCAGACCGGCGAGCCCGGCCGGCGCTTGCGGGTCGTGGCGCCCATGTACCCCAACCTGATCCATGTGCTGGTCCGGGAGGGTTCCGGGATCCGATCCATGGCCGACCTTCGGGGCGCTCGAGTCGCCGTCGGCTCCGCGGGCTCGGGAACCGAACAGACGTCCCGGGAGATTCTCGAGAGTCTCGGACTGGACTACGACCAGGTGGACGAGGAATACCTCTCCTTCGCCGAGTCTGCGGCCGCCCTGGCAGACGGGGCACTGGACGCCGCCATCCTCTCGGTGGGGTACCCGGCGGCTGCGGTGCTGGAGGCCACCACCGGCGGTTCGGCACGGATCCTGGCGTTGAGCGTCGAGGAGATGGAGTCCATCGTCGACGCCCACCCCTACTACGAGATGGCACAGATTCCGCCTGGGGTGTACCCAGGCGTCGCCGAGGCGATTCCGACCCTCGCCATGATGAACTGGATCGTGGCCCGGGACGACCTGCCCGAGGCCATCGGGGAGGCTCTCCTTAACGTTCTCGAGGAACGGAGTGTCTCTCTTGAGCGGGTGCACCCGATGGCCGCGCAGATCGACCTCACCGCGCTGGCTCGCGCCCCGGCCCCGCTTCATCCCTCGGCGGAGGCCCGCCGATGACGGCGGCTCTGCCCACAGATCCCTTCGAAACGATGCCTGTCCAGACTCCATCACCCTCCGACGTATCCGGATCCAGGCGCCTGTCCGGGACCCGGGTACAGACGTTCCTCCTGGCCTCGCTCGTCTCCCTGCCGGCGGCGGCCCAGGAGGCTTCGTCGGGTGGCGGCCGGGGCGTGGGTGAGGGGGGCGCACCGATCGTCCGGACCGCTTCGGCGGTGCTGGCGGATGTGGAGGTGGCGGTGGACGGCCGGATCGACGAACCGTCGTGGGAAGACGCCAGGGTCCTGACCGGATTCGTTCAGGGCCAGCCCACCGAGGGCATCCCGGCGGAGTACGACACCGAGGTGCGGTTGATCTTCGGTGACGACGCCATCTACCTGGCCGCCCGGATGTGGGACGACCCCGACCAGATCGCCACGCAGCTGGTCCGGCGGGACGGTCGCGGGAATTTCGATTGGTTCGCGGTGGCGCTGGATCCCAACCAGGATCGTCGCACCGGCTACGAGTTCCAGGTGAGTGCCTCCGGCGTCCAGCGAGACGAATATCTCTTCAACGACGAGCGCAGCGACGAGGCGTGGGATGCGGTCTGGAGCTCGGCGGTCCAGATCGACGAGAAGGGGTGGACGGCGGAGCTGCGCATCCCCTACTCCCAGATCCGTTACTCCTCGTCTTCGGCTCCCCAGACGTGGGGCGTGAACTTCTCCCGGCGTCGGCAGGCGAACAACGAGACCAGCTACTGGACCCTGATCTCCCGTCTTCGACAGGGGAGGGTGAGTCAGTTCGGGCAGCTCGAGGACGTGCGCATCACCTCGACGTCGCGACGTATCGAGGCGCGCCCGTATGTCCTGAGCAGCCTCCATCAGGGCCCTGCCGAACCGGGGGATCCCTTCTTCGACGGCCAGCAGGCGGAGGCCCGCTTCGGGACCGATCTGCGGTTCGGGCTCGGGAGCGCCTTCACGCTGGACGCCACCATCAATCCCGACTTCGGACAGGTGGAGGCGGACCCGGCGGTGATCAACCTGTCGGCCTTCGAGGTCTTCTTCCAGGAGCGTCGGCCCTTCTTCGTGCAGGACGCGAACCTTCTGAACTTCGGGCTCTCCGGGCGACAGAACGACCTGTTCTATTCCCGTCGCATCGGACGCTCCCCCCAGGGTGGCGCACCCGACGGGACGCTGTTCGAGGACGTCCCCAGCGCCGCCACCATCCTGGGGGCCGCCAAGATCACCGGTCGTACGGAGAGCGGACTGTCGGTGGGCGGGATGGCCGCCCTGACCCAGGAGGAGAAAGGGCGGGCCTTCCTGGGGGAGGAGGAGGGAACGGTCCGCTACACCGTCGAGCCCCGGACCCAGTTCGGGGTCCTGCGGCTGCAGCAGGACTTCAATGACGGGGCGTCCAACTTCGGGGGGATCGTCACCGCCATCGACCGGAGCCTCCCCTCGGACGGGAGCTTCGACTTCCTTCCGAGCTCGGCCTTCACCGCGGGGTTGGACTTCGAACACCAGTGGGGGGAACGGACCTGGGCCCTGGAAGGCTTCTTCGCGGGATCCCTGGTGCAGGGCGATTCCACCGCCATCACCCGACTCCAGCGAAGCAGTCGGCATTTCTTTCAGCGGCCGGACGCCACTCGGCAGTCGGTGGACTCCACCGCCACCTCCATGAGCGGGCTCGAGTGGAGGCTGCAGTTCGAGAAGCGGCGGGGCGAGCACTGGACGTGGGCCGTCTGGGCGGCGCAGCTGACTGACGGATTCGAGATCAACGACCTGGGGTTCTCCCAGAACCGGGAACGCCTGGACGGCGGTTTCCGGGTGGGATACCGGGAGATCCAACCCGGAAGCCTCTTCCAGAATTACAACATCAGCTTCTTCACCTTCCACAACTGGAGCCACGAAGCGCTGGACGACGTGGGCTCCTGGACCTCGTGGAAGGAGGCGCATACCTCCGGGAGCTTCAACCTCAACTCCCGTGGCGAGTTTCTCAACAACTGGGGAGCCAACGTCGATCTCTCCTACAGCCCGGACAACTACAGCCGCACCCTGACCCGGGGAGGCCCCATCATGCTGGATCCCGGGAGCTGGCGAGTCAGCGCCGGGATGAATTCGGATCGCCGCAAGCCCCTGAATTTCCGCCTCAACGTCAATCGAAGGTCGGGCTTCGATGGCTCGGGCGACGAGTTCAGCATTGGCGGGGGGGTGGAGATCCGACCGACCCCCAACATGGAGATCGGGCTGGAGCCCCGGTGGTCGCAGGAGAACACGGCGTCTCAGTACGTCACCGTCGCGGACGAAGTGCCCTACGCCCCCACCTACGGCAATCGCTACCTGTTCGCAGAGCTGGAACGGCGCAGTCTCTCCATGGAGACCCGCGTGGACGTGAGCTTCAGCCCCACCCTCACCTTTCAGCTCTTCGCCCAGCCCTTCCTCTCCAGCGGCGACTATGTGCGCTACCGCCAGCTGGAGCAGTCGAAGACCTTCGACTTCATCGACTTCGAGCCCGGAGAGGCCTCCCAGGAGGGCGACGACGTCACCTGCGCCGGGGGGACCATCTGCAGGGTGGACGGGGACCAGTTCGTGGACTTCGACGGCGACGGAACGGCGGATTTCTCGTTCTCGGATCGGGATTTCAACGTCCGTTCGCTGGTGGGGAACGCGGTGCTCCGGTGGGAATATCGCCCGGGATCGACCCTCTTCCTGGTCTGGCAGCGTCAGCAGCGGGCCTCGGCGGGCGTGGGAGACTTCGATTTCCAGCGGGACTGGAGTGGTTTGTGGGACGTGCCCGCGGACAACGTGTTCATCGTCAAGCTGAACTACTGGGTCGACTTCTGATCCCGGTCCCCGCCTGCTGTTCCGGACCGTGGCGGCCTTGGCATGACCCGTTCCGACCCGCTCCCGGCGTGTTGGTCCCGACCGACTCGAACTCGACGGGCCGCTAGCGTGGGTCCGGGCCGGCGGGCCGGTGGAAAGGCCTACGACGAGCGGTATTTCGATCGATGGTACCGGGGTCGGGAAGCTCCCCGGGGCGCCGAGGTCCTGGCGCGTCACGTGGCTCTGGCGGTGGCTGTCGCGGAGTCCATCCTGGACCGACCCCTGGACTCGGTACTGGACGTGGGCTGCGGAGAGGGCCGCTGGCAGCCTGTGCTCCACCGGCTTCGCCCCGGGGCCTCCTACCTGGGGATCGACCCCTGCGGGTATGCGGTGGAGCGGTTCGGCGGATCCCGGAACGTTACCACCGGGTCGTTCGGAGAGCTGGAGCTCCACGCCTTCGAGGACCCCTTCGACCTGGTGGTATGCGCTGATGTCCTCCACTACCTCCCGGATGTCGAGATCCTTCAGGGGATCGACACCCTGGCCGATCTGGTGGGGGGTGCGGCGGTCATCGAGGTCTTCACCTCGGACGATCCGGCGCTCGGCGACCGGGAGGGGTTCCACCTCCGGCCCCCGGAGTGGTATCGCCGGGTGTTCCGGGACGCGGGACTGGTGGCGGTGGGGCTCCAGATGTACGTGCACAGGGAGACCGCCGAGGTGCTGGACGCCATGGACCTGCCGGGTTGACGCCGGGAAGGACCGGGGGGCCGGTCCCTTGAGAGCTCAGGCCCCGCCGGCGCTGTCGGAGGGGGCGAAGGACCCGGTGACGATGGCACGGGCCAGGGGTCCACGGGCCCGGTCCATGACGAACCAGGCGACGAGAGCCGGTATGGAGAAGAGAAAGATGGCCAGGCCCATGGCGTACGCCGTGGCCGCCGCCCGGACACCCCAGCCCATCGTGAGCCCAACCTCCCGGGCCTGAACGACCAGCACGGAGACCAGGAGAACCGTGCACAGGCCCAGGGTGAAGAGTCCCAGACGGACGAACAGGCCCTTGAAGGCCTCCAGGAACGCGGGGGCCGGCGTCTCTTTCCCTCCCCTCCGGACGGTGGAGAGGACCAGGTCACCGACCCAGAGCAGGAGCCCCACACCCCCGAAGAGTCGGAGGGCGTTCTCCTCGAAGGAGAGCTCCCGGCGCCACACCCACTCCACCCAGGCCCCGTCGCCCACGGCCAGGGCCGCCAGGACGGCGTTCTGAACCAGCGAGCCGTCCTCCGTGAGGCCACCGCCCAGCAACCCGAACGCGAAGACGGCCAGGACCAGGAGGGTGTATCCGACGATCACGGGGCTCAGTGTGGCGTAGGCCACCATCCCCAGAAGGTGAGATGCCACGAAGCCGGCCAGACGTCGAGTCGGGGAGGGTGGGAACTCTCCCGAGGGATCGGATGGGTGGATGATTCCGCCGGGTGAGGGGGCGAGGAAAGGGGAGGGCTCGACCTGCTGCCAACCTGGAGCCCATCGGCTCCCGGTCCGGGACGCTCCCACGGACTCGACCAGGGTGGTGCGGCACCTGGACGCTGGCAAGCCACGGGGAGGACCGGCCGGCTCCCACCGACCGAACACGTTCCGCCTCAGGTGTGCTCCGCGGTCGCGCGGCACGGCTGCGCCCGCGGCTGTGCCCGTCCCCATTGCGTCCGTCGTGAGGCCGCACCACCGTTGAGGCCCGGACGGGTATCCGCCTCCCGCGTGAACGCTCTCCGGCTTCGTATCCGTCCTCCATCCCAGAAGCGCGCAGCGGACAACCATGGATCTCCAGATCACCGGCAAAGTCATCCAGGTCCTCGAAGAACAGACCGGGGAGGGCCGCAACGGCCCCTGGCGCAAGAGGGAGTTCGTCCTCGAGACGCCCGGTCAGTACCCGAAGCAGGTCTGCCTCGTCCACTGGGGCGACAAGATCGATGAGTTCGCGGTGAAGGAGGGGGAGACCCTCACCGCCTCCATCGATATCCAGAGCCGGGAATACAACGGCCGCTGGTATACGGAGGATGAGACCTCCCCGTCCGTCGCCGGGGCTCGTCTCGGCCCTGGCGGACCGATACCGGATCGACGGTGGGCTGGGAGAGGGGGGGACCGCCGAGGTCTACCTGGCCACGGACCTCAAGCACGACCGTGCGGTGGCTCTCAAGGTCCTGAGAGGCGAACTGGCCGCTCTCGTGGGGGTGGATCGGTTCCTGGCGGAGATCCGGACCACCGCGAATCTCCAGAATCCTCATATCCTCCCCCTCTTCGACTCCGGGGTGGCGGATGGCCGGCCCTTCTACGTGATGCCCTACGTGGCGGGGGAGTCCCTGCGGGATCGACTGGATCGGGAGGGCCGGCTTCCCGTCGCCGACGCCCTCGGGATTCTCGGGGATGTCGCCACGGCGCTGACCCACGCCCACGGGCGGGGGTTCATCCATCGGGACATCAAGCCGGCGAACGTGCTCCTGAGCGATGGCGAGGCGCTGGTGGCGGACTTCGGCGTAGCCCTGGCCCTCTCCGACGCAGACGGCGAGCGCCGCACCGCCACCGGTGTCTCCGTGGGCACCCCGTGGTACATGAGTCCGGAACAGATCGAGCCGGGACATGCCGTCGATGCCCGTTGCGACGTGTACGCCCTGGGCTGCCTCGCCTTCGAGATGCTCACGGGAGCCCGGCCCTTCGGTGGGGGGACGCTCCAGGCGGTGCTGGCCAGGGTCCTGACGGAGCGTCCACCCGCCGTCTCGGTCCTGCGACCGGAGGTACCGGAGAGGGTGAGCCGTGCGGTGGCTCGGGCGCTGGAGAAGAACCCGGAGGACCGTTTCGCCTCCGCGGCCGACTTCGCCGAGGCCCTCCGGATGCCGGAGACGGCCGCCGGGAATGCACCCCGCCGCTCACGTCCGCTGCTGGTGGCGCTTCTGGCCGCCGTCGTCGCCGGCGCCGGCTGGACGGGGTGGCGTGCGGTCCAGAAGGCCGGGGCTCGGGCCTCCCTGCAGGAGGTGGCGGCGCTGGCCGACGCGGGGCGGTTCCCGGAGGCGTACGAGCGCGCCGTCTCGGCGGAACGATGGATCCCGGAGGATTCGACGCTGGCCAGCCTCTTGAGGCGTACCGCCGACACCTACCGGATCGACTCGGACCCCCCGGGGGCGGAGGTCGTCCTCCAGCGGTTCGAGCCGGGGACGGGTGGAGGGGTGGAGCCGGTGTCCGTCGGCACCACGCCCATCGACCGACTTCGTGTGCCCCGGGCGGATCACCGCATGACGATGACCCTCGACGGCTTCCACCCGGTGGAGATGGTCCTGTCCACGGCGCTGGTCCGTGAGTTCGCGCCGATGGACATGGAGGTGGCCGAGCTGGACTTCACCCTTGTGCCTGCCTCGGCGGTGCCGGAAGGGATGGTTCCGGTTCCCGGCGGCGACTACCTGCTCTCGAGTCCGGACGCACCCACCACCCTTTCGGCACCCCTGGAACCGTTCTTCATGGACCGCTTCGAGGTCACCAACGAGGACTTCCAGGCCTTCGTTTCCGACGGCGGATACGACGAAGACGGATGGTGGATCGACGCGCCTTCCGGAGTCCGCCGCGAACTGGTGGACCGCACCGGCCTCCCGGGCCCCCGGGGATGGTCCCGGGGCCGCTTCCCTGAGAACGCGGGGCGACTGCCGGTCACCGGCGTCACCTGGTGGGAGGCGCAGGCCTACTGCCTGCATGCGGGTGCCAGGCTGCCTACCGTCTTCGAGTGGGAGAAGACGGCCAGGGCCGGAATCACGGCTCTCGCCGGCGTGGCCATGCCCTGGGGAATCCAGTCCACCACGGGGGGTGGGGTACGTCGGGCCAACTTCAACAGCGACGGTCCGGTGCCCGTCGATTCCTTTCCCTTCGGCATCAGTGTCTTCGGTGCCTACGGGATGGCGGGCAACGTCTCGGAGTGGACCCTGAACCGGTACGGCGAAGGGCACGCCGTCACGGGAGGTTCCTGGCAGGGGCCGTCCTATCTGTACACGGAGTACGCATCCCGGGAGCCGGGTTACACGTCTCCGGGTCTGGGCTTCCGCTGTGCGTCCTCCACCGGGTCCGGGGATCAGGGGGGGTGGCCCATCGACCTGGACGTCCGCCCGCCGGAGTACGAGCCGGTGGACCGGGCGACCTTCGAGACGCTGCTCGAGTTCTACCGGTACGATCCGGTGCCGCCGCGGCCGCGGACCTCCGACGTCCAGGAGACGGACGCCTGGGTCCGGGAGCGGATCTGGATCGATGGTCCCGAGGGGGACTCGGTGCTCCTCTACTTCTGGGCGCCCCGATCGGTGGAGCCGCCCTACCAGACCATGGTCTTCGTCCCTGGCTCCAGCGTCTTCTTCTCCGAGACCGTACCCGAGGACGCGGAGTGGACCATCGGCCCGTCGATCCAGGCAGGCCGGGCGGCGCTGGCGGTGGTGATGAAGGGTATGCTCGAACGGCCCTTCCCTCCGGGTACGGTGGAACCGGCCCCGCCCTCGGTGGGATTCCGGGACCTGATGGTGCGTCACGCGACCGAGCTCCGGCTGGGGATGGACTACGCCTCGTCCCGTCCCGACGTCGACCCGGAGGGCTTCGCGTACGTGGCCACGAGCTGGGGGGCCGGGTCCCGCCTGGCCTTTGCGGCTGTGGAGGACCGCTACCGGGCGGCGGTGCTCGTGGGGGCCGGGATCGACGAGCGTGTCAAACCCACTCTTCCCGAGGCGGACAACGTGAACTTCGCCCCCTACCTGGACGTCCCCACGCTGATGATCAACGGGACCAACGACGAGGAGCACCCCTGGCTTTCCCGGGCGCAGCCCCTCTGGGAGCTCCTGTCGGAGCCCAAGGAGCTGGTCCTTGCCGAGGGTGCCGGCCACATGCCGCCGGACGAGGTCCGCATTCCGGCGATCAACACCTTCCTGAACCGGGTGCTGGGGTCGGTGGCGGGCCGTTGACGTCCGACGGAACGAGCCGGCCCTTCCCCAGGCGGGCCCTCGCAGGGGCCTTCAGTCCTGGGTCTCCCCCTGGAGTTCCCGGGCCATGGCCTGAACCTCGTCCAGGACCCGGAGCAGGTTTCCGCTCCAGAGCATGCCGATCTCCTCCTCGGTATAGCCGCGGCGCACCAGCTCCAACGTGACATTGAAGGTCTCGGACGCGTCCTCCCATCCGGCGACGCCTCCACCTCCGTCGAAGTCGGAGCTGATCCCGACGTGCTCCAACCCCATGGTCTCCACGAGGTAGTCGATGTGGTCGACGAAGTCCGCCACGTCCACGGGAGGCGCCGTGGCGTTCACCTCGTCCATCCGGGCCTCTACGGCCTCCTGGACCGGAGCGTAGGCGGCCATGTAGGCGTCCCGCTCGTCGTCTCCCATCCCGTAGAGGGTACGGCGATCCACGAGCTCCACACCCATCTCTTCGGCGATCTCCGCCTCCAGGGCGCTCCGGGCATCCTGATGAGCCGCGTTCTTCTCCGAATCCAGGTAGCTGCGGAAGGCCACGGTCTGCACGACGCCGCCGTTGGCCGCAATGGCGGCGAGCTGCTCGTCGTCCAGGTTGCGGGACACGTCGTTCAGCGCCCGAGCCGAGGAGTGCGAGGCGATGACGGGGGCTCGGGAGAGCTCGATCATCTCCATGATCGCCTCCTTCGAGGGGTGGGACACGTCGATCATGACGCCCCAGCGGTTCATCTCGGCCACCACCTCGCGGCCCAGTTCGCTGAGACCGCCGTGGAGCCACACGTCATCCCGCTCGCCGGTGTTGGAGTCGGAGAGCTGGGAATGGCCGTTGTGGGCCAGGGACATGTATCGGGCGCCCCTCTCCTGGAACTCCCGCACCCGGGAAGCGTCGGTGCCCACGGGGTATCCGTTCTCGACACCGATCATCGCCGCCAGCTTCCCCTCGCCCACGATTCTCCGAACGTCGTCCGAGGTGAGGGCCAGCTCGATCCGCTCCGGCGCGATCTCCTCGGTGAGGCGATGGATGGCGTCGAACTTCGCCACGGCCTGGTCGTAGGCGTCGGCGAAGCCGGCGTCGGTCAGCTCCCCCTGGCCCACATAGACCACGAACCAGGCCACGTCCAGCCCGCCGGCCTCCATCTTGGGCAGGTTGACCTGGGTCTCCAGATCCTGGGTGTAGTTGCGCTCCGCCGTGAAGTTGGCGGGGTTGATGTCGTCGTGGGTGTCCAGGGTGATGACCCGCTCGTGGATGCCTCGGGCCCGTTCGACCAGGGAGGCCTCGGATTCCGTCTCCGGCGTGCTTCCGCCGTCGGCGGGACCGCAGCCGACCAGCAGGAGGAGAGGCAGGGTGGAGAGGACGACGGCGCGGCGCAGGTTGTTCATGGCAGGCAAGGGCTGGAGATTCGGGCGCACCAGGGCGTGGCAACGTACACGGCGCCACCCCCAGCCGAAACCGTGACCCGGACCCGTCTGCCATGCCCACGCCCCTCCAGTGCCAGAAGGACGCCTTTCGCCTCCCGGCCGACCTCCACTACCTGAACTGCGCGTACATGGGCCCCCTGCCCCGGGCTGCGGAGGAGGCGGGAATCCGGGCACTTCGGCTCAAACGCGTTCCCACCGCCATCGGGCCCGATGACTTCTTCCGGGACTCGGACGAGGTCCGGAAGCTCTTCGGAGGTCTGGTGAATGCGCCGGATCCCACCCGCGTGGCCATCCATCCCTCCGCGAGCTACGGGGTCGCCACCGCGGCCCGGAACCTTCCCCTGGCGGAGGGCCAGGAGGTGGTGGTGGTGGGGGAGCAGTTCCCCGGCAACGTCTACGCCTGGCGGCGCCGGGCCGAGGAGACAGGGGCGCGTATCCGCACGGTGCCGCGGCCGTCCGGCCCGGCGGTCGGGGCTCGCTGGAACCAGGATCTCCTGGAGGCCATCGGCCCCGCCACCGGCATCGTGGCGGTGCCCACCGTCCACTGGACCGACGGAACCCGGTTCGACCTGCCGGCGGTGGGGGCTCGGGCCAGGGACGTGGGGGCGGCTCTGCTGGTGGACGGGACCCAGTCGGTGGGTGCCGTTCCCTTCGACGTCCGGGAGGTGCAGCCCGACGCGCTGGTGGTGGCGGCCTACAAGTGGCTGTTGGGCCCGTATGCCCTGGCCTTCGCCTGGCTCGGACCTCGGTTCGACGACGGCGTGCCGCTGGAGGAGACCTGGATCGGGCGCCGGGGGAGCGAGGACTTCAAGGGGCTCGTGGAATACACCGACGAGTATCAGCCCGGGGCCGTCCGCTACGACGTGGGAGAGCGATCGAACTTCGCCCTCCTCCCGGTGGCGGCGGCGGCGCTGCGTCTGTTGAGGGGCTGGGGGACCGACGGGATCTCCGAATACACCGGGAGGATCTCCGCTCCCCTGATCCGGCGGGCGGAGGAGCTGGGCTTCGGGGTGGAGGAGGCAGACTTCCGGAGCCCGCATCTCTTCGGGCTTCGCATGCCTGCCGGCCTGGAGTTGGGACGGGTTCGGGCGGCCCTGGACGAACGGGGCGTGAGCGTATCCCTCCGGGGCGCATCCCTCCGGATCAGCCCCAACGTGTACAACGACCAGAGGGACGTGGACGCCCTGATCCGGGCCCTGGAGGACGTGTCCTCCTGACCTCCTCCTCTACCGGACCGGGGTCAGCGGCCGAAGGAGATCTCGGCGACGTCGCCCACCTCCACACCGTGGTCGGAGAACCACCCCTGGTTCACTTCCAGGGCATACATGAAGGCGGCCCGGGCGGTGTGCTGCTCGGTGGTCATGGGTTCCATCTGCTGGATGTCCACGACCCGGAACGACGGGTCGAGGAAGGCGATGTCCAGGGGGAGGTAGGTGTTCTGCATCCAGAAGCTCCGGACCGAGTTGTCCGGAAAGATGAAGAGCATTCCTTCGTCCGGAGCCAGCTGCTCCCGATACATGAGGCCCTGACTGCGCTCCTCCGGCGTCTGGGCGACCTCGGCCACGACGGTGTCGGCTCCGAAGGCCACACGAGCGGTGGCCGCCGCCGTCAGGCCGCCCCGTTGGGCGGCTGCCGCCCCCGCGAACAGGAGGCCCCCGACGAGGAGTGCCGCGGAGAGGGGACGTTTGGAACGGGATCGCCCGCGCAGGGTCATGAAATCGGAACGTAGAGGGAAAAGGGTCCTGGCGTCTCGCGCTGCTGCGGCGAGACTGCTAATTTTCCAGGATTCAACCCCCCGCTTCCAAGAATGGATCCAGAGGTGCTGCAGCGTTCATGTTGGACGCCGAACTCATCGAGCTCCTGGTCTGTCCCGACACGAAGCAGTCTCTTCGTGTCGCCGACGACGATCTCCTCGCCCGGCTCAACGCCGCAATGGCGGACGGCCGAGTGCGGAACCGGGGTGGATCCAGCGTTTCGACGCCACTTTCTGCGGCCCTGGTGCGGCAGGATGGGCGCCTCCTTTATCCGGTCCGGGACGACATCCCCATCATGCTGCTGGACGAGAGCATCGATCTGAGCGAGTTGTCGTGATTCCGGTCGGACCCTCCTGCGTATCCGACGCCATATCATCATGAGGTTTGCGAGATCGCTGCTGGGATGGATCGGCCTGGGGCTCCTCACGGCCTGTGCCGGCGAGTACCCCCAGTCCTCCGTCAACCCCGCCTCGGACTTCGCCGAGACGATCCACTCCCTGTACGGACAGATCTTCTGGTGGTCCGTCCTGATTCTCACCGTGGTGTGGGTGGTCCTGGCCTACATCCTGGTGAAGTATCGTGAGCGCCCGGACGGGCCGCCGCCGAAACAGTTCCATGGCCACATGGGGATGGAGATCGCCTGGACCATCGTCCCGGCCCTCATCGTGGTCGCCATCGCCATCCCCACGATCCAGGCGGTCTTCGCCACCCAGGAGACCCCGGAGGACGCGCTGGTGGTGGAGGTCATCGGGCACCAGTACTGGTGGGAGTTCCGGTATCCCCAGAACGGGGATCTGGTGACGGCCAACGAGGTGCACATCCCGGTGGGTCGCCCCGTCTCGTTCCGGCTCCACTCGGATGACGTCATCCACTCGTTCTGGGTGCCGCAGCTGGGGGGCAAACGGGACGCCAACCCGCTCCGGATGAGGCCGGAAGGGCAGGATCTGAAGTACAACTGGATCCACCTCACCGCCTCGGAGACGGGCACCTTCTGGGGGCAGTGCGCCGAGTTCTGCGGCGAGGCCCACTCCCTCATGGGGATGCGGGTGGTGGTGGAGACCGAGGAGGATTTTCAGGCCTGGCTGTCGGATCTGGAACAGGGTCATCCGGAAGAGGTGACCCAGAGCCAGGCCCTCACCGTGGCAGGAGCCGTTCCCCTGCCGACGGAGGTGTCGAGCGAGGACGCGCAGGCCCAGGAAGCTCGCCAGCTCTTCCTGGCGAACTGCTCGGCCTGCCATGCCATCAATGGTGTCTCCGAGGCGGGCGCCATCGCTCCCAACCTCACCCTCCTGGGTCGGCGATCCACCATCGCCGCCGGGATGCTGGAGAACAACGTGGACAACCTGGTCCGCTGGATCAGCGATCCCCAGTCCGTGAAGCCCGGTGCCCTCATGCCGGGGCTGGGGTACCCGGGGGGTCGACCCCCCGTGGTCTGGCCGGCCTTCAACCTGACGCCGGAACAGGTCCGCACGTTGGCGACCTACCTGTACGACCTCCGCTAGGACGAGACGAGCCATGTCGGTCACGACCCCAGCCGCTCCAGCCCCTGCCGTCGCGCCGGTTCCCCACGAGGAGGACACGGGGATCTGGAGTTGGATGACCACCGTCGATCACAAGCGGATCGGCATCATGTACTTCATCACCTCCCTGTTCTTCCTGGGCGTGGGAGGGATCGAAGCGCTCCTCATCCGGATCCAGCTCTTCCGGCCCGAGAGCGACTTCATGACGCCGGAGCTGTACAACCAGCTCTTCACGATGCATGGCACCACCATGATCTTCCTGGTGGCCATGCCCATGGCGGTGGCGTTCTTCAACTACGTGGTCCCGCTCCAGATCGGCGCCCGCGACGTGGCCTTCCCCCGCCTGAACGCCCTCTCGTACTGGATCTATCTGTTCGGGGGACTCTACCTGAATGCCTCCTGGTTCGTCGGCGCGGCTCCGAACACGAGCTGGGTCGGGTACTCGAACCTGACCTCCGCCCAGTACTCCCCGGGCCTGAACGTGGACTTCTGGGTCCTGGGGCTCTCGATCCTGGGCGTGAGCTCGATCATGGGGGGTGTGAACTTCATCACCACGATCATCAACCTGCGTGCTCCGGGCATGAAGCTCATGCGCATGCCCCTCTTCACCTGGATGACGTTCGTGACGTCGTTCCTCCTGGTGACGGCGCTTCCGGTGATCGCCGTGGCGTTGATCCTGCTGGCATTCGACCGATTTTTCGCCACGAATTTCTTCGTGGCCAGCGCAGGCGGCGACCCGGTCCTGTGGCAGCACCTCTTCTGGATCTTCGGTCACCCGGAGGTCTACATCCTGGTCCTTCCGGCCTTCGGCGTGATCAGCGACGTGATCCCCGCCTTCTCCAGGAAGCCACTCTTCGGGTACCCGGTGGTGGTCTACGCGGGCGTCCTCATCGGCTTCATCGGCTGGGGTGTGTGGAGCCACCACATGTTCACCTCGGGGCTCGGGCCCATCGCCGACTCGTTCTTCGTCGCCTCCACCATGATCATCGCCATCCCCACGGGGGTGAAGATCTTCAACTGGATGGCCACCATGTGGGGCGGACGGCTCCACTTCAACACCGCCATGATGTTCGCCGTGGGGTTGGTGGCCCTCTTCACCGTCGGGGGTCTCTCAGGTGTCATGCATGCCTCCGCGCCGGTGGATCTCCAGCAGCACGACTCGTACTTCGTGGTGGCCCACTTCCACTACGTCATCGTCGGGGGGATCCTGCTGGGGATGTTCAGTGGCGTCTACTACTGGTTCCCCAAGGTCACGGGCCGCTTCCTGAGCGAGAAGCTGGGGCAGTGGCACTTCTGGTCCACCATGGTGGGCTTCAACCTCACCTTCTTCCCGATGCACTTCTCGGGGATGTACGGCCAGCCCCGCCGGACGTGGACCTATCAGGCGGGTCTGAACGTGGAGCTCTTCAACCAGCTCTCGACCATCGGTGGGTTCCTGCTGGGGATCAGCACGCTGGTCCTGTTGTGGAACCTCTGGAAGAGTGCCCGTTCCGGCGAGCGGGCCGGGGCGAACCCCTGGGGTGCCCCCTCGCTGGAGTGGTCCATCCCCTCACCGCCCCACCACTACAACTTCCCGGAGCTTCCCCACGTCCGCTCTCGCGAGCCCATGTGGCACGAGGACGAGCGTCGGGAGATCGAGGCGGTGACGCACAAGGAGCCGGTGGTGGAGCCCGAGATGCCGAACTCCTCGTGCTGGCCCCTGGTGGTGGCCCTCGGGGTGACGCTCACCTGGGCCCTCGTCATGACCGGAGTCTGGTGGGTCCCCCTTCTGGGTCTCGCGTTCACCGCATTCGGGGTGTACAGCTGGGCCTTCGAGGATCCCTTCGCCGAGAAGGCAGCCCACTGACGGGCGGCGCCGAACTGATCAACTGAATCTCAGAGAGACATGGCTGAAGCTGCCGTCGCCCACGACGACCATCACTACACCGCCACCGGCCTGAACAGCTGGAAGGTGGGGTTCTGGACCTTCATCGGGTCCGAATGCCTCTTCTTCGGCACGCTTCTGTCGACCTACATGGTGTACAAGGGCGCTGCGCTGCAGGGCCCCTACCCGGCGGACGTCTTCGACATTCCCCTGACCACCATCTCCACCTTCGTGCTCCTCATGAGCTCGTTGGCCATGGTGCTCGCCCTGGACGGCGTGCAGCGGGGGAACAAGAAGCTGACGCTGGCCTGGCTGGCGACGGTCATCGTCTTCGGGTCCATCTTCCTTGGGTTCCAGTACTACGAGTTCACACACTTCGTGCACGAGGGTCTCACCCTCCAGCAGAACGTCTTCGGGTCCACGTTCTTCGTGCTGACCGGCTTCCACGGAGCCCACGTGACGGTGGGAGTGATCTGGATGATCACCCTCTTCGTCATGGCGCTTCGGGACAAGCTACCCCCGTCCAAGGCGCTGAACGTGGAGATCGCCGGGCTCTACTGGCACTTCGTGGACATCGTCTGGATCGTGATCTTCGTTCTCGTCTACCTGATTCCGTAGGAGAGACCTCCATGGCGACGCAGACCGAACAGAGTGCCCCCGGGGAGCCCGGCCACGACGCGCATGGCGGTCACGCCTCGGTCGGGTTCTACTGGACCATCGGCGGGATCCTCGCCGCGCTCACGGGTCTCGAGGTGGGCGCGTACTACATGGAGCTCGGGAGCCTCGAGGTTCCCCTCCTCCTGATCCTCTCCGCGGTGAAGTTCTTTCTGGTGGTGGGCTTCTTCATGCACCTGAAGTTCGACTCCAGGATCTTCACCGGGGTTTTCGTGGCCGGGTTGGCCCTTGCCGTGTTCATGGTGTCGGGGCTCATGGTGCTCTACCACTGGCTGCCGGCGGCGGTGGGCACCTAAGGGGTCCTACCGGAGGACCGCCTGACCGTTCAACCGGTCTCCACCGTGAAGGTATCCGGGTGGGGGTGGTCGAAGCGGGCTCCGTCCTGCCACGCCTCCACCGAGTTGCCCCGGGGCGGAATGCCCCCGGCGTCCCTGATCATCCGCGCCATGTTCATGAGGTTCCACGTCATGAAGGTGGTCGCCCGCTGGGTGAAGGCGTTCGACGGGCCACCCGATCCCTCGTCGGCATACGATCTTCCCGGTCCTGCTTCGCCCACCCAGCCCGCGTCCGCCTGGGGTGGGATGCAGAATCCCAGGTGCTGGAGGGCATAGAGCAGGCTCATCCCGCAATGCTTGAGGCCGTCCTCGTTCCCGGTGATGAGGCACCCGCCCACTCGGCCGTAGTAGATGTACTGGCCCCGATCATTCTCTTTGCCGGATTCGCTGTAGAGCCGCTCGATCACTCTGCGGCAGACCGAGCTCTCCTCGCCCAGCCAGATGGGTGTCGCCAGGACCAGGATGTCGGAGGCCAGGACCTTCTTCCGCAGTTCCGGCCAGTCGTCGCGGTCGAAGCCGTGCTCCGTCATGTCGGGTCGGACCCCGGGGGCCAGGTGGTAATCCACCGGTCGAAGCACGTCGGCCTGGACGCCGTTGGCCTCCAGAATGGCGGTGGAGACACCGATGAGGGCGGCGGTGTTGGACGGCGTGCCCGTAGGCTTGAGGGTACAGTTGAGGAAGAGGGCGGAGAGATCCGAGAACTTCGCGTCGGCCTGGACCATGGTATCCGGGTGAGGGAGGAGCGGGGGGGTGACTGCGTACGCTCTCTACGACCGACGCAAGAATCGATCCGCTGTGCAGGTTACCCGCCGAACGTCACTGCACCGGCGCCGTCAGGCGCGCCACGTTGGCGGCGAGCCTGAACCAGAAGGGCTTGCTGACGAAGGTGTCCGGCGGCATGGGCGTGGATCGCTCGAAATCCGCCTCCAGCATCTCGTGAACCCGGCCCACGAAGTCTGCGTCCTTCACCAGGGCCGTGATCTCGAAGTTCAGCCTGAAGGAGCGGTTGTCGAAGTTCGCCGAGCCGATGGCCGCGAGACGGTCGTCGACGATGAACACCTTCTGATGAAGGAAGCCGTCGGTGTATCGGAAGAAGCGGACCCCGGTCTCCGCCGACCGGGACTGGTAGGCGAAGGCGGCGAGGTAGGCCGGAAGGTGGTCCGGCTTGTCGGGGATCAGCACCCGGACGTCGACCCCCCGCAGACCGGCGATGAGGAGGGCGTTCATGAGACCCTCGTCCGGAACGAAGTAGGGCGTGGCGAGCCACAGCCGTTGTTCCGCTGAGTTGATGGCGTAGGTGAACATCAAGGCGGCCGTCTCCAGGGGGTCCGCCGGTCCGGTGGGGAGGACCAGCACCTCGGCGTCTCCGTCGCTGGACGGCACCGGGGTCCAGTCCAGCTCCAGCGCCTCATCCGTGGCCCAGTACCAGTCCTCGGCGAAGGCCAGCTGAGCCTCGACGGCGGCGGGCCCCACGATGTGGAGATGGGTATCGCGCCAGCGGCCGAAACGGGGATCCTCACCCATGTACTCGTCCCCCACGTTGTGCCCTCCGAGCCAGGCCTCCTTCCCGTCCACCACCACCAGCTTGCGGTGATTGCGGAAGTTGATCTGGAAACGGTTCCGGGGGCCCTTGCGGGTGTTGAAGGCGAAGACCTGGACGCCCGCCTCTCGTAGCTCCCGAAGGTACCGGCGGGGCAGGGAGTGGCTGCCCACCTCGTCGTAGAGCACGTGGACGCGGATCCCGGCCCGCGCCCGTTCGGTCAGATGGTGCTTCACCTTCTGGCCGATGCGGTCATCCTTGAGAATGAAGAACTGGAAGAGGATGTAGTCGCGGGCCCGGTCCAGGCCCCCCAGGATGCTGGCGAAGGTCGCGTCCCCGTCGATGAGGAGGTCCAGACGGTTCCCCCGGACGTAGGGCATCCCGGCGACTCGTTCGGCGGGGGTCGTCCCACGTTCCTGTCGGATCCCGGAGGCCAGAGCATATCTCCGGCGAGCGTGACCCTCCAGCTTCCGGGCCAGGCTCGTGCTGGTGTCCTGTCGGGCGTCCACGTACCCGCGGAACCGACTGCGGCCCAGGATCCAGTACGCCGGCACGGCCAGGTAGGGAAAGGTGTTCAGGAAGACGGCCCAGGCCACCGCACCCTGAGGGGTGCGGGTGCTCATGACGGCGTCGATGGACGACACGAGTCCGAGACCGTGGAAGGCGATGGGCACAAGCAGGAGCAGTGCGTTCAAGCGTCGACCTCGTCGCAGTAGGGGGTGGGGCCGAGGCAGCAAGAGGCCTGTCCGGAACCAGGCCCGCAACCCGTCCGGCCCGGAGCATTCCCGGGCAGCCCCGGGGGCGGCGCGCCCCCGACGCCCGCGCCGTGCCCCGACTGGCGCTGGAGGGCCGGCACCTGCTTGCGCCGTCCAGCGGCGGGGAGCCATCCTCCGGTCCCGTCCCACCTCTTCGTCGATCCCCTGGGAGCCTTCGCATGGTCCAGAGCACCCTGACCCGTTTCCCCGTGGCTGCGGCCGTTCTGGCGGTCGCTCTCGCGCCGTCCTGGTCCGGCCTTCGGGCCCAGGAGATGGCCGACGTCGAGATCGAGACGCTGCCGGTGGCGGACGGGGTCTTCATGCTGGTGGGTCAGGGAGGCAACATCGGCGTGTCGGTGGGCGACGATGGGGTGTTCGTGGTGGACGACCAGTTCGCACCCCTGACGGGGAAGATTCTGGCGGCCATCGGAGCCCTCACCACCGAGCCGGTGCGATTCGTGTTCAACACCCATTGGCACGGCGATCACACCGGTGGGAACGAGAACCTGGGTGAGGCGGGGGCCCTCATCGTGGCCCACGAGAACGTTCGGCGCCGCATGAGCGTGGATCAGGTCCTGGAGCGGATCGGACGACCCGTGTCCACCACCGACGCCGCCCCCGAGGGGGCACTCCCCGTGGTGACCTTCACCGAGGATGTCAGCTTTCACATCAACGGGGATCGGCTTCACGCCTTTCATGTCTCGAACGCCCATACCGACGGGGACGCCATCGTGCACTTCGAGGGGGCGAACGTGGTGCACATGGGAGACACCTTCTTCCGGGACCGCTTCCCCTTCATCGACACGGCCAGCGGCGGTTCCATCGACGGGGTCATCGCGGCCGCCGGCGCGGCCCTCGCAGTGATGAACGCCGATACGCGGGTCATTCCCGGACACGGCGCCCTCTCCACCCGGGACGATCTCCGTTCCTACCGGGACGCGCTGGTGGCGATGCGCAGGGCCGTAGCGACCCTGGAGGCGGAGGGCATGACACTGGAGGAGATCCAGGACGCCCGGCCCCTCCGGGCCCAGGCGGAAGCCTGGGGAGAGGACCGTGCAGCCGAGGATTCATTCGTGGCCACCCTCCACCACGGTGTGCTGCGGAGCGGACGGTGACGGGGACGGTGTCGGGCGAGGGTCCGGCGCCGTGACACCGGCGCCGAAGTGGCGCCGTTCGGCGGGAACGATCCGGTGCCCTTCGCCCACGGATATCGAGCGGTCGAACGGGTCGGTTCGCTCCCTCCGGGATACCGCCGCCGACCCGGCGTGGCCCCGACTGTCGATGATGGGCGGGTTGCCGTTCGCCGTTCGCCGTGGCCTCTTTAGCGGGACGATGGACGGGGAGTTGGGATTCGAGGGGGAGCGGGTGGGCCTGGATCCGGGAGAGAGCCGATGACCCACGACGGACGGAGGGCGGCGGGGATGCCGGGCGGCGAGGACGAGACACGTCCTCGCTTTTCCGACATCGACGCCTGGGGGGTGACCCACGTGGGCAAGGTCCGGGAGGAGAATCAGGACTACTTCTTCGTGGGGGGCCTGGCCCGGGAGAACGGCGAAATCCGGGTGGTGACCGCCGAGGAGGAGGCCGAGGCGCCGGACGACCTGGACCGGGCCGCCACCCTGGCCGTGGTAGCCGACGGCGTGGGCAGTGCGGCCGGGGGAGGGGAGGCGGCCCGTATGGCCGTGCGGGGTCTGGTCTCGGCGGTGGCCGACTCCTTCGAGGAGGCCCGACTGGCGGAGAGCCGGGATCCCGAGGCGTTCTCGAAGCTCCTCCACCACGCAGCCCTCACGTGCCACGAAAAGCTCCTGCGAAAGGGGAGGGAGGAGGGCGGAGGGCCCACCTTCGCCACCACCCTCACCCTCTTTCTGGGGTTCTGGCCCCACGCCTACCTGTTGCAGGTCGGAGATTCCCGCTGCTACATCCTGCGGGGTGACTCGCTGACCCAGATCAGTCGGGACCAGACGCTGGCTCAGGAGCTCGTGGACCGGGGGATCATGTCCCGGACCAAGGCCGAGAAGACCCGCTGGGCCAACGTGCTCTCCAGCGCCGTGGGCGGCGAACAGGCCGTTCCGGTGGTCACCCGGGTGGTACGGGACTGGGGCAACGTCATCCTCATGTGCAGCGACGGGCTGACCAAGCACGTGTCGGACGAGCGCATCGAGGAGCACCTGAGGGCAATGACGAGCGCGCGGCAGGTGGCGTCGGATCTCTTGAAGGAGGCCCTGGACGACGGCGGCACGGACAACATCACGGTGGTGGTCGGCCGCACCCTGCCCCGCCAGCCCTGACCTCCTGCCCGATCCCGGGTCCTCCCCGCACCATCCCGGAGCCACGCGTGAACCTGATTTCCGCAGCCCGAGTCCTCATCCCGCTCCTGCTTCTGGTGCTGAGCCCCGCGTTCGATGTCCCGGCCCAGGCTCAGGACCCGGCTCCCAGGGAGACGAGGGTACTTCAGACAGGCTGGCGCTTCGCCCGGGGCGAACAGCCCGACGCCCACCTCCCTCGCTTCGACGACTCGGGGTGGGAGACGGTCCAGGTGCCTCACGACTGGGCCATCGGAGGCCCGTTCCTCGAGGAGGGCGACGGCAACACCGGGAAGCTCCCTTGGCGCGGGCAGGGATGGTATCGGCGTGCCCTGGACGTCCCCGGCGCCTGGGAGGGCCGGAGGGTCTATCTCGTCTTCGATGGTGTCATGGCCTCGCCCAGGGTGTGGGTGAACGGTGAGCTGGCCGGGTCCTGGGATTACGGGTACATGTCGTTCTATCTGGACATCACCGATCACCTGGATCCCGGGGGAGAGAATCTGCTGGTGGTCCACGCCGACACCCGGGAGCACGACAGCCGCTGGTATCCCGGCGCCGGCATCTACCGGAAGGTCCGGGTGCTGGCGGTGGATCCGGTGCACGTGGACGTGTGGGGCACGTGGGTGACGACGCCGGTGGTGCAGCCCCACTACGCCGACGTCCGGCTCCGCACCTCGGTACGGAACGCATCGGAGGCTGCGGCGGTGGTGACGGTGGAGCAGGCCATCCGGAGCCCCGAAGGGCGGGTGGTGGCCCGCGGCGAGGTCGCCGACACGCTCGTCGCAGGCGCCGAGGCTCAGCTCGAGGTGAGCGTCCCCCTCAACAACCCGCGCCGATGGGACGTGGAAGATCCGGTCCTCTATACGGCCCAGACCACCGTGTCCGCCGGGGGCCGGATCCGGGACGTCTACGACACCCCCTTCGGGGTCAGGACCATCCGCTTCGATCCGGACCACGGTTTCTGGTTGAACGATCGCCGTGTCCAGCTGAAGGGTGTGAACCTGCACCACGACCATGGCCCCCTGGGAGCCGCCTTCCACCCTCGGGCCATGGAGCGGAAGCTCGAGATCATGAAGTCCATGGGGATCAACGCCATTCGCACCGCCCACAACGTGGAGGCCCCGGAGGTGCTGGCCATGGCGGACAGCATGGGCCTGCTGGTCTTCAACGAGATCTTCGACAAGTACGACGGGAAGGCCGACATCGGACCGGACACGGATTTCGACGACTTCGCGCATCGAAACGTGCGCAACTTCGTGCGCCGGGACCGGAACCACCCTTCGGTGTTCCTCTGGAGCGTGGGGAACGAGATCGGGGATGTGCAGTGGAACGTGGACGGGGGCTTCCACAAGCTGCACACGATGGTGAACTACGTGCGCCGCTATGACCCCACCCGGCCCGTCACCCTGGTCAACGACGACCCCGAGGCCCCGGTTCGCCGGGCCTTCGACTACTACGACGTCCTCGCCTGGAACTACTCCCGGCGCTGGGCGCTGGCCCGGCGCATGGAACCCAACAAGTCGGTGGTGATCAGCGAGTCGGCTTCCACCCTGAGCACCCGGGGCTTCTACGAGCTCCCCCTGCCGGAGGACCCCACCGACTTCACGGACGCACTCCAGGTCAGCTCGTACGATCTCAACGCGCCCTGGTGGGCGGAGGTGCTGGACGACGACTTCATGTGGCAGCAGCAGGAGCCCTATATCGCCGGGGAGTTCGTGTGGACCGGGTTCGACTACCTGGGGGAGCCGACTCCGTACTTCAACGATGCCATGGAGGAGTTCGGCTACGGTCCCGATGATGCTTCCCGCAGCTCCTACTTCGGCGCCGTGGACCTGGTGGGGATCCCCAAGGACCGCTACTGGCTCTACCGGAGCCAGTGGCTTCCAGACTCCACTACGGTCCACATCCTCCCGCACTGGAACTGGCCGGAGCGGGTGGGGCAGGAGGTGCCGGTCTTCGTCTACACCAACGGGGATTGCGGCGAGCTCTTCCTGAACGGTGCCTCCCAGGGGATGGACTGCAAGGACCCCACCTCGGAGGTGTCGCAGGAGCGGTCCCGCCTCATGTGGCCCGAGGTGGTCTTCGAGCCCGGCGAGATCCGGGCGGTGGCGTACCGGGAGGGCGAGGTGATCGGCGAGGCCACAGTCCGCACCGCGGGTGAGCCGGTGGAGATCCGACTGACGCCGGACCGTACCACCCTGGATGCCGACGGAATGGACCTTTCCTACGTTCTGGTGGAGGCCTTCGACGCCGCGGGGAATCCTGCGCCTCTCGCCGACGACCGGATCTCGCTGGAGCTCCAGGGGCCCGCTCGGATCGCCGGGGTGGGGAACGGGAACCCCAGGAACTTCGAGCCCATGCACGCGGACTACGTGGACCTCTTTCACGGGAAGGCCGTCGTCATCGTGGGGGCGGAGCATCAGGCCGGGGAGGTCCGGCTCCGGGCCCGGGGGGAGGGCCTGGACGGCGATGAGGTGGGGTTTCGCTTGACGGGGCGCTAGCCCTCGGGGATCGAACGATGCATCTGACACGGCTCGAGCACGGAGAACGCCTCCACCGGTTCCGCCACCTCAGGCCCGCGTCACGGCTGCCGGGACGCCGCTGTGGGGCGCCGGAGCCGGGCGTGGATCGCCGGTGCGCCCGGGCCCGGGGTCACCGGGGCCCCCATGCGTCCCACGGAACGTTCGGGCGTCTTCTGGCGGTCTGGGAGCCCAGGCGGGCGGAGCTGCAACCCTCCGCCGAGGCCCGGGCCCGGGTGGTCCGCTCCGCCTCCCGCGGCCACCGAGGGACGGGGGGCGCGGACGACCCGGGGGTGCCCTACCGAATGACCCGGCGGGTCCTGAAGACGGTGTCCTCTCCGGAACAACTGGGTCTCGTGGTTCTCTTTCTCGGCCTGGTCGCCTGGGGGGTCAGCGTGGCGATCCGAATCGTGTCCGCCTGGTGATGGGGGTCTCTCGTCGGGGCTTCCCTTCCCTGGCGCCGGCGGTATGATCCGAGCGCCTCGCTCCCCTCTTCCCCTGGCCCTTCCCGGAGGCCGACTCCCATGATCTCCCTCTCCCTCGTCGACGTCGGGGTCTTCGTCCTCTTCGTGGTCACCGTCGTCGGACTGGGGCTGTCCAAGAGTCGAGACGAGAAGGACAGCGAGTCCTACTTCCTGGCGGGACGGGGGCTGAAGTGGTGGCTCATCGGATTCTCCCTCATCGCCGCCAACATCTCCACGGAACAGTTCGTGGGAATGTCGGGGCAGGCGGCGGACTACATCGGTCTGGCCATCGCCAGCTACGAGTGGATGGCCGCGGTGACCCTGGTCGTAGTGGCCTTCTTCTTCCTCCCCAAGTTCCTGCAGAGCGGCGTGTACACCGCACCCGAGTTCCTCCGGGTCCGCTTCAACGAGTCGGCCCGTCTCATCATGGCCGTCTTCACCATGATCATGTACGTGGGAGTCACCATCTCCGCGGTGATCTACTCGGGTGCCCTGACCTTGAGCACCCTCTTTCCCGCGGTGGGCCTCGTCACGGCGGCCTGGATCATCGGGATCATCGCCGCTCTCTACGTGGTCACCGGTGGGCTGAAGGCCGTGGCCTGGGCGGACCTGCTCCAGGGATCCGCTCTGATCCTCGCGGGGGGTGTGATCCTGGTTCTCGCCCTCCGGGCCCTGGGTGCGAGCCCCGTGGACGAGCTCACCTTCACGACCACCGCCCCGGGGGTGGCGGACAGCGCCGGTGGGTGGACCAAGCTGATGGCGCTGAACGAGGACAAGCTCCACATGGCGCTGCCGGCCTGGGATCTGGTTCTCCCCTGGACCGCGCTGGCGCTGGGGCTCTGGATCCCCAACTTCTACTACTGGGGTCTCAACCAGTACATCATCCAGCGCACGCTGGGGTCCGAGTCGCTGGCGGAGGGGCAGCGGGGGGCGGTCTTCGCCGCGGCACTGAAGCTCCTGATCCCCTTCGTCATCGTCTTCCCGGGGATCGCCGCCTTCAATCTCTTCAGCGACGAGATGGCCGACGAGGCGGCTCGGGACCCCCAGATCCTGGCGGGGAACGAGGCGGCCTGGGTCCAGTTCCAGGAGGTGCAGGGGAATCCCCAGGCGCCGCCGATCGTCTTCGACTACGACGGGGCCTGGGCCGAGGCGAATCCCGAGCGGGTTCCCGCTCTGGACGCCCACAACGAGCGTATCGAAGCCCAGGTGGGGTTGAACGTGGCCCACGTCCGGCTGGTGGGCTACAAGTACGACACGGCGCTGGCCCTCCTGATCGGTCGCCTGGTCCCAGCGGGCATCGGGTTGCAGGGCTTCATCCTGGCGGCGCTGCTGGGGGCGGTGGTGAGCTCCCTGGCATCGATGCTCAACGCCGCCTCGACGATCTTCACGATGGATCTCTGGCGCCGGTACTTCAGGCCGGGATCCAGCGAGACGGCGCTGGTGGTGACGGGCCGCACCACGGTGGCGATCTTCGCCGCCCTCGGATGCCTCCTGGCACCCCTCCTGGGGAATCCCCGTTTCGGCGGCATCTTCACCTTCATCCAGGAGTTCCAGGGCTTCATCTCCCCCGGGATCCTGGCGGTCTTCCTCTTCGGGTTCTTCGTGCGGAAGGCCAACCGGTGGTCCGGGACGGTGGGTCTCCTGGTCTGCCCGGTGATCTTTGGCGGACTGAAGCTGGCCGTGCCCAGCATCGCCTTCCTGGACCGCATGGCCATCGCCTTCTTCATCGTCCTGGCCATCCTGACCGTCATGACGCTGCTGAGGCCCAAGACCGACGAGGACGTGGTGGAGCACACTCCGGACATCGAGCTGGTGCCCTCGGCGGGTGCCCGGGTGGCAGGCGTGCTCGTGGTGCTGGCCACCGTGGCGCTGTACGTGAGGTTCTGGTAGCCCTCAGGTCGTACCGAACTCGAGAATCGTCGTCGAGCTCCACTCCTCCCCCGGATCCAGCCGGGTAGAGGGGAACTGGGGACGATTGGGGGCATCGGGAGGGTATTGGGTCTCCAGGCAGAAGCCGGCTCGCCCCCGGTATTCGCCGCCGTCCCGCCCCGGGGTTCCCGGCGGGAAGTCGGGCACGTAGAACTGAACCACCGGCGCGGTGGTGTGGACCATCAGGGTCCGGCCGCTCCGGGGGTCCTGGACCCGGGCACACTCCCGGAGCGTCCCGTCCCACCCCTGGATCAGAAGGCTGTGGTCGTAGGCCATGCCCACGGACCTCGCGCCCATCGGCGCGGGTTCCGTGAAGTCCAGGTCCGTCCCTGCCACGGGGCTGACCCCGCCCATGGGAATGCCCTCGGCGTCGGTGGGGATCCAGGTTCGGGCCCGGAGCTGAAGCCGGTGATCCGCCACGCTGCCCCGTCCCGCCAGGTTGAAATAGGCGTGGTTGGTGAGGTTCACGTGGGTGGGGGCGTCGGTGCGAGCCCGGTACTCGATTCGCACCCGGTCCCGGTCGTCGAGCCAGTAGGCCGCCTCCACGTCCAGGTTGCCAGGGTACCCCTCCTCGCCGTCGGGGGAGCGGCGTCGGAAGATGACCCCCACCTCCAGATAGGTGATCCGCTCCTCCGCGGACCAGAGACGGTGGCTGAATCCCTGGTCGCCCCCGTGGAGGTGATGATCGCCATGGTTCATGGGGAGTTGGTGGAGGACCCCGTCCAGGGCGAACCGACCTCGGAAGATGCGACCGGCGAACCGGCCCACCGTGGAGCCGAAGTAGTGCCGGTCGGACTGGTACGCGGCGGGAGTGTCGAGCCCCAGGAGGATCTCGCCCAACGCACCGTCGCGGTCCGGGACCCGGAGGGACACGAGGGAGGCCCCGAAGGCCGATACGCTCGCCGTGACACCGTTCCGGTTCCGGAGGGTGAAGCGCTCCACCTCCTCTCCGTCGGGGAGCCTTCCCCAGGGCTCCCGCTCGACGCCCGGCCGGATGGTCGGTTTGTCAGTCAGCCGACACGCCTCCGCTGACGCTTCATGAAATCCATCATGATGTACTGACCCAGAGTCACCGTGCTGGTGAAGTAGGCTTTGCCCCGGGCGATCTCCGAGACCTTTCGCACAAACTGCACCAGATACGGGTCCCGGGCGAGCATGAAGGTGTTGATCAGGATCCCCGCCTTCCTGCAGGCGGCCGTCTCCTGGAAGGTCTTCTTGAGGATGAAGGCGTCCAGCCCCCCGGAGTTGGTGTAGACCTTTCCGTCCGGAAGGGTCACGGCGCTGGGCTTCCCGTCGGTGATCATGATGATCTGGCGCATGTCCTGCTTCTGGGACGTCAGGATGCGGCGCGCCAGCTCGAAGCCCTCGGCCGTGTTGGTGTGGAACGGGCCCACCTGGGCCTTGGCGAGCTGGGAGAGGGGGATCTCCTCCGCCCGGTCCCCGAAGGTGATCACCCGAAGCGTATCGCCGGGGAACTGGGTGCGGATGAGGTGGGACAGGGCCAGCGCCACCCGTTTCGCCGGGGTGAAACGATCCTCGCCATAGAGGATCATGGAGTGGGAGATGTCCAGCATGAGGACGGTGGCACAGGAAGACCGGTACTCGGCCTGATGGACCATGAGGTCCGAGTAGTCCAGATTCAGAGGGACCTGAAGCCCCTCGCGCTCGATGGCGTTCTTCAAGGTGGCGGGGATGTCCAGGTTCATGGTGTCCCCGAACTCGTAGGGCTTCGACGCCGCCTCCGCCTCGATCCCCGTGGACAGATGCGGGGTGTCGTGGGAGCCTGCTGAAGCGTTGCCCAGGGCGCCAAGAAGGCCCTTCAACGCCCGGTACCCCAGAAAGTCCATCCCCTTCTGGGTGAGGTTGAACTGGACCTGCTGGGCCGCCTCCTTCGCCTCGTCGATCTTCCCTTGGCCCGTGACGTCCTGGACGCCGCCGGGCATGGAGGGGGTGCCGTTCTCCAGCGTCAGGTAGCCTTCCTCCACCATCCGCTGGATGAGCTCGTCCAGCAGCCTGGCGATCTCCGCCTGGACGTCGGCGTCCCCTTCCCCCTCTCCCCGGAGCTCCTCGATCATCTCCGGCGTGAGCTCGCCACTCTCGAGGAGCGCCTTCAGCAGGGCGTTCTTGAGGGCATCCAGCGACGAGGTGTCCTCCACCCCGCTCCAGCCCCAGTAGGGATGATAGTTGGGACCTCCGGCGAAGCCCCCGTTCAGGAGAAAGTCGGACATCTGTTCCAGGAGGGACTCGAGGTTGAGCGCGTCGAGCCACCCTCCCTTGTACTTGGTGTAGCGGGTGAAGCGCATGGGACTCCCTGGCTCAGGTGCCGATGACGGACTCGTTCGGACTACCCGGCGGGGGTCGTGTGGGTTCGGCACCGCTCCCGGGCGGATGGGTACCCTCGCCCATGACTCACTCCGCCGACGGTCCCGCGCCAGCCCTGGATCCCTCGGATGTGGAGGGCCTGCGTGAGGCTCTCCTGGCCTTCTTCGATGGAGAGGCCCGCCGGCTTCCTTGGCGTGAGACCGCCGACCCGTACGCCATCTGGGTGTCGGAGATCATGCTCCAGCAGACCCGGGTGGAGACGGTGGTCCCCTACTGGAGCGCGTGGATGGAGGCCTACCCCACGGTCGAGGCGCTCGCGTGCGCCGGGGAGGAAGAGGTCCTCAAGGCGTGGGAAGGGCTGGGCTACTACTCCCGGGCCCGGAATCTCCACCGGGCGGCCCGTGTGGTGAGGGAGACCTTCCAGGGACGTCTCCCGGACACCCGGGACGGCCTCAGAGCGCTCCCGGGGATCGGTGCGTACACCGCCGGGGCGGTGGCCAGCATCGCCTTTGGCGAGGCGGTTCCCGCTGTGGACGGGAACGTTCGGCGGGTCGCGTCGAGACTCCTGGATTGGCCGGACCCGAGCCCCGCGGCCATGGAGCGGGAGGTGGGCCGTTGGGTCCCGGAAGACCGTCCAGGGGACTTCAACCAGGCGCTCATGGAGCTGGGGGCCACCGTCTGCACCCCCCGGACGCCCTCCTGTGGCGGATGCCCGGCGGCGGCGCTGTGCCGGGCCCGGGCGGCGGGGACCGAGTTGGAGCGGCCCGCGCCCCGGAAGCGGGCCGCCGTGCGGACAGGGGCTGAGGTGGTGACGGTGGCCTGGCGACCGATCGACGGGACGGTGGAGTTCGCGCTTCGGCAGCGTCCCGCCGAGGGGCTCCTCGGGGGGATGTACGAGTTCCCCGGATCGGCGGTGGAGGACCCCTCGGGACCCGGACCGGCGGTGGACCATGCCCGAAAGGCCCTGGGGTCCGGCCCCGACCATGGGCCGAACCATCGGGGCGATCCCGGGGACGACACGCTGGTCCTGCCGCCCGTTCCCCACGCCTTCACGCACCTGCGAATCACCTATCATCCCGTGCTGGTGCGGTGGGCGGTGGACGCCCCGCCACCGGCGGGCACCTCCTGGTTCACGCCACCGGAGGTGGAGGGCCTTCCCCTTCCGGTGGCACAACAGTCGATTCTCCGGCACGCCCGGGCCGCCTTGGACCCGGCCGTCCGGAAGCGGACCCCGGGCTGACCCCCGCCGACCGGTGCCGCCTCGCGCCACCGCCCTCGAACAGCAGTCCCCCGACTCGGAAAGGAAGGGCCAGATCGATGCGCGTCAAAGACATGAACTGGATGCAGATGGAAGCCCGACTCCGAGAGGATGACCGGGCCGTCCTCCCCCTCGGGAGCGTGGAGCAGCACGCCTTCCTGAGCCTTGCCACCGACGCGGTCCTGGCGGAGCGGGTGGCGGTAGACGCCGCGGAGCCCCTGGGGGTCCCCGTCTTTCCCGCCATCCCCTACGGCCTGGCACCGTACTTCGCCGCATATCCGGGAACCGTGACCCTTCGGCCCGGCACCTACGCCTCGCTGGTGGTGGATGTCCTGGACAGCCTGGCCGACTCGGGCTTCCGTCGGATCCTCCTGGTGAACGGCCACGGCGGAAACGCGCCGGTGGGCCGCGCCGTGGAGCGGTGGAGCCGGGAGCGGCCCGGGGTGAAGGCGGCACTCCACCACTGGTGGCGGGCTCCCCGGACCCGGCGAGCCGTGGAGGCGGCGGGCGATCACGGAAGCCACGCCAACTGGATGGAGTCCTTCCCGTGGACCCGGCCCTCGGGTGTCGAGCCTCCGGAGGAGACCAAGCCCCCGGTGGAGTTGACCGAGGCGCTGCGCTCCGACCCGCTGGAGGTGCGACGGGTTCTGGGCGACGGGAGCTTCGGCGGGGACTATGAGATGTCGGACGCCGTCATGCTTCGGATCTGGGAGGAGGCGGTCGCCGAGACCCGGGAGCTTCTGGAGGGTGCAGCCTGGGAGGAGACTCCATGACCGGCGCCCCGGCGGCACGGACCGCCGTGGTGACGGGTGCGGCCCACGGCCTGGGACGGGAGATCGCCTTGCGTCTGGCCGCCACCGGTGCGTCGGTCCACGCCTGGGACGTCCTGGGGGACGAGCTCCGGGAGACGGCCCGGTTGGCGGGCGATGCCGTCCTGGTGCCCGGGGTCGTGGACGTCACCGACACCGGGCTCGTGGACCTGGCGACCGCCGAGGTGCTGGAGGAGGCCGGCGGGATCCACGTCCTGGTCAACTGCGCCGGAGGAGTCCTGGGTCAGGTGGGCCGTCCGGTGGAGTCCGTGTCCCGGGAGGACTTCGACGCCATCGTGGCGGTGAACCTCACAGGGACCTTCAATACCGTCCGGGCCGCAGCACCCGCCATGAAGGCCGCAGGCTACGGGCGGGTGGTGAACATCTCGTCGGGGGCGGGGCTGGGTGTCAGCAAGACGGGAATCCAGGCGTACGCCGCCGCGAAGGCCGGCCAGATCGGTCTCACCCGGCAACTGGCCCACGAGCTGGGACCCTTCGGCATCACGGTGAACTGCGTGGCCCCGGGGTTCGTCCGGTCCAACCCCGCCACCGAGCGCCAGTGGGAGGCCTACGGCCCGGAGGGACAGCGAGAACTCGTGGAGGGGATCGCGCTGCGCCGACTCGGGACTCCGGCGGACATCGCCGACGCCGTCCTCTTCCTGGCGTCGGACCAGGCCGCCTGGATCACGGGACAGGTCCTGCCCGTGGACGGAGGGAAGTAGCGGGGCCCGTCACCGCTCCGGCCCGGACCGGGCGGTGGGCGCGGGTCCCCGGGTCCGGAGGTCGCCCCCTAGAAGCCCGTGCCCCCGAACGGATCGAAGCCGCCGCCCATCCCGGAACCGCCGCCAGGGCCCTCGTGGCGGGCCCGGGCGTAGCTCCCTCCCACGGACCGACTCACCCGCTTCTCCGCCACCAGGGCCTCCAGGACCAGCTCGCACGCCGCCGCCCGGGCGCCATCGGGCGCGTCGGCGGCCGCCAGCCCCACAGACTCCACCAGCGCCAGGAGGCCCGGCACCGTCTCGAACCCCCTGACGCAGGCGGAGCCGGACGCCTCCTCACCGACCTGGATGGCACCGCCGTTCTCGAAGTAGTCCACGATCTCCTCCACGTCGGCCCCGCCGGCCCGGGCCTGGAAGGTGTCTCGCGCCGCCCGGGCCACCAGCTCGCGGGCGATGGCCTCCGAACCCTGCAGTTCACCCTCGTACTCCAGCTCCATCTTCCCGGTAATGGCCGGAAGGGCGGCGTAGATGTCGGTGATCCGGGGCACCGCACGGTCCTCGTCCAGAAGGAGGGCGCGCCGCTCGGCGTTGGAGATCACGCTCTCGGTGACGGTGATGGGCATGCGCTGGCTGACGCCGGAGCGCTGATCGATCCGCTTGTCCTCCCGGGCAAGAAAGGCGATCCGCTCGATCACCTCGGACACGATGTCCGGCACCATGACCTGGATGCCGTCCCGTTCCATCCACGCCTCCTGCCGGGTGATCTCGACGCCTCGCTCCACCTCGGAGGGGTAGTGGGTTCGGATCTCGGCGCCGATCCGGTCCTTCAGCGGCGTGATGATCTTCCCGCGGGCCGTGTAGTCCTCCGGATTCGCGGTGAAGACCATGAGGACATCCAACGGCAGGCGGATGGGGTACCCCTTCACCTGTACGTCGCCTTCCTGGAGCACGTTGAAGAGGCCCACCTGGATCTTGCCGGACAGGTCCGGAAGCTCGTTGATGGCGAAGACGCCCCGATTGGCCCGGGGGAGGAGCCCGAAGTGGATGGTGAGCTCGTCCGCCAGGATATGGCCGCCCCGGGCCGCCTTGATGGGGTCCACGTCCCCGATCATGTCGGCGATGGTGACGTCCGGCGTGGCGAGCTTTTCCACGTAGCGGTGATCCCGGTCCACCCACTCCACCGGGGTGTCGTCCCCGTGCTCCCGGACCTGCTCCCGACCGTACTTCGAGATGGGGGCCAGGGGGTCGTCGTTCACCTCGCTCCCTGCCACGATGGGGATGGCCTCGTCCAGAAGCCCCACCAGGGCCCTGAGGATCCGGCTCTTGGCCTGCCCCCGGAGCCCCAGGAGGATGAAGTCGTGCCGGGCCAGGACGGCGTTGACGATCTGGGGCACCACCGTGTCCTCATACCCCAGCACGCCCGGGAACAGTGCGTCCCGGCTCTGGATCCGGTGGACCAGGTTGTGCCGCATCTCGTCTCGGACGGATCGGGAGTGATAGCCGCTCTCACGGAGAGCGCCGAGGGTGGACGGGCGATTCTGGGTCATGAGGAGGGACTCCTGGTGGGGCGGCGAAGGGTCCGGGGGACCGTGCGCGCGGAAACACGATTTGCTACCGTTCGGGGCCGCCGGAGGGGCTCCGAGGGGGTGCCGATACCCGGAGGCATCCACGCGGGTCCAGGCAGACCGCCGGCCCCGGTTCCGACCCCACCATCGCGCCCGCCATGAGTCTACACGACGCTCTTCGCCTCTTCGTCGGCCTCTACCTGATCGGGGCGCTGGCGTTGTTCGGACGTCTCGTCGCCCACAAGGTCGCCTTCGTGCGGCGGGGCGGCCCGGAGGACCGGAGCGACCAGGTGGGTCGCCGGGTGGGGATCTTCTTCAGCGAGGTGCTGGGTCAGAGCAAGGTCCGGGAGCGCCTGACCGCCGGCTGGGCTCACGCCTTCGTCTTCTGGGGCTTCCTGGTCTTCACCGTCTCCACCCTCAGCCTGATCCAGGAGCTCGTCACCGGGCGGGACGGATTCCTGCATCTGGCGGCGTTCTCGTGGTTCGCGCCGGTCGTCGACCTCTTCGCCTTCCTCATCGTCGCCGGGATCGCCATCCTGGCCTTCCGGCGCTTCGTGGTGCGCCCGAGTTACCTGACGTACCACAGCATGGAGTCGGCCGTCGTCCTGGGCGTCATCGGGCTCATCGCCCTGACCCATCTCGGGGAGCGGTTCCTGGCGGATCCGGCCTCGACCTACTTCGGATGGGGTCACCTCGTGGTGGCGTTCTCCTTCCTGGCCTACGTCCCGACCTCCAAGCACTTCCATATCCTGGGTGCACCGGTGAACGCCGTTCTCCAGCCGCTGGTGGACCGCCAGCGGATGGACCCCATGGATCTGGAGGCCGAGCTGGACTTCGAGGGAGGGGAGACCTACGGCTGGAACAAGGTGGCGGACTTCTCCTGGGCGGATCGCCTGAACCTCATCACCTGCATCGAGTGTGGCCGATGTCAGGAGGCCTGCCCCGCCTACGCTACCGGCAAGCTGCTGAATCCCCGGGACTTCATCGTCGATCTCAAGTACCACTCCCAGGGGAAGACGCCTCAGGGCAAGCAGGCGGGGATCGCCCGCCAGGCGTTCCAGGCCTCGGGAGAGAGCCTCGACGGAGTCCCCCTTGAGCAGCAGCCCCTGGTGGACCACGTGATCGCCTCCCAGACGCTCTGGGAGTGCACCTCGTGCATGGCGTGCGTCCAGGCGTGTCCGGTGGACATCGATCACCTCTCCATGCTCAACAATCTTCGCCGGCACCAGGTGCTGGACGTGGGGGAGATCGAGCCCGAGTACCAGCGGATCTTCCAGAACGCGGAGCGCGCCGGAGACCCCTGGGGGTACGGTGAGCACCGGAAGACCGAGACGATCGAGGCCCTCACCCAGGGCGACGCCGCAACGCCCGTGCCCCGGATCGCCGAGCCCGGCGAGCGCTTCCAGGTTCTCTTCTGGGTGGGCTGCTGGGGGCTCTACGACGACCGGAGCGTGGAGAGCACCCGGGCGACCCTCAAGGTCCTGGATCACTACGACGTGGACTACCGCATTCTCGGCGACACCGAGGTGTGCTGCGGCGAGAACTACCGCCGTATGGGGAACGAGCTCCAGTTCCAGATGAACGCCATGACCAACATGGAGCTCTTCGGGAGCGTTTCCTTCGGCACCCTCATGGTGACCAACCCCCACTGTCACCAGGTCTTCGGCAAGGACTACAAGGACTTCCTGCCGGAAGGGGCCCAGGGCGCCTTGCCGTTCCAGGTCCGGAGTGTGGAGGAGGTCGTCTGGGAGCTGGTCCAGCAGAAGGGGATGCCCGGCGGCGGCGACGCCGGGCGGGTGGCGTACCACGATTCCTGCTTCTACGGCCGTTACAACGGGATCTACGACCCTCAGAGGAAGCTGGTGGAGGCAGGTGGCGGAGAGCTGGTGGAGCTGGGCCGGAACCGGGAGGATTCCTTCTGCTGTGGCGCTGGTGGCGGAAACTTCTGGCGCGAGGAGAAGGAGCCGCGGGTGTCCTGGAATCGAGCCTCGGAGGTCCTGGAGACGGGGGCCCCGACTCTGGCGGTCTCGTGCCCCTTCTGCATGGCCATGCTGGAAGACGGGCTGAAGGCCCAGGACGGCTACGACGAGAACCCGGTCCAGGTGAAGCACGTGCAAGTAGATCCAGGCGCTCAGCGCGAATCCGGCGATCCCGACGACCCCGAGGAGCACGTACTCCACCGCGGGGGCACGCTGTCGACCCTGCTCTCCGTGGAACCAGGCAATGATCGTCGCCAGGAGGACGGCGGTGATCATGACGACCCAGGCGGCGGGGTAGGAGCTGGATCGGAGCATGTCCGCGTCGCGGAAGTTGTTCACCACCTCGGTGAGGAAGTAACCCACGGTCCCGGTGATCAGGACCGTCTGAGGCACCCGTTTCCGCAGGAGGGTCTGGACGTCCGGCTTCTCGTCGAGATCCAGGCCCGCGCCGCTCCCGGCGGGGGCAGGGGCCGGGCCGTCCGGATGCTCCAGAGTCCGGAGAGCGTCGGTGGCGGTGGGCCGATGGTTCGGTTCCCGGGAAAGACACTGCTCCAGCAAGGCACGTATCCCTGCCGGGACCTCGGGCCGGAGATCCTGCATGTCCCGCGGGGTGCCCCCGAGATGGGCCCGGATCCAGTCGGCGGTGGTGGAGGCTTCGTAGGGACCCTCGCCGGTCAGGAGCTCGTAGCCGAGCACACCGACGGCGTACATGTCCGACATCTCCGTCAGCTCCTGGTCCTGCAGCTGCTCCGGGCTCATGTACCGGGGGTCACCGACCCGTTCCCCGACGGAGGTGAGGCGGGTCGCCTCCGTATCCCCGGTGGACATGATGGCGGCGATGCCGAAGTCGGTGAGGAGCGCACGATCCGAAGCCTCGTCCCAGAGGACGTTGCCGGGCCGGATGTCCCGGTGCACGATCCCCTTTTCATGGGCCACCGTGAGGGCATCGCAGACGTCCTTCAGGGCCTCCAGAGCCTGCTCCAGGGGAAGCCGTCCCTCGGCGGCGAGACGTTCCGCCAGCGTCCGTCCCTTCACGTACCGCATAACGATGTACGGGGAGCCGTCGGGGAGCCGTCCGAATCGATGAACTCCGGCGATGTTCGGATGGTCCGAGAGGGATGCGGCGGCGCGAGCCTCCCGCTCGAAGCGACGACGGGCCGTCTCGTCGAGCGCGGTGCTGGGATGCATCACCTTGATGGCCACCAGTCGGGACAGCGCCTTCTCCCGTGCGAGGAAGACGGTGGCCACCGAGCCGGTCCCCAGCGTCCGGAGGACGTCGAAGTCGTCGCCCAGCGCCTCGGCGAGGTCCCGCGACGTACGGTCCGAGCGGCCGGCTGCGGTCATCAGAGGGTTGGGAGGCCAGGGTCGATCATGCAGAACTCTAGGCCAGCCGCCAGAGGGCCACAAGCCAGGTCGCGTCCCGATCTACAAGGGGCTCGATCCACCCGGCGGCGCTGCGACCGGGCCGATGGCGCACCAGGCACTCGGTTCGGGGTCCTCCTTCAGGGAATCTCGAGCCCCACGCCGGTGGGCGTCTTCACGAGGCGCGGGAGGATGGCGGGGATCGTACGCTCCCCGTAGGCCGCGAGGGCCGAATCCACCGTCTGGAAATCCACCAGCTCCTCGAGGGTCCGGATGGTCGGGAAGACCATGGGCAATCCACCCTCCCGGTGCACCTCCAGAGCGGCGGCCGGAGTCAGCCAGCGGGCATCGGTCATCTCGGCGGGATGGAGGAGTACGCGCCGCTCCCGCGGCACCGCCGCCGCAAAGAACCGCGTGTCGTACCTCCGGGGCTCCTGGACCGGCGTGATCCAGTGGGCAACGTATTCGATGGCCCCGCCCTGGAGTTCGACTCCGAGGGCGTCGAGAGCCTCTCCGAAGTCGATCTCATCCGCCAGGAGCCGATCCCGGATCCGCGCGATCTCCGGCGCATCCCCCGCCCCGCGGGCAGGCTCGCCGCCGGGGCCCACTCCCACCAGGAGCCCCGTCTCCTCGAAGGCTTCACGGAGGGCCGCCACGAAGTAGGCGACGCCGGGTGGCCGGGCCTTGGGGTGGAGCTCCAGGCGCCGGGCGGCCTCCTGGGGCGTGAGGCCCCTGAGACGGCTCGCCACCTCCGGGGCACCGTCGGCAGCATCCACCCGCCCCCCGGCGAACACCCAGGCGCCCGGGACGAACCCCGAACGCCGGGTGCGTCTCAGCATGAGGGTCTCCATCCCGCCGGGCCCGTCCCGGAGCATCAGAATGGTTGCGGCGGGGCGGGGCACCGCCGGGGATTCGGGGGGCCGGTCCAGCGATTCGGCGAATCCCGGCGGGAGGCGATGGAAGGGGATTTCGTGGTCCATGGGTCAGTATCCCACCGCCAGCCCGTCCTTGCGGGCATCCGAGTCTCCGGCCCATCCCCGTTCGAGCTTCAGGACCATCTGCCCACCCCCGAAGGCCACGTCCTCCCACCCGGTCACCTCGTGTCCCATCGCCTCCAGACGGGCTCGAAGCCCGGGCGTCACCTTCTCGATGGCGACCCGGAGGCCGCCCCGGTGCCGGAAGCGGGCGGCGTCGATGGCCTGCTGCGGATCCATCCCGAAGTCCACCATGTTCAGGACCACCTGCACGTGGCCCTGGGGCTGCATGGAGCCCCCCATGACCCCGAAGGCCGCCAGGGGCTGTCCGTCCCGGGTGAGAAACCCGGGAATGAGGGTGTGGAAGGGGCGCTTGCCCGGCGCCGCCTGATTGGGGTGACCATCCTCCAGAGTAAAGCCGGCCCCCCGGTTCTGGAGGACGAACCCGGTGCCCGGGATCACGATGCCCGAACCGAAGTACTCGTAGATCGAGTGGATGAAGGAGACCATGTTGCCCTCCCGGTCCGCCACCGCCAGATAGACCGTCTCCGTGCTCGTGGCGAAGTCACCCGGCTCCCGCATCTCCGCGGCCCGTCTCGGGTCCAGGAGTCCTCGCCGACCTTCGAGGTAGTCGGGGTCCAGCAACTCCTCGGGCGTCACCCGCAGATGGTCCCGATCCGCCACGTGGGCCAGGTCGGCGAAGGCGATCTTCTTGGCTTCGATCAGGTGGTGCAGGTAGGCGGGGCTGTTGTGACCCATGGCGGCCAGGTCGAAGGGCTCCAGCAGCTCGAGCATCTGGAGGGCGGCCACGCCCTGGCCCGCCGGAGGCAGCTCCCACACGGTGGTACCCCGGTAGTCCGTGGAGATGGGCTCGATCCACTCCACCTCCATGGCCTCGAGATCCGGGAGGGTCAGATAGCCCCCCAACCCCTCGAGCCCCTGGACGATGCGCCGCCCCAGCTCCCCCCCGTACATGGCCTCCGGTCCCTGTTGCGCCACGAGGCGGAGGGAACGGGCCAGGTCCGGATTGGTGAACCAGTCGCCCGGCGCCGGGGGTGACCCATCGGGGAGATAGGTCGCGGTGGCTCCCGGATCCTCCCGGAGCAGATCCTCCTGCGCCGCCCATTGGCGGGCGATGATGGGCGAGACGGGGAAACCACCCTCCGCCAGTGCGATGGCCGGCTCCAGGACCCGAGCCAGCGGAAGGACCCCGTACCGATCGCTCAGCGCTCCCCAGCCGGCGATGGCCCCCGGCACCGTCACCGAGCCGGGACCCTGATACGGGACGTCGTCGAAGCCGTCGGAACGGATCCGCTCCGGGGTCATGAGCGCTCCGGCACGACCACTGGCGTCCAGCCCCAGCAGCCGCCCCTCCCGGGCGGACCAGGCGAGGGCGAAGAGGTCGCCTCCGAGCCCCGTCATGTGAGGCTCCACCAGGGAAAGCACCGCGGAGGCGGCGACGGCGGCGTCGAAGGCGTTGCCCCCGGCATCCAGGATCCGGAGCGCGGCCGCCGAGGCCAGCGGCTGGCTGGTGGCCACCATCCCCTGCGGTGCGTAGACGGTGGAGCGCCCTGCCACAGGGGCCGGTGCAGACGCTGGGCCCAACGGCCCGGCGGCGGAATCCTCCGGGACCTCGGGGAGCGGATCCAAAGGCTCGCATCCGGCGAACAGCAGGAGGACGAACGCAGCCGGCAGGAACCTTCGAATCGTGTACGCCATGGTCGAACCTGGGTTTCCAGGAGTGGGGACGTCGGTGGCACCCGGTCTGGAAGCACCCGCGGAACGGCTGCGGCGCAGTCCAGCCAGGCCCGGCGGACCCGGACCGACGCCTCGCCGAAACCAGGTCGCCCCAGCCGGAGATGAATCATCGCTCGACGAAGCTACGCCACTCGATCCGCTCGAAAAAGTGGCGGGTTCACGGGCGAGGACGGCCAGTATGGCAGAAATGATCCCCCCGGTTGACGGGTTTGTCAGGTCGAAGGGGCGAAACCTCTGGCAAGGAACCTGCACTCCAATCGATCCTGCAACGAAACCCCCGTCGCCGGGTCTCACCGAGACGCAGCGGCTTTCATCAGAGAGGTCACATGGGCGAGCGTTTCACCCTTCCGGTCCTTCCCCTGCGGGATACCGTCGTGTATCCCGGAGTGGCTGTTCCCATCTCCGCCGGGCGTCCCGGTACCATCGAAGCGGTACAGCAGGCCCTCGACAACGACCGGCGCCTCTTCGCCGTCGCGCAGAAGGAGAACGTGGACGAGGCCACTCCCGAGATGCTCTACACCGTGGGGACGGTGGTCCGGATCATCCAGACGCACCGGGTGCGGGGTGGCGTCCAGCTTCTGGTGCAGGGAGAGGGCCGCGCCCAGGCCATCGCCTATCACGACGAGGGCGAGGAGATGCTCGAGGCGGTCCTTCTGGAGATGGACCGGCAGGTGCCCCAGGACACGTCGGACCCCGCCTTCGCCGCTCTCGATCGGGAGCTGCGGGATCGTGCGGCGGAGCTCGGGACCCGGCGCGGCGTCCCGGCGGAGGCATTGAACCAGCTCATCCAGGGAGTGGACGAGCCGGGTGCCTTCGCGGATCTCGTGGCCTTCTACCTTGAATTGCCCACCGAGGCGAAGCAGGCACTGCTGGAGACGCTGGACGACGAGGCCCGCATGCGCCGGGCGCTGGTGGCGGTGGAGAAGGAGCTCGCGCGCATCGAGGCCCAGGAGGAGATCCAGGCCCGGGTCCAGTCGGAGCTGGGGGAGCGGCAGCGGGAGATGCTCCTCCGGGAGCAGCTCAAGCAGATCCAGAAGGAGCTGGGCGACGAGGAGGAGCGGGACGATCTCGAGGAGATCAAGGAGCGTCTGGACGCCCTTCCCCTGGGGGAGGAGCAGCGGACCGAGGTGGATCGGGAGTTTCGCCGGCTCCAGCGCACCAGCCCCCAATCGGCTGAGTACCAGGTGATCCGGACCTTCCTGGATTCCGTCATGGAACTCCCGTGGGGGGAGCGTACCGAGGACAAGATCGACCTGGCCAAGGCCGAGGAGATCCTGGACGAGGATCACTACGGCCTCGAGGACGTGAAGGACCGGGTCCTGGAGTTCCTCGCCGTCCGGAAGCTCCAGCTGGAGCGGGCCGCCGCCGAGGAGGCGGAGGGGAGCGAGGCGGGGGAGGCCGACGCCGGGGAATCCGAGGCCGCCCACGATGAACAGGGCAACGACCCGGAGGGAAATGGGGTCTCCGAGGAGGCCTCCGAGGCGTCGGACGAGGAGGGCGACGAGGAGCCCGAGTCCGAGATCACGCCGTCCCCGACCCTCCCGGGGGCCGAGGCGGACTATTCCGGTCGCGGTCCCATCCTTCTCTTCACCGGACCTCCCGGGGTGGGGAAGACCTCCATCGCCCAGAGCATCGCTCGGTCCCTGGGCCGGAAGTACGTCCGCATCTCGCTGGGTGGAGCACGGGACGAGGCCGACATTCGAGGGCACCGGCGCACTTATGTGGGCGCCATGCCCGGTCGGATCATCCAGGGCCTCAAGCAGGCTGGAACGAAGAACCCGGTCTTCCTCCTGGACGAGGTGGACAAGCTGGGGGTGTCGTTCCAGGGGGACCCGTCTTCGGCCCTTCTGGAGGTCCTGGATCCGGCCCAGAACTCCACCTTCGTGGACCACTACCTTGGCATCCCATTCGACCTTTCTGAGGTCCTGTTCATCGCGACGGCGAACTATCCCGACCGGATTCCGGCACCACTCATGGACCGGATGGAGATGGTCGACTTCTCCGGCTACACCGAGGCGGAGAAGCTGGAGATCGCCCGACGCTACCTCCTTCCGCGCCAGGAGAAGGCCAGCGGTCTGCACGAGGACGAGCTCACCTTGAACGACGACGCCATCCTCTCGGTGATCCAGGAGTACACCCGGGAGGCGGGGGTCCGGCAGTTGGAGCGGGAGCTGGGGAAGGTGGCCCGCAAGGTGGCCCGTCGGATCGCTGCCGGAAAGACGGACCATGTGACGTTGGACAGGGAGGGCATTCACGAGCTCCTGGGACGAGCCCGGGTCCATCCCGAGCGGATGGCCGCGGAGGATGCCCGGGGAGTGGCCACCGGCATGTTCTACACGCCCATGGGCGGGGACATCATGTTCGTCGAGGCCACCGTGATGCCGGGCTCAGGGGGCCTGGTCCTCACGGGGCAGCTGGGGGACGTGATGAAGGAGTCGGGCCGGGCTGCCCTCTCCTTCGCCAAGTCGAACCACGAGCTCCTGGGCATTCCGGAGGACGCGCTGAAGGACAAGGAGGTCCACATCCACGTCCCCGCCGGTGCGGTGCCCAAGGACGGGCCCTCGGCGGGAATCACCATGGCCACGGCGCTGGTCTCGGCGCTGAGCGGTCGAAAGGTGCGTCGTGACGTCGCCATGACGGGTGAGCTGACCCTGACGGGTCGGGTGCTTCCCATCGGAGGGGTCAAGGAGAAGCTCCTGGGCGCGGTGCGAGCCGGGATTCATGAGATCATCCTCCCCAAGGACAACGAGGCGCATCTGGAGGATCTGCCCGAGCCGGTGCGGAAGCAGTTGAAGATCCACCTCGTGGAGTCGCTGGACGAGGTCATGACCGTGGCCCTCCGCCCTGCCCCCGAGGCGCTGCAGCACGGCTCCACTGCTCCGGCTTCGTCGGAGGACGAGGCGGCTGCCGAAGAGCCCGTCGCCAGGGCTTGATTTTTCGAGCCGGCCCGGCTGCCTCATCGGTAGCCGGGCCACGCCCGTCACTCCACCCGGATGCGGCCTGCCGGGCCTGCCTCCAACTCGCCGATGCGGGCCACGAGGGGGGCTCTGCCCTCCAGCGCCTGCTCGAGCCGTTCCAGGAGGTCCGGGGGTACCGCCATGAGCAGGCCCCCGGACGTCTGGGCATCGCACAACAGCAGCCGTGTCACCGGATCCACGTCAGGCGAGAGCTCCAGATCGGGATCGAGATCCCGGGAGTTCCTCTTGGTTCCGCCGGGAACGTGGCCCGCGTCCGCCAGAGGGCGGGCTCCCTCCAGGATGGGCACCCGAACCGACTGCACCCGGGCCGCCACGCCCGAGGCTCGCGCCATCGCCCGCAGGTGGCCCAGCAGGCCGAAGCCCGTGACGTCGGTCGCGGCTCGGACCCCCACGTCGGACATGGCTTCCGCGGCGCCCCGATTCAGCGTGGTCATGGTCTCCACCGCCCGGGCGATGACGGTGGGCGGTGCACCATCGGCCTTGAGCGCGGTGGTGATCACCCCCGTTCCCAGGGGCTTGGTGAGGACGAGGACGTCCCCCGCCCTGCCGCGGTCGTTCCGGACCAACCGGTCCGGACGCGCCTCTCCCACGCCCACCATTCCGTATTTGGGCTCTGGATCGTCGATGGAGTGTCCTCCCAGAATGGGAATGCCGGCCGCCCGGGCCACCTGCAGGCCTCCCTTCAGGATCCCCTCGGCCAGCCCCGTCTCCAGGTGCGCCCGGGGAAAGGCGAAGAGGTTGAGCGCGAAGAGGGGGCGGGCGCCCATGGCATACAGGTCCGACAGGGCGTTGGCAGCGGCGATGCGGCCGAAGTCCACCGGATCGTCGACGACGGGAGAGAAGAAATCCAGCGTCACCACCAGCGCCCGGTCATCGGCGATACGGTACACGGCGGCGTCGTCCCCGGTGCTGGCGTCGACCAGGACCCGGGGATCGTCCGTGGGGATGAGAGGGCGCAGGACCTGCGCCAGCTCGGCCATTCCGAGCTTGCATGCTCAGCCGGCGCCGTGGGAGAGCTGGC
>JARRPL010000001.1:0-39968 GCA_037382905.1 Gemmatimonadota bacterium | reverse complement strand
CCGGTAGCGCACTGCAATGGGGTTGCAGGGGTCGCCGGTTCGAATCCGGCCGTCCCGATTGGCGAGGGGTCTCACGCGATGCGTGAGGCCCCTCGTTCACTTGGTACCTCCGGTGCGAACCGGCGACGCGGATCGCGAAGCGAGACGCACGGGTCGCACGGTTCGACGATCTCGGCCCACCTCCCTCTCCCGAGTCCGGCCCAACCCCCTCCCCGAGATCGGAGCGAGGAGCGGGCCCCAACCGCCCCGCAGCTCCATCCGGCCGTCCCGATGAAGGAGGCTCGCCGAAGGAGCTCACTCCTTCTTCTGCAGGGGTCCCACCGGCTTGCCTCGAGCAGGGCGGATGACGGTTCCTGCCCGGCTACCTGCTTCCGGTCCCGGAACGGAGGTGCCTTCCTGGAGTCCCTCGGCCACCCGAAAGGTCGCGTAATTCAAGGACTTTCTCTTCGCACGGCGCGACGGCACGGTTCTGGCTTCCGGCAGAGGCGTCACATCGGGTCGTCGGTGTGTCACCACGCTGCTCAGAGCAAAACCGTCGAAAGGCGGTGACGCAGAGTCACGGGGCTGTCGCGATCGCTGGATCGCCATGCCGGCCGGGCCGCCAGCGACGTCTGATCGGTCCTCAGACGCGTCCGGCGGCCTCGTGTGTGACGAACTCCCGATTTCCGCAAGGAGGCGGACGGGACCACTCACGCACCGCTCAACGGCCCGGCGCACATGTCCGGAAGCCGTCGGCGACAAAAGACCCTGGCTTCCCATGTTGCCAATCCCCGGTCGCTCCTTCGCGACGCCCACGCAGCGAACCGCTCTTCTCCTTCTGGGATTGATCGTCGGCCTCTCGGCCTGTTCCGAGAGTGCCTCCCTCACGGGCACCGAGGAGGTGTTCCAGGGTCCCGCCGGCGCGACGCTCTCCCTCGTGAGTGGCGAGACACAGGAAGGAGAAGTGGCGTCCTACCTGTCGAACCCACTGGCCGTGCAGGTCCTCTCCTCGGAAGGAAAGCCGATGCCCGGCGTCGCCGTGGAGTGGACCTTTCAGGACGGGGGCGGGATGACCCCCGGCGTGACCACCGGTTCCGCCGAAACCCGCTGGTTCTCCTACACCGACGGAGCCGGTCGGGCGTCGGCCTCCTGGCTGCTCGGAACGAGGGCCGGTCGTCAGCTCGGCAACGCGAAGATCGTCGCCAAGGTCCCGACGGCGTCCCAGGCCTCCGGCAACGGGAATGGCAACGCACGCAAGGTGGGCTTCGTCGCTACCGGAAATCCGTCTGAGCCCACGTCGCTCCACATCACTCCGGAGGACGAGGTTCTGACCCCCGGAGAATCCACTGTTCTGGAGATCGAAGCCCAGGACGGGTACGGCAACCCGGTAAGCGGCGTGAACATCCAATGGCGCTCGTCGAACAAGTCGGTGGCTACCATCGACAATCAGGGCCGCGTCACCGCCGTCGGTCCGGGATACGCCCAGATCACCGCAAAGTCGGGCCCTCTCCAGGATCAGGCCAATGTCGCGGTGGTGTCGGTCACTGCGGGGGCCCTCCACAAGGTCCGGGGAGACGGGCAGTCCGGGACCGTCGGTCAGACACTGCCCCAGCCTCCCACCATCCAGGCGCTGAACGGGTCGGGTGAGCCGGTGGAAGGGGTCACCGTCCGGTGGCGGGTTCGGGCCGGAGGAGGAAGCGTCGCCGGAGCTTCGGGCGTGACGAATGAACAGGGTGAGGTCTCTGTCGCCTGGACGCTCGGGGGTGACTCGGAGAAGCAGATCCTCGAGGCTTCTGCGGACGGTCTCGCCAGCGTGTCCTTCGAGGCCACCGCGGCCTACCCGGTGGCGTCCCTCGAAGTCTCCCCGGCCCAGTCGTCCCTCAAGCCCGGCGAGTGGGCTCGCATCACCGCCACGGCGCGCGACCGCTTCGGCAACGTGGTGGAAGACGTCCCGGTCACCTGGGCCAGCAGCGCTACCGCGGTGGCCACCGTGTCGTCGACGGGGCTCATCCGGGCGGTTGCGGTAGGGAATGCGACGATCACCGCACGGGCGGAGGGCTTGACTGCGGAGCACAGGACCTCGGTGGCGGAGATCGTGGACGAGACCCGGCGGATCGTCCGGGAGTCGGGCAACAATCAGGTCGGACAGGTGGGCCAGCCCCTGGCGAGGCAGCCCAGCGTGCGCGTGGTGGACGGGAACGGCTCCGGAGTCCCCGGTGTGGCGGTGAGCTGGCAGGTGCGCTCCGGTGGCGGGCGCGTCTCCTCCGCCACCGTCACCACCGACGGCTCGGGCATCTCCCGAGTTGGTTGGACGCTGGGTGGAAAGCTCGGAACCCAGGAGATCGCCGCCTCCGCGGAGAATGCCGGAAGCGTGTTCTTCCAGGCGGACGCCGGGCCCGGCCCCGTGGCCCAACTCGACGTCTGGCCCGGCTCGTCCAGTGCACGCGAAGGCGAGCGGATTCAACTTCGAGTCGAGGCCCGCGACGGGTTCGGAAATCTGGTGGCGGACCCCGCCGTGAGGTGGTCCAGCGACGCCACCGGCATCGCCCAGGTATCGCAGGCCGGGCTCGTGACCGCGGTGTCCCCCGGTACCACGTCGATCCGAGCGTCGGCAGACGGCGCCAGCGATCGCCACGAGATCACCGTCCTGCAGAAGCTCCCGGATCCGTCCGGAGACTTCAACGAGCCGGACGGTTTCGTAGCGGTCTTCGACGAGGACTGGAACTCCTTCGACAAGTATCGCTGGTGGCACACCCCGACGAACGAAGGGACGACCGAGATCGTGAATGGGCGGCTCGTGTGGACCTATCCGAAGGGGAAGGTCGGCGGGTCGGTGCCCGGAGCGAAGATCACGGAGGAACACACCTACCACGGCCCCTACCAGTACCATCGGGACGAAGGGGTCACGCTCTCCAACAACTTCTGGGGGCACTCGTCGTATGTGAACAAGTTCCGTTACTTCCCGAACGAGAAGGCCGAGGTTCCCGGCTACATCGGTTTCTTCGGCACGGACGACGGAGACCTCCTCATCGGGGTCAACTCGTTCTGGTTCGGGCCCCACTCGGACACGCGGATGCGCTGGAACTCGCCGGAGAACCTGGCGTCGCCCACCCGCGAACAGGCCAGGGTCGTACGAGGAGTACCGAACACCATCGAGACGCTCGTCTACGTCGGGACCTCCGGAAACGCGGACGGCTGGCTCAAGCTCTGGCTCAATGGCGCACTGATCCTCCATTACGAGAACATCGGCATGACCCGGTCGGGCACCGGCCCCAGGATCAAGGGGGTCCACTTTGCACCGGTCTGGGGTGGGACGGGGGATGTGCTGCCCCTTGTCCGCCCGCACCTGTCCTCGCCACCTCGTGCATTCCGCGAGTGTTCCGGCCACCTGCGGCGGTCCGAAGGGCGCCACCACGACTCTTCGCCGGGGTCTATCGTATGCGGGCGCCGAGCTATGGCCTAGTTGATACGAGAAAAGCCGCTATCATTCATTCTGGGTCCTGTAGAACAGGACCACCTGTGGAACGGGCCGCTCTCGGACTTTGGTCACTACGACCCCGTATGCGGGCCGTCCGTGGGAGCATCTCCCGCTCGGGCTCCGGCCCGAACCTGTTTGCCTCAGAATGCGAGTAGATATGGCCGACGTTGACGAGAAGCTGATGTCCTACGTCGAGAGCGAGCTGAAGAAGTCCCCCGATATCTCCACCAATGAGCTCTTCGACAAGGCGAAGAAGGAATTCCCATCGGCGAAGAAGTTGACCGTCCGACAGTTCCACGCACGGTATCCGCTACAGGTGAAGCGGCGGATGAGCCTGGCGAAGGGTGGTGGACGCAGGAAGTCGCCCCGGAAGCGAGTCCGGAGGACCGCCCGCCGGGAGTCGGTGCGGGCAGCCTTGCTCCGCTTCGCGACCGACCTGACCGCTGCTGAAGAGCGACGGGATCTGGTGAAGGTCCTGGCGGATGTGGATCGCTACGTGGACGAGGTCCTGGAAGCCACGAAGCGCTGAGCCAGGAGGAAGGATGGCGGCTCCGGGCGCGTTCCCGGGGCCGCCGCCTCGGGCTCCACGTCGCGCCCCACCAGAGAACACGCTGGCAGGTCGGCCACGTGAGCCGGCTCCTCGCCCCCGGGCCGGGAGCTACCCGGCCGTCCGTTCCGCCAGAACCGACATCTCTCGCACCGCCACGGACATGCCGGCCAGGGAGAGATCGTCCTCGGCTCGAAGCTCCTCCAGAAGCTTGCGGACCCGCTCCACCTCCCGGGATCGGAGTTCCAGCACCGACTCCGCCGCCGAGGCCACTTCTGTCTCGACGGGTGCGGACTCCATCACTTTGCTCACCATCTTGTGGTGCGCGCGGGTCAGGTCGCTCACCAGCGCCATGGCAGCCCGCTGGTCCCAACGATCCTCCGACGCCGCCTCGAGGATCTGGTCCCGAAGCCAGGGTACGCTCAGGCGATCGCTGATGGCGTAGAACGCCCTTCCGGCCGTCACTGGATCGGCATCGGTCTCCCAGGCCACGTGGAGGATCTCCAGGAGCTGGTCCAGGAAGCGGAGGGTGATGAGGCGCTGGGCCAGACGCGGATCGGCCCCCAGCGCCACCAGCTGCTCCACCCGCTGCTCGAAGACCTCCCGGTCCGAGCCCGTGACGATGTTCGAGAACTGCTCCCGGAGAAGCTCGAGACCCTCCTGGAATCGCAGGACGAGGGTGCCGGGACCCTCCTGGTCATCGGCGTTGGCCAGAACCCAGCGGGTGGTCCGGTCCAGGACCCGTGTGAGTCCCAGAAGCCAGCGATAGGCGTCCCGGGTCCGGAGGCCCCTCCCCTGTTCCGAGAGGGCGGCGAAGATCTCCCGATGGCCCGCCAGACGCGCAGCCACCAGCCAGGCGCGGACCACCTCGGGGATGCTGTGACCCGAGTCCCGTACGACCCGGTTGACGAAGGTCGCCCCCATGAGGTCCACGATGTCGTTGGTCACCTGGCTGCTGATGATCTCCCGCCGCAGCCTGTGGCCCGAGAGAGCCTCCGAACCGGCCCGTTCGAGGGCCTCTTGCGGAAAGTACCGTCGCAGGTAGTCCTCCAACGCCGGATCGTCCGGGAGGTCGCTCCCCAGGAGGGGGGTCTTCACCGACATCTTGGCGTAGGCCAGGAGGACGCAGAGCTCGGGCCGCGTGAGTCCCTGGCCGTCCTCCGAGCGCTCCATGAGAACCTCCAACGGCGGAAGATCCTCTCCATCCCGATCCAGCAGGCCGTCCCGCTCGAGGCGCGTCATCAGGTCCTGGAACTCGTCGAGTCCGTCCTGCTGGCGGATCTGGTCCAGCGAGATGGCCAGGCTCTGGGACCAGTTGTCCCTGAGCACCAGCTCCGCCACCTCGTCGGTAAGACGCTCGAGAAGCGCGTTGCGCTCCGACTCGCTCATGGCGGATGATCGAACGGCGGGTCCCAGCAGGATCTTGAGGTTCACCTCCCGGTCCGAAAGGTCGACCCCTCCCGAGTTGTCGAGAGCGTCGGTGTTGATCCGGCCTCCCGCCAGGGCATACTCGATCCGGGCGTTCTGGGTCAGCCCCAGATTCCCGCCCTCCCCCACCACCTCGCACCGCAGTTCCGGTGCCGTGATCCGCACCGCGTCGTTGGCGGGATCACCTGCGGCCATGTCCGACTCCCACGACGCCTTCACATAGGTTCCGATCCCCCCGTTCCAGAGAAGCTCCACGGGAGCTTTCAGGACCGCCCGGACGAGGGACTCCCCATCCATGGTCCCCACCTCCTCGTCCAGACCGAGGGCCGCCAACGCCCGGGGGTGGAGGGTCACCTCCTTGGCGTCCCGCGCAACCACGAGCCCTCCCTCGCTGAGCAGCGATTCGTCGTAGTCCTCCCAGGACGACGGCCCGAGCTGGAAGAGCCGCAGCCTCTCGGCATAGGAGGTCTCAGGGTCCGGGTCCGGGTCGATGAAGACGTGCCGATGATCGAAGGCGGCCACCAGGCGGATCACCGGGGAGAGGAGCATCCCGTTACCGAAGACGTCGCCACTCATGTCTCCGATCCCCACCACGGTGAAGGGCTCCTGCTGGATGTCCTTCCCCATCTCCCGGAAGTGCCGCTTCACGCATTCCCAGCCGCCCCGTGCCGTGATGGCCACCACCTTGTGGTCGTAGCCCTGAGAGCCGCCGGAGGCGAAGGCATCCCCCAGCCAGAAGTCGTATTCCGCCGCTATGGCATTGGCCACGTCCGAAAAGCGGGCCGTGCCTTTGTCGGCGGCCACGACCAGGTAGGGATCGGGCGGATCCCAGCACACGACCCGTTCCGGCACCTGCAACTCGCCGGACGCGGTGAGGTTGTCCGTCAAGTCCAGCAGGCCGCGGACCAGGGTCTGGTACTGGGCCTTGGCCTCCTCTCCCCGGCCCCCGGGGTCCGAAGGCAGCCGCGTAGGCACGAAACCGCCCTTCGATCCGTCCGGTACGATGACGGCGTTCTTCACCATCTGGGTCTTGACCAGCCCCAGGACCTCGGTTCGGAAGTCATCGGGGCGGTCGCTCCACCGAATTCCGCCCCGGGCCACCCGGGCTCCCCGAAGGTGAATCCCCTCCATTCGGGCGGACCGGACGTAGACCTCGTACTGGAGACGGGTCTTCTGAATCGCCTCCAGTCCCCGGGCGTCGAACTTCAGGGAGATGTAGGGCGCGTCACCCGACCGACGCGTGGGATTCCGCCCCCCGTTGCGGAAGTAGTTGGTGCGTAGGGTGGCCGCCAGGAGGACGCCCAGGCGGCGCAGGGCCCGGTCGTCGGCGAGAGCCTCCACGCGGGAAAGCCCCTGGATGTAGACGGCCCGGGCGTGAGCCACCGCCGGGCCCCGGTCCTCGACGCTGCCGCCCACGTCGGGATCGAACTTGGCCTTGAACCAGTCCACGAAGACCCGGGCCAGCTCTGGGTACTTCCCCAACGCCGAAGGCGCCGACACCCGGCTGGTCACGGCGCCGCTCTGGAAGGCGTAGCCCACGTAGGTCCGGATCAGGTCCACCTCTCGCCAGTGGAGCCCCGCCTTGAGCACCAGCGCGTTGAGCTCATCGTTCGTCGCCTCCTCGGCACGCACCGCCAGGATGGAGGAGGAGAGGAGCGACGCCTGATCCAGGTCCAAGGGCCGGCCCTGGGCGTCCTGGACCTGGAAGGCGTAAATACCCGCCTCGCCGCCGTCGTGGCCGTGGAGCCGGAACGGACTCACGCCGATGACGCGCAGCCCGCTGTCCTCCAGGATCGGCATGAACTCCGACAGAACGAGCCGGGCCTCCCGCAGATAGAAGTTGAGGGCGGTGGACGGCTCGCCGCCGGGGACGAGGTCCGCGGCGTCGATGTCGTTGGAGAAGGACACGGCCACGGCCCGTCCCTCGGCCCGCATGGCCTCGAGCTCCAGGATGTCCTGGACCGCCGTGACCGGCCGGGTCGCCGCCTTGTAGTCGGCGGCGAAGGCCTCCGCGTAGCGCCGGCCCAGCCTTCGCGCCTCGTCGGCGGGCCGCACCGTCTCCAGAAGCTCCCGCACCCGATCCTCCCAGGAACGGGTGATCTCCCGGAGACGAACCTCCAGCTCCTCGGCGGTGACCGCAGCCAGTCGATGCTCGTCGGCGCCGATGTAGAAGTGGAGGCGGGCCTGGTCCCCCTCACCCAACGCCAGGTGGTAGTTCAAGACCTCTCCCGAGAAGGCCTCCACCAGCGCCCGCTCGATGCTCTTCCGCACCTCCCCCGAGAAGCGTTCCTTGGGCAGGATCACCATCACCGCCACGCCCCGCTGCAGAGGATCCTTGCGGATGCCGACCCGCACGCCCTCCTGCAGGTACGACGTCAGCACGGTGCGGACATCGATCCCGATCTGCTCTGCCGAGGCCAGGAAGAGCTCCTCCTTCGGCATCGAGTCGAAGATCGTATTGATCTCCTTGTAGTCGTGGGAACCGGCCACGACGCCCGCATCCTCGAGGATCTGGCTCAACTTCTCCCGGAGGATCGGGATCTCCCGGGCCGTCTCGGCATACGCCTGGGAGGTGAACAACCCGATGAAACGGTGCTCGCCCACGATGTTGCCCGCCGAATCCAATCGCTTGACGCCGATGTAGTCCATGCGGGCCCGTCGATGCACCGTGGACTCGGCGTTGGTCTTGCTGATGATCAGGAGCGGACCACCCTCCGCCAGGGTCCGCACCGCAGGCGGAAGTTCGGAGAAGGGCACGGGCTCCGCGTAGCTCGAGTCGTCCTCCCTGCGGAGGATGCCCAGCCCGGAGCCCGGTTCCACCTGTACGTACCGGTCCCCGTCCTTTTCCGAGAACGTGTAGACGCGGTAGCCGAGGAAGACGAAGGCGTCGTGCCGCAGCCATTCGAGAAAGGCCTGGACCTCCACCAGCTCCGCCCGGCGGTCGTCCAGCTCCTCCGCCAGCGCCGCCATCTCCGCCTCCGTCTCCTCCACCGCCTCCAGCATGGCGCCGAAGTCGTCGGTGGCCAGGACCACGTCCTCGAGACGCCGGCGGACGTCGGATTCGATCTCCGCCCGAACCGCCTCGTCGCTGATCCGCTCGATCTCGCAGTGGACCAGCGACTCCCGCTTCTCCCCCTCTCGTGAGGGCCGCACCCGTGCGATCTCGCCCTCGTCGTCCCGTTCGACATGGAGCACCGGGTAGATGTTGTGCTCGATGGGGAAGCCGCGGGAGTGGAGATACTCCCTCAGGGAATCCACCACGAAGGGCCGCTCGCCGACGTTGGTCCGGATGACCGTGACGGGGGCATACCACCCCTCGTTCTCCACGTCGGGGTTGATCACCTGGACATCCACCCGACCGGGACGGGACGACGACAGGAAGTCGAAGGCACCCCGGACGAGGTGGGCCAGCGTGTCGGGGCTCCGAGCCTGGATGAACTCTGGAGGGGCCTTCGAGAAGAAGATCTCGGCGAACTCTACGAGCGGCGCTCGATCCTGACCGTGGAGCTGTTGGGAGAGCTGACGACAAACGGCGTCAACCGTGGGGGAGTCGGCTCGGATCTGTTTGGCCGCGGCTTCGGTGGTATCGCTCATGGGTCGCTGCGAGGACGCAGTTCGGCGGGGCCGGGCGGGAATGGCTAGGAAGGTACTTGAAAACCCGTCCTCCACCCAGGGTCCCCATCATGGTAGTATCGGAGTCGCCATGCGCATCCTCCATCTTGCCGACGTCCATCTGGATACGTCGTTCGCCGGGCGAACGCCCCGGGTGCGGGCGCGGCTTCGCCAGGCCACCCGGGACGCCTTCCGCCACGCCGTCGAACTGGCGTTGGAGCGGAGGGTGGACGTGGTGGTCGTCGCCGGGGATCTCTTCGACGGGGAGCGGCTCTCCTTCGAATCCGAGCGTTTCCTGCTCTTCCAGCTCCAGCGGCTGTCCGACGAAGGCATCCCGGTGATCTATGCCACCGGCAACCACGATCCGGGATCCCGGCGCAGCCGGGAGCTGATCTGGCCCCCCGACGTCATCGTGGTGGACGACCCGTCGCCCCGGCGGATCGCCGTCCGGAATCCGACCGGGGAACCGGTGGGATGGGTCACCGCGGCGGGCCACGCATCCGCCCACGAGACCCAGGATCTGGCGGCGGCCTTCCCGCGCCCCGAGGGCGAACTCCCGGAAGTGGCGGTGCTGCACACCCAGGTCGTGGACTCCCGGGACGCCGCGGCGCACGAGCCCTATGCGCCCACGGCGCTGGAGACCCTCACCCGGTCGGGATACGACTACTGGGCGCTGGGCCACGTACACCTCCGTCAGACCCTCTCCCGGCTCCCAGGCGTCCGGTATCCGGGCAACCTGCAGGGACGTACGCCCCGGGAGTCGGGGGCGAAGGGGGCCCTCTTGGTGGAGGTGAGCCGGGGCCTCGAACCGCGGGTCGAGTTCGTTCCGCTGGCTCCGATCCGCTGGGTCGATCTGGAACTCGCGTGCGACGCCGAAACGCTGGACCAACTCGTGCGTCACATCCGGGACCGTTGGGGTGGATTCCTGGAGGGCGAAGAGAAGCGAGACGTCGAGTGGATCGTCCGGGTCCGGCTTCGGGGTCCGAGCCCCCTCTGGCGGGAGATGGAGTCGGAGGAGGAGCGGGCCTATCTCGCCGGGGAGTTGGAGGAGGTGCTGGGTGTTCTCGAGGTCCGGCTCTCCACCGAAGCCGTTCATCCCCCCGTGGACTCCAGGGAGCACAGGGACCGGGAGGACGTACTGGGGACGGCTCTCCGCCTGCTGGAGCTCGTCCGCGAGGGACGGATCGAACTCACGGGCCTCCCCGACGAACTCCGGGCGGCACCGGACCCCGATGCGCTGCCGGGCTATCTGGCGTCGATCCTCCAGGGGGCCGGGGGAGATCTGGCCTCCCGCCTGCTGGCGCCGGAGGATTGAGCGTGCGCTTCACCCGGGTCTCCTCCGCGGCCTTCGGCACCCTCCGCTCCTTCGACACCGGCCCGGAACCCCTTGGCGACCTGGTCGTCGTGGAGGGACACAACGAGGCGGGGAAGACCACCTTCTTCGAGCTCCTCTCCGTCCTCCTCTACGGCTTCTACCCCGCTTCACGGGAGACCAACCCGTTCAGCCCGTGGAACGGAGAGCCTGCAGAGGCCACCGCCGTGGCGGAGCTCTCCTCCGGCGGGACCGTACAGGTGGAACGGAGGCTCCTGTCGGTCCCGCGGGGCGCAATCCTCCGGGGAGGAGAGGAGGAGGATCTTCGCAACCGGACGGTTCCGTGGGCCGAGCACGTGCCTCGCGCCGTGTTCCGTCACGTGTTCGCACTCACTCTCACGGAGCTGGCGGCGCTGGAAGGAGAGGGGTGGGACCCGGTCCAGGACCGCCTCATCGGGGCGATGGGGGCCGACGACCTCCGCTCCGCACGGACCGTCGTGGACGAGTTGCGGGCCGAGGCCGGCAGGCTCTGGCGGCCCAATCGTCGGGGCGGTCAGGAGATCCGGGAGCTGGAGGACCGGCTTCGACAGCTGCGGCTCCGGCGCCGCCAGGTTCGGGACGAGGAGACGCGCATGCGTGAGCTCACGGCAGAGCGGGACCGGGTCGACCGATCGCTCCGATCGACGCGGAAGGAGCGGGAAGAGGCCCGCATCCAGCTCGAACGGCTCGAGAGGCTGCTCCCGGTGAAGAGACGGCTGGAGCGGATTCGGGCGCTGGAGCGGCGAGGGGGGGCCTGGGGGGAACTTTCCGAGCTGCCCTCGGCCCCGGGCGATCGCCTGCGGGAGCTGGAGACCAGAAGCGAGGCCGCCACCCGCCGGATCGCCGAGTTGGAGGCGGAGCGACGGGAACCTCTCGAGGTCCTGGAGGCCTTCGGTCCGGCACAGCGCGCCCTCCTGGATCATCAGGGGGAGATCGAGGCCGCAGCGGCCGGCTGGGGAGCCGGGGTCCGTTCGGTCCAGGCCCGCAGGGACCAACTGGCGCGGGAGCTTCGGGACCGGCGCCGTCGTCTCGAGTCGGGGCTGCGCACGGTGCTGGACCGGGCCCTCGACGAAGGGATTCGCCACGACCTCCTTCGGTTCCCCCTAGGGGCCCTCCGTGAAGCCGTCTCGGATCTCGTACGCGCCCGGGACGAGGTGGACCGCGCCACGGCCCGCCGGCCTCTGGATACCCCCGAGGGGTCACACCCCGCCCCTTCGGTGTGGCCCTGGGTGGCCGCCTCGCTGTCGGGAATCCTCCTCCTGGTGGCCGGGATGCGCACAGGGTTCGACGGGGTCGCCGTGGCCGGCGGCCTTCTCCTGGGAGGCGGGCTCGTGGGGGGTGTCCAGTGGCGGCGGGAGGGCCTCCGAACCCGGCGTGCGACCCGGGAGGCGCAAGAGCGGCGGGACGCTTGGGAACGCCACCTGGACTCCCTCGAGAGGCGGGCCGACGCCGCCCACGAGCGGCTCACCGCACTCCTCTCTCCCCTGACACCGGGGCCCGGCGCACCTGGCGCAGAACCGGGACTCGCGTCGCAGTTGGAGCGCTTGCAGGAGTTGGTGCAGGAGGAGGCGGAGCGACAGGAGGAGCTGGCCCGCCTCGAAGCGGAGATCGACGCTGCCTCTCGGCGGATCCGCTCCCTGTCGGAGCTCATTCCGGTGGAACACCGCCAGGCCGATCCATCGACGGTGCTCCATCTCCTGAATGGAGCCCTCCACGAAGCGATGGCCCGCCGGGAAGCCGCCCGGGTGGCCCGGCGGGAGCTCGGCCGGCTGGACCGGGCCGTCGATGCAGCTCGGGGTGACGCCGAGGCGTACCGTGAGGAACGAGCTGGGCTGAACCAGCTCCTGGCCCGTCTGGGAGGAGGAGACGCCGAGCTCGGATTGGAGGAGGCCGAGGGGCGTCTGGCCGCCCACCGGGCGGCTCGGCAACTCCGGGACGAGCTGCAACGGGAGCACCCGGACCTCGAGTCGCTACGGAGCCGGATCCAGGCGGCGGAAGCCGGGGGAGAGTCCTGGGTGGCGGATCCCGACGCCCAGGCGGCGACCCGCTCCCGTGTGGAGGAGCTCACCGAGTCCATCGAGGCGGGTACCCGACGGCTCCAGTCGCTGGAGAAGGACGTGGAGCACCTGGCGGAGAGGACCCGCCTGGACGAGATCGACGGGGAGATCCTGTCCTTGGAGGGCCGGACGGAGGAGCTGGCCCGTCGCCGGGACCGCCTGTGGGTGCTGTCCAGAATCGTGGAGGAGGCGGAGCGGCGGGTACGGGAGGAGCACCAACCCGCGGTGCTCAGGGAGGCGTCGACCCTCCTCGCCCGGCTCACCGACGGCCGCTACGACCGAATCGTCCTTGCGGGTCGGGACGGCCGGAGCTTCCGGGTTCGTGGACCCGCCACTCCCGGATCCGTAGCGGTGGGTCCTCCCCTCTCCACCGGAACCCGGGAGCAGGTATACCTCGCCCTCCGACTGGCGATCCTGGACCGGCTGGACCGTTCCGGCGAACGGCTTCCCCTCTTCCTGGACGAGGTACTGGTGAACTGGGACCCGGAGCGACGCGAGGCGGGGCTTCGACTGCTTGCGGAGCGGTCCGGGACCCGGCAGTGCTTCTTCTTCACCTGCCACCCGGCCGTGGCGGACCGCCTCGAAGCCATGGGCGGGCGGCGGTTGCTCCTGGAGCGCCCCACGTGACGTCCCGGGGGATCCGGCGCTAGGTCTCGGCCACCTCCACGATGTCCGCCTCCCAGGTCATCTCGACCGCACCCTTCAGGCTGTTGGCGGTGGGACACTTGTCCAGGTGGCGCGACAGGGCGCGGTCCACCTTCTCCCGGCTGCCCGACGGGATCCGGAGCCGATAGCGGACATGGATCCGCGTCAGGACCGGGATCCGGTCCCGCAACTCATGGTACCCCTCCGCCGAAGCCTGGATGTCTTCCGGAGCCAACGAGATCCCGCGCACCTCCAGTGCGCCATTGAGGGTCCCGAGTAGTCAGCCGGCTCCCGAGGCGACGAGGTAGTCCACCGGGAGGGGAAGATCGGGCTCCCGGTCCAGTCCGAACTGCTCCTTGATGGGCCCGTGCACGCCGAAGGTGATCCGGGTGCCTTCCTCCAGGGTCGCCCGCCGGGTGACCCCCTGGACCTTCTCGATTCGGGAGCGGGAGGTGTAGATGCTGTCGGTCATGCCTGGCCTCGCTGAGATCATCGTTCCGTCTCCGGTCCTGACGGCTCATCCGGCCTTCGGGGCCGACCCGGCTCGAAGCCCGGACACGTCACCACCGGGAGGACGGGATACCGGGGGAAAGTGGGGTCGTCGCGGGATCGCCGACAGAGGTGGAAGCGGGATCCACGCTGGCTCTCCACGACCCGGGCGTGCCTGCAGACGGAGCAGAGCCCGACATGGAGGTCCATCTATCGGAGGGCCACGAAGGCGACCTGCCGCCCGGCATCCCCGCCGCGGTGGCTGAAGAGATCCACGGACCCGCACCGGGTGCAAAGCGTGGATCGGCTCACGGCCTCGGCGGGAACTCCCATGGCTACGGCCCGCCGGGCCAGGTTGGCCCGGAGGTCCACCGGGAGCGGCCGCGGGGGGACGGCCTCGCCCAGCGCCTCGTGGACCTCGGGGCCCACCTCGTAGCAGTCCCCACAGATGGACGGCCCCAGGTGGACCGCCAACTCCCCCGGGGGCGCCCCGAAACGGTCGCCCAGGGTGGCGACGGCGGTCTCGAGGATCCCCGCCGCCGCCCCTCGCCATCCGGCGTGGACCACCGCCACCGCCCCACGCTGCGGCGCCACCACCCACGCGGGCACACAGTCCGCCACGGTGATCGCCAGGAGGATCCGCCGGGCCCGGGTGGCGTGGGCATCCACGGGGGGAGCGAGGAGAAGTCCCGCCGGGAGGGCATCGTGGACCCGGATGGCGGCGCCGTGGGGCTGCCGGGCGTGCGCCGCGGCAGGACACCCCATCAACGCCCCGAGCCGCTCCCATCGCGCCGCCACCCCCGTCCCGGCGCCGCCGAAGAGCCTGAAATCCCACGCCCTCTCCTCTCCGGGCACGGTGATCCCCTGCACGATCCCGGGCCAACGCCGACTCCACTCGGGGTGGGTGAGGGCCGGCGGATCTCCGGCCATCGGCTCCTCGGTGACGGAGCGGACACCCACAATCGAGTCGTGGGAAGGGGACGGGCTCATGGACGAGTCGGGCTGTCGGCGGCGGCGCCGTGCGGGATTCGGGCTCGGGCTCTCGGCTGCCGAACCCCACTGGTCTGCCGGTGTGCCCCCCCGACCCTCACAATTCCCGCCCCATTTCCTTAAGTTCTCCCTCGATCCCGGCACCGTACCTCCGCCCCCGCTGGAAGCGGGTGGACCCCGACATGAACGACCCCATTTTCGACCAGCAGAACGCCGTCTACGTCCAGCTCCTGTACGAGGATTACGCCCGGAACCCCGAATCCGTCCCGGAGGTCTGGCGGGAGTTCTTCCGCCGTGGTCCCGAGGACGCTCGGGCCGCCGGACTGCTGGTGCCCGAGGGCGTGGAGACCAACGGACGGGGGGCGGCAGCGAGCGTCCCCCCCTCGGCCAACGGTCATCCTGCGGTCACGGAATCCGTCTCGCAGGCCACCGCGACCGGGGACGAGGTACAGCGTCTCCGGGCCCTTCTCCCGGCGGTGGCGAGAGCGGCGTCCTTCGTCCAGGCCTATCGGGATCACGGACACACGCTGGCGCAGATCGACCCTCTGGGCACTCCGCCTCCGGGGCACCCGCAGCTGGATCCCGGCTTCTTCGGAATCAGCATGGAGGATCTGGAGCAGGTTCCGGCCTCGGTGGTCATGGACGGGGCCCGCCCGGACGAATCCGTGGCGGAGGCCCTCCGTCGTCTCCAGGAGAGCTACGTCGGCGACATCGGCTTCGAGTTCGAGCACCTGGAGGACCCCGGACGGGCCCGCTGGCTCTGGGAGCAGGTGGAGACGGGAATCCACATCGATCCGCTGGATGCCGATACCAAGCGGTGGGTGTTGGAGCGCTTGAGCCAGGTGGAGGGCCTCGAACAGTTCCTTCATCGCGCCTACCTGGGCCAGAAGCGCTTCTCCATCGAAGGGACGGACATGATGGTCCCCATGTTGGACGTGGCGGTGCGGGAGGCGGCGACCCGGGGGGCCCGCAGGGTCGTCCTGGGTATGGCCCATCGGGGTCGCCTCAACGTCCTGGCCCACATCCTCGACGTCCCGTACGAAGCCCTTCTGGCGGAGTTCGAGGGGGTCAAGCTCGAGAGTGCCTTCCAGGTGGAGGGCTCGGGCGACGTGAAGTACCATCACGGGGGAGAGGCCGACTATCCCGTCGAGGGGAGAGAGCCCGTGCTGGTGACGCTGGCGCCCAACCCGAGTCACCTCGAATTCGGGGATCCCGTGGTGATGGGGATGGCCAGGGCCTGGCAGTTTGAAGGCAGCGGAACCCACGACGCCGCCGCACCCGACTCGGTGGTTCCGATCCTCATCCATGGAGATGCCGCCTTCGCCGCCGAAGGGGTGGTGGCGGAGTCCCTCAACATGTCCCGTCTCACGGGCTACGCGGTGGGCGGCACGATCCACATCATCGCCAACAATCAGGTGGGCTTCACCACCGACCCCCGGGAGGGACGCTCGACCCGGTATGCCTCGGACCTGGCCAAGGGATTCGACATTCCGGTCCTCCACGTGAACGGGGACCGGCCGGGGGCGTGCATCGCAGCCGTCCGCCTCGCCATGGCCTATCGGGATCACTACCACGACGACGTGGTCATCGATCTCGTGGGCTACCGGCGCCACGGACACAACGAGGGCGATGAGCCCGCCTACACCCAGCCCGAGCTCTACGAGGTGATCAACGGGCACCCCACCGTCCGGACCCTCTGGGCCGACCGGCTCGTGGACGAGGGTCTGGTGACCCGCGAGGAGGTCGACGCGATCCAGGATCGGATCCGGGATCGGTTTCGCGAGGCACAGGACATCGTCAAGAGTGGCGAAGCCCCAAAGCTCTTCGGGAAGCGTCCGGAGCCTGCGGCGCTGGACGTGCCCGACGAGACCGGTGTGGCGTTGGACACCCTCTCCCGGGTGAACACCGTCTCCGTGACGGTACCCGAGGGATTCACCGTCCATCCAAAGCTCGCCCGTCAGCTGGAGAAGCGGACGCAGGACTTCGGCGAGGACGCGAGTCTCGACTGGGCCCACGCAGAGGCCCTGGCCCTCGGCTCGCTCCTCCTGGAAGACCACGCCGTCCGGCTCTCGGGACAGGATTCCCAGCGGGGCACCTTCAGCCAGCGGCACCTGGTGCTTCACGACGCCGAGTCGGGAGAGACCTTCACGCCCCTCTCCTCCCTGGAGGGTGGGCGCCTGGAGGTCTTCAACTCCCCGCTCACCGAAGCAGGTGTGATCGGCTTCGAGTATGGCTACTCCGTCGCCACGAAGCAGGACCTGGTCCTCTGGGAAGGACAGTTCGGCGACTTCGTCAACGTGGCTCAGGTGATGATCGACCAGTTCATCGCCGCCGGTCGGGAGAAGTGGGGCCAGTACAGCAACCTCACCCTCCTCCTCCCCCATGGGATGGAGGGTCAGGGTCCGGAGCACTCGTCGGCACGGCTCGAGCGCTTCCTCCAGCTCTGCGCCGAGGACAACATGCGAGTGGCGTATCCCACCACTCCGGCCCAGTACTTCCACCTACTCCGGCGACAGGCGCTCTCCCAGCCGGAGCGGCCGCTGATCGTCATGACCCCCAAGAGCCTGCTGCGGCTGCCGGCTGCGTCCTCGCCGGTGGCGGAGCTCACCCGGGGCGGCTTTCGTGCCGTGCTGGAGGATCCCCGGGCCCGCGACCGGAGGGACGAGATCCGGCGGCTGGTCCTCTGCTCCGGCAAGGTCTACTACGACATCCAGGGCGTCGACCGGCGGGACGAGGCGGCGAGTACCGCCGTGGCGCGGGTCGAGGAGCTCTACCCGTTCCCGGAGGCGCAGCTCTCCGAATTGGTCGGGCTCTACCCCCAACTGGAGGAGGTGGTCTGGGCTCAGGAAGAGCCGCGCAACATGGGGGCGCTGATCTACATCGGGCCCCGGCTCCGAGCCGTGGTGCCCCGGCACCTCCCCCTTCGACAGGTCTCGCGCCCGGATCGGGCGAGCCCCGCCGAGGGAAGCGCGAAGGATCATGTCCGGGAACAGTCCCGCATCGTGCACGAAGCCCTGGGGCTGGAGGACTCGGACTGAGGCGACGCTGGGCTTCCGGGACCGTGGCGCCCAACCGCGGGACCTAGTCCGGAAGGGCCCTCGTCGCCTCCGCCTCCATCTCTTCCGCGTCACGGTCCGCCGCCAGCCTGAGGCGGCTGCGGGTGTCCTTCGCCCACCTCACCAACGACTCACGCTCGTCGGCCGTGAGTCGGGATTCCGGGTGGGCCCACGTGTAGCTGGGCAGAGGCATCTCGCCGCTCTCCACATAGTCGATGACCTCGCCGAGTTTGCCGAACTGGCGACGCAGGTCCATCTCCATCCAGGTGGAGAGGTTCAGTTCCGACCGGCCCTCCCGAACGTGATTCGCGATCCACCAGGACATGGGCGCGACCCGGGAATACCAGGGCCACTCCGTATCGTTCGTATGGCAGTCGGCACACGCCCGGTCCACGATGTCGGCCACGGCGGCATCGTGGATCACCAGCGGCCCCCCGTCGGGAGGTGCGGTCCGATCGACCGGAAAGGCCTGGAGAACCACCAGGGCCAGGCCTGAGAAGGCCAGCATCTTCGAGGTGTTGCGCATGGGCTCGTTCGGAAGGATCGGGTCCGGAGACTCGCTGATATGTTGTTTTCCCGCTGGAGATCCATCCGGGACCGTCAGCGAGTCTCCCGACGCTCCCCACCGAGGGTCGGTCCCACGGGGGACCCTCGGCTGCGGAAGGGAGTTGCTCCGTCAGGGCCCGGATCCTCCTGCCGCGCCGTCGCCGGGCTCCTCCTGGTCACCGTCTGCGACTCCCAGACCCTGTCGCATCGATCGGGCCCACGCCACCAGCGTCTGGCGCTCCGGAGACGTGAGGCGCGCTTCCGGATGTCCCCAGGTGTAGCTGGGAAGAGGCATCTCCCCCTCCTCCACCATCTCGATGAACTCCTCGAGCTTGTGGTCCTTCCGCTCGGCGTCCATGGCACCCCACCGTGAGAGGTTCAACTCCTCCCGTCCCTCGTGCACATGGTCTGCGACCCACCAGGATAGGGGCGCCACGCGGGAGTACCACGGCCACGTCGTTTCGTTGGTGTGGCAGTCGGCACAGGCACGGTCGACCAGCTCCGCAACGACGGGGTCACCGATGACCAGCGGCCCCTGGTCCGCAGGGGCGGACCGGTCCACGGGGACCAGCTGGAGCCCCACGAGGACGAGGGCTACCGCGGCCAGGATCTTCATCGTCATACTCATTGCTCGGCCTTGCTCCGTCGTTGTCGGTCACTGTGTCGGGTGCCCGCCCTGGGTGGAAGGGCAGACCGTCCTGGAAACGCCTGGAAGTATGTATGGGCCCGAGGCGTCTCTCCATCCGTCATCCGACACACAACAACGTATGTGTTTGATATGAAAGAAGATGTAGCGGCCCTCCGACGAGCGATCGCCGTACTCCTCGCCGTGGGCCTTCTGGTTGCCGCAGACCTCGTCGTCGACGATAAGACGGGTGCCGAACCCGGGCACCTGATCCTCGAAGGCGTACTCATGGTGATCTCCCTGGGTGGGGCCGGCTCACTCTGGTGGGGCCTGCGGAGAGCCCGTGTCGAGGTAGCGGAGCTGGAGCTGGATGTGGCGGTGGCCCGGCAGGAGGCCGCCCGTTGGCGGGGCGAGGCCCGGGAAGCGCTGGAGGGCCTGGGTGTGAGTATCGGCCGCCAGTTCGACCGCTGGCAACTCACCCAGGCGGAACGGGACGTGGCCCTCCTCCTGTTGAAGGGGCTCTCCCATCATGAGGTGGCCCGCGTCAGGGAGGTTTCGGAGCGAACCGCCCGACAGCAAGCGCGAGCGGTCTACCGGAAGGCAGGGCTTTCGGGTCGCTCTGAGCTCGCCGCCTTCTTCCTGGAGGACCTCCTTGTGCCGGCGACGGACCCGGCGTCCGAACCCTCCTGATCCGCCCTATCGCCCCAACCTCGACGTCGGGAACGCCACCACGCTCTCGTTCCCGTCGCGGCCCACCGCCGCCACCCCGAACAGGTAGTTGTCGATCACGATGTTCTCCAGGGTGAAGCGGTCGACGTCTCCGACCCATCGGGAATGCTCCCACTGGGGCGCCGTCGTGGCTCGCCAGTAGATCTTGTATCCCGCCAGCTCCGGGTGGTCCACCGGATCCCAGGCCAGCGTCGTGGACGGTCGGACCGCCCCGCCGATTCTCACGTTCTGCGGCGCCGGAGGCGCCGCGGCCAGCGCCGCAAGAACGGCGGCGTTCACCGCCGTGAGCCGGGCGGCGTGTTCGAAGTCCACGTGGTCAACCACGTCACCGTACTCCACACCGTCTTCCGTCCGGACGTCCTGGTGCTGCCAGACGTAGTTCTCGTGGGTCTCCATGATGCGTACGCCCGGGAAACCCAGGTTGTTGAAGGGCGTGTGGTGCCCACCCCGGCCGAATCGATCCAGCCGGTAGACCATCATGGCGTCCAGGTTGGTGAAGTAGGTGTCGGTGATCCGGTCCACGTATCGAGCCACCTGCCGGGAGGGCCCGTCCACCTCGCCACCGTACCGCCGGTAGTCCCACCCCTCGGGCCGGTAGTCCTCCCGGGGCACCGCCTGGGAGAAGACCCGGAACGTGGTGTTGTCGATCACGCCGTCGATCCCCCGGATGTTGCCGATCATGTCGTTGTTGAGGACGGCGGTGATCTCCCACCCCTCGTCCACCGCCATCTGGGCCATGTGTCCACCCCCGTACAGCCCCTGTTCCTCTCCCGACAGTCCTGCGAAGACGACGCTGGCACCGTAAGGGCCTCGCTGGCTCAGCAGTCGAGCGGCCTCCAGCACCCCCGCCATCCCGGACGCATTGTCGTTGGCCCCGGGGGCGTCGGTCTCGGCATCGGTGGAGCGCGACGCCCGAGAGTCGATGTCCCCGGACATGATCACGTAGCGATCCGGCTCCACCGTGCCCCGGAGGATGGCGATGACGTTGACGATCTCGACGTCTTCCGGAATCCGTCCCTCCCCGCCTTCCACCAGCGTGCGCTGGTACATCACCTCGAGGCAGCCCCCGCAGCTGGCGGAAATACTTTCGAACTCCCGGTGGATCCACCGACGGGCGGCTCCGATGCCCCGGGTCTCGGAGACCGTGTCCGACAGTGTGTTTCGGGTGCCGAAGTTCGCCAGCATGCGGATGTCCGACTCCAGACGCTCCGACGAAGCGGACGCCACGATGTCGTAGATGCCGGGGTCCACCGCCGGCGGCACCGGACCGTTCTGGCCCAGGGCCGGGGCTGTGGCGAGGAGGAGAGCGAGGATGGTCAGGCGGGAAACGCGAGAGAGCACGGGGATTCTCCGGATGGGCGTTCAGGCGGTACGGGCTGGAAGGAGGGGCGTTTCCACCCCCCTCGGATGCTACCAGACAAGCAAGAGCTTTCCGAAGTTGAGGTTGGATTCCATGCGCCGGTGGGCCTCGGAGGCCTCCGCCGGCGGAAAGGTGGCATCCACCACCGGCGCGAGCCGACCTTCCGCGAGAGCGGGCAGGGCCACGCGTCGGAAGTGCTGGGCCAGCGCCGCCTTCTCCTCCAACGGCCGCGCCCGGAGGACGGTTCCGGTCAGGGAGCCCCGTTTGGCCATGAGGCCCCGTAGGTCCAGGGTCGCCTTCCGTCCGCCGGTGATCCCCACGGTGATGATGCGACCCCGGGGCGCCAGCGCCCGGATGTTCCCCTCCAGATACGGTCCACCCACCAGATCCAGGATCAGGTCGGCTCCGTGGCCTCCGGTGGCCTCCATGACGTCGGCGACCCAGTCCCGGTCTCCCCCCTGGAGGCCGATGTGGAGCCCCATCTCGGATGCCCGTTCCAGCTTCTCCTGCGTCCTGGACGTCCCGAGGGTACGGGCGCCGGCCCAGCGGGCCAGCTGCAGCGCGGCGGTCCCCACGCCGCTGCCCACCGCGTGGATCAGGACCACCTCTCCCGCCTGAACGTCCATCTGGGCGACGACGGCATCGAAGGCGGTAAGATACGCCTCCGGAAGTGCTCCCGCCCGTACCAGGTCGATCCCCTGGGGCACGGGCACCACCTCGCGCTCGTGGACCACGACGCGCTCGGCGTACCCGCCACCGCCCACGAGCCCCATGACCCGGTCCCCGGTCTCGACTCCGAAGACCCGCGGCCCCAACGCCTCCACCTCGCCGGCGAACTCCAGCCCCGGGATGTCGGGTGGATATCCCCGGGGGGCCGGATACAATCCCTGACGCTGCAGGAGATCAGCCCGGTTGACCCCCGAGCTCGCCACCCGGACTCGGACCTCGCCCGGTCCGGGCTCGGGAAGGGGAGCCTCACGCTCCTCCAGGACCTCGGGCCCTCCCGTGCCGGTCATGACCACCGCACGCATGGTGGCTCCGGTCATCTTCTCCTCCTGGTGTAGGGTCCATCTCGGGCCCCGGAAGTCCCCTCTCCGGGGGATCTTTCCAGGGACGGGCGGGATCGTACCTTGGCGAGTCTCGACCCACCCGCAACCCCTGCTCCCGCCCGTGCTCCCACCGACCCCCGTCCCACCCGGCGAGGTGGCGGCCCCTCCCGCCTGACCCCGACCATGGATCTGCCCCTCCCCCTGGACCGTCCTCTGGTCTTCTTCGATCTGGAGACGACCGGCCTGAGCGTGGGCTCCGACCGGATCGTGGAGATGGCCCTCATCCGGGTGACACCGCAGGGCGACGTCCTGGAGAAGGTCCGCCGCTTCAACCCCGAGAGGCCCATCTCCCCCGAGGCCACGGCGGTGCACGGCATCTCCGACGAGGACGTGGCGGACGAGGCCCCCTTCCGCTCCCGTGCCAGGGCTCTCGCTCAGCTTCTGGAAGGCTGCGACCTGGCTGGCTTCAACATACGGCGGTTCGACCTGCCCATGCTCGAGGCGGAGTTCGCCCGGGCCGGGGTCCCCTTCGACGTCCAGGGCCGTCGTCTCATCGACATGCAGACCATCTTCCACCGCGAGGAGCGCCGCGATCTCACGGCGGCAGCCCGCTTCTACCTGGAGCGGGAGCATCCGGAGGCCCACACCGCACTCGGGGACATCCGCACCTCGGCGGCCGTGCTCTCCGCCCAGATGGAGCGCTACGGTCACCTCCCGCGGGATCTGGACGGACTCCACGCCTACTGCGATGAGTTCTCGCCCTACGACGGACCACTCGGGCAGTGGTTCCGGGTCACGGACGAGGGGCTCATCTTCCGGAAGGGGAAGCACCAGGGGCGCTTCCTGGAGGACGTAGCCCGGGACGACAGCTCCTACCTGGAGTGGATCCTGGGGCTGGACGACCTGCGGCCCCAGGTAGGGGACGCGCTTCGAAACGCCCTCGACACCCTCGGCCCCTGAGACGCCGGTGCCACCCTGCCTTGATCGCCCCTCGGGCCCTGTCTAGCCTTCGGTCTCCCGAGGACCGAATCCCAAGGAAATCCATGCATCACGTACGTCTCGGCACCGCCTGCGCCGCATTCCTCCTCGCCGCCGTGCCCCTCCAGGCCCAGCAGGCCATCGCCACCTCCGACCTGGAGGCGTTCCGACCCCGGGCCATCGGGCCGGCGGTCACCGGCGGTCGGATCCATGACGTGGAAGCGGTCCCTCGGAACCCGTCGCTCATCTACGTTGCGTCCGCCTCCGGAGGCGTGTGGCGGTCCTCGAATCGCGGCCATTCGTGGACCCCCCTCACCGACGAGCTCCCGGTGAGCACATTCGGCGACCTGGCCATCGCCCCCTCCGACGCCTCCGTCCTCTACGCCGGGACCGGGGAGCAGAACAACCGTCAGAGCACGTCCTGGGGCAACGGCGTCTACCGCTCCGATGACGGGGGGGACAGCTGGCGACACCTGGGGCTCACCGAGACGCGGCACATCGGCAAGGTCGAGGTGCATCCCGAGAATCCGGACGTGGTCTACGTGGCGGCCCTGGGAAATCTCTGGTCGCCTTCCACGGAGCGCGGGGTCTTCCGATCCACGGATGGAGGCTCGACCTGGGAGAAGGTCCTCTTCGTGGACGAGTTCACCGGGGCGGTGGACCTGGTCATGAACCCCGAGGACCCCGAGGTCCTCTACGCCGCCACCTACCAGAGGCTTCGGAAGGCCTGGGGATTCAACGGGGGCGGTCCCGGGAGCGGGATCTACCGGACCACCGACGGGGGCGACACCTGGTCCGAGCTCACCACGGGCATCCCCGCCGGCGACAAGGGCCGGATCGGGCTCGCCATCGCCGCCTCGAGCCCGAACGTCCTCAATGCCCTGATCGAGCACGCGGACGCCGAAGCCCGGGGCACCTACCGTTCCGAAGACGGCGGCGACAGCTGGGAGCGGGTGAACAGCCTGAACCCCCGACCCATGTACTACTCGGAGATCTTCATCGACCCGACGGACCCGGAACGGGTCTACGTCCTGGCCACGGACACGTATCGCAGCGAGGACGGGGGCCGCACCTTCCAGGAGTTCGCGGGTCAGCCGACCTACGACGTCGGGGTCCACCGTGACCAGCACGCCCTCTGGATCGACCCCCTCGACCCGGCCCACCTCTACATGGGTGGCGATGCCGGGCTGCACGAGAGCTACGACATGGGCATGACCTGGAGGAAGATCAACAATTTCCAGATCGCCCAGTTCTACGCCATCGGCGTGGATATGGACCGACCGTACAACGTCTACGGGGGGCTCCAGGACAATCACTCCTTCCGGGGCCCGTCGGAGACGCGCCGTTGGATCGGCATCGTGAACGACGACTGGCAGCAGGTCGGGTTCAGCGATGGCACCTACTGGCAGCCCAACCCCTTCGACGTCACGCAGGCGTACGGAAGCTCCAACGGGGGCCGGTATTTCCGGATCGACACCCGCACCGGCGAGCTCATGGACATCGTTCCGGTGCCGCCGGAGGGCGAGGAGTACCGCTTCGACTGGACCTCTCCGATGGCCGCCTCGGTGCACGATCCCAACACCGTCTACGTGGCGGGGAACCGCCTCTTCATCTCCCGGGATCGGGGCAGCAGCTGGACCCGGACCGAGGACCTGAGCAAGCGGATCGACCGGGATACCCTCTCCCTCATGGGCGTCCCGGGCACGGAGATCGAGATCTCCCGGAACGACGGGGCCAGCAGCTTCGGCGAGGCCACCACCGTGGCCGAGTCTCCCCTGGACGCCGGCGTGCTCTGGGTGGGCATGGACGATGGCAACCTCCAGGTGAGCCGGGATGGTGGAGACAGCTGGACCGAGGTGAGCGGAAACGTGCCCGATCTTCCGCCGGGCACCTACGTCAGCCGGATCGCCGCCTCCCGGCGTGGCCCCGGCGTAGCCTATGCCACCTTCGATGCCCACCGGGATGGAGACTTCGCTCCCTACGCGTACCGGACCACCGACTTCGGAGAATCGTGGGCCCCGATCCATCAGGGGCTCCCCTCCGGTTCGGTGAATGTCATCGTGGAGCATCCCGACAACCCGGACGTGCTCTTCCTGGGCACCGAACACCACGCCTTCGCCAGTACGGACGCAGGAGACCACTGGGCCAGGATCCCTGACCTTCCCACCACCGCGTACGACGACCTGGTGATCCATCCGAGGGACCGGGACCTGATCCTGGGGACCCACGGTCGAGGAATCTGGATTCTGGACGACACGAGACCCCTGGCGGAGTGGACCGCCAGCGCCGTCGAGGCTCCCGCCCACCTCTTCTCCATCCCGGATCGACCCGTGTTCGTCTACTGGAAGGATACGTCGTACCGGGCCGATGCGGAGTTCGCGGGCCAGAACCCGGCCGACGGAGTGGAGATCACGTATCGCCTGGGTCCGGGCTCAGGCGATGCGCGCCTCACCGTAGCCGACGAGTCGGGCCGGATCGTCCGGCAGCTGCAGCTTCCTTCGGGACCCGGGACCCACCGGGTGAACTGGGACCTTCGTTGGGGGACGGACGGAGAGCCCGAAGCCTGGGAGCGTTTCGAGAGCGACCGGCTGGCCCGGCCCATCGACACTCGCGGCCCCCTGGTCTCACCGGGTCGATACACCGTCACCCTTCAGGCACGAGGCACCAGCTCCACCCGGTCCATGACGGTGGAGCCCGACCCCCTCTCGGATCTCACCCTCAGGGATTATCGGGACCGGGAGGCCTTCCTGTTGGAGGTCCAGCAGCTGAGGCAGGAGGTCGGCGACCGACTCGAGAGTACGACCGGGGAGGAGGCCCAGCGTCTCCGGGGCCATCGCCGGGTACTCGATCAGGTCTTCAGGAGCATGACCGGGGGCGGCGCCCGGCAGGGCTCCCTCCACCCCCCCACAGAAACCCAACGGCAGAGGGTCGAGTCGGTACGGAACGCGCTGCGCTGAGCGTGTCCATCCTGGACTCCGACCGGTGGCCGGCGGGACTCGGCGTCGGGTGCGCCCCGGCGGTGGGACTCGCCGGAGACGGGCCCTTCCGCGCCGAGCTCGGTCAGGCGATCCCTCACGCCAGGGAACGTCTGGCGCGTGAGGGGTGCCATGGAGACGGAGCCGTCCACCGCTGGCCGCACGGGGTGAGGATGGCCGGAATACTCATGAACTCGAAGAGCGTCCGCTGCGACGGACCGGTTCGGGCCATCGCCCACCGCGTCGTCGCCGCGGCCGACGGAGGATAGAACGCGATATGATGCTCCTCTACGCCCATTCGGGCATCCGTTACCTGGTGATCCTGGCGGGACTGGCGGTCGTGGGCTACGCTCTGGTGGGAGTCGTGGGAAAGCGTCCGTACGACTCCCGGATGCGGGTGCTCGGCGGGATCTTCGCCATGTTCCTCCACCTCAACGTCTTGCTCGGGCTGGGGCTTCTCTTCACCCGCCCCTTCGCTCCGTACCTCATCGGCCATATCTCGCTGATGGTCTTCGCCGCCGTGGCCGCCCAGGTGGTGCCGTCGGTCATGCGACGGCGCCCCATGGAGGAGCGCACCTGGATGCCCCACCTCGTGAGCGGAGTGGTGAGTCTGGGTCTGATCGTGGCCGCCCTCATGGCCATCGGCGCCCCCATCTTCGGGAGCCGCTATTCCTGAGGGGCGCCTTCCATGACTCTCTCGTCCCACGAGTCGCCGGCTCCCGCCCGGACTCCCGCCTCGGCTCCGGCGCCGGGTCGGGACACGGGCGAGCCCAGCGTCGGGGGGCTTGGGGTCGTCATGGGTGGCGGCGGTGCCCGGGCCGCCTACCAGGTCGGCTTTCTCCGGGCGCTGGCCGACTGGTATCCCCACCTCCGGGTCCCCTACATCACCGGGGTCTCCGCCGGCGCCATCAACGCCGCCCACCTTGCGGCACACCATGGCTCCTTCGACCAGTCGGTGGAGGAGCTGGTGCACCTGTGGGGCAACCTACAGGTGGACAACGTCTTCCAGGTGGGGGCCACCTCATTGGTCAACATCCTTCTCCGGTGGGGCCTACGGCTGGTGTCGGGGGGAAGGGGACCCGTTCCGGAGGTCCGAGGGCTCGTGGACACCGCGCCCCTTCGGCGCTACCTCACGGACGTGCTGCACGCCGTGGACGGGGAACTCACCGGCATCCGCTACAACCTCGAGACGGGCCGCCTCAGAGCCATCGCCCTCAGCACCTCCTCTTATACGACCGGACAGTCCGTTACCTGGGTCCAGGGGTCCGAGATCAGGGAGTGGGAGCGGCCCCAGCGGAGGTCCGAGAACACGACGCTCACCGTCGAGCACGTGATGGCCTCGGCGGCGCTGCCCCTCTTCTTTCCCGCCGTCCGCATCGGGAAGGAGTGGTTCGGCGACGGGGGCATCCGGCTGGCGGCCCCTCTTTCTCCCGCCCTCCACCTCGGGGCGGGGCGGATTCTGGCCATCTCCACTCGATATGCCCGGAGTGCGGAGGAAGCGGCGATCCCGGAGGTGACGGGATACCCGCCACCCGCCCAGATCGGAGGCGTCCTGATGAACTCCATCTTCCTGGATCTCCTGGACCACGACGCCGCCCGCCTCGACCTGGTGAACCGCCTCCTGAAGAAGATTCCCGCAGACGAGCGCATGGGTCTTCGGCCGGTCCGGCTCCTGGTTCTCCGGCCCTCCCGGGACCTGGGGAGCATGGCGGGCGACTACGAAGCGCGCCTCCCCCGTATCTTCCGCTTCCTGACGCGGGGGCTGGGGACCCGGGAGACCCGAAGCCCCGACTTCCTGAGCCTGATCCTCTTCCAGCCCGACTACCTCCGGGCGCTGATGAAGTGTGGCGAGGCCGACGCCCGGGCCCGGGAAGGCGAGATCCGGGCCTTCGTCGAAGAGCGCTAGGGCGGCGGCTCCGCCCGTAAAGGGCCCCAGGGTCAGCCCGGACCGTCCGCCGACGCCAGCGCCGCCTCGAACTGCCTCCTGTAGAGCCGGGAGTAGACCCCGCTCCGTTCCAGGAGGGTGGCGTGGGAGCCCACGTCCTCGATCACCCCGTCGGCCAGGACCACGATGCGGTCGGCGTGGATGACCGTGCTGAGGCGGTGGGCGATGACCAGGGTCGTGCGACCCTTCATGAGACGGTCCAACGCCTCCTGGACCAACCGTTCACTCTCGGCGTCGAGCGACGACGACGCCTCGTCCAGGATCAGGACCCGCGGCCGCTTGAGGAAGACGCGGGCGATGGCGATCCGCTGCCGCTGGCCCGCACTCAGCGTCACGCCCCGCTCCCCGATGAGTTGGTCGTAGCCCTCGGGAAGGCGATCCACGAATTCGGCGGCGTGGGCCTCCCGGGCCGCCTCTCGAATCTCCTCCTCCGTCGCCTGGGGATTTCCGTACAACAGGTTCTCCCGGACCGTCCCGGCGAAGAGCATGGGTTCCTGGGGCACCACCCCCACCTGGCTCCGCAACTCCGGAAGAGCCACGTCCCGCACGTCGGTGCCGTCCATGGTCACGGACCCCTCCGTGACGTCGTAGAATCTCGGGACCAGCGAGGCCAGGGTGCTCTTTCCGGCTCCGGAGCTCCCCACCAGCGCCACCATCTCGCCGGGGGCCAGCTCGAGGTCGATCCCCTGGAGTACCAGCGGCTGCTCCGGTCCGTATCGGAAGCGCACGTCGTGGAAGCCCACGCGTCCCTCGAGAGGCTTGGGCAGGGGGAGAGGATCCGGACGCTCCGGCAGCTCCGCTGGATGATCCAGGATCTCGAAGATCCTCCTCGCCGCCCCCGCAGCCTCCTGGACATTGTTCCAGAACCCCGCCAGCGAGGTGATGGCGCCGGCGATGGAGACGGCATAGAGCAGGAAGGCCACCAACATTCCCGCCGTCAGCTCCCCCTGCAGCACCAGTCGGCCCCCCTGCCAGAGCACCACCACGATGGCCCCGAATGCGGCGAAGGTGATGGCGCCGGTGAGGGCCGCCCGGGCCACGGCCCGCTCGAGGCCCTGGTCCCGGGTCTCGTCCACCTCCCGACCGAACACCTCTCGCTCCCAATCCTCGCGGGTGAAGGACTGGACGGTGCGGATCTGGGTGAAGACCTGTTCGGCCCGAGCCACCGCCGACGCCAGGGTGTCCTGGATCCCCGTGGAGAGTCGTCGAACCCGCCGTCCGAAGAACCAACCCACCAGGATGGCGAAGGGAATGGCCGTCAGCGTCACAAGGGTGAGGCTCGGGTTGGTCATGGTGACCAGGACCAGGGCCCCCACGAGGAACGATCCCTGCCGCACCAGCTCCGGGACGCCGAACCGGAGCACCTGCTGGATGAGCCCGGCGTCGCTTGCCAGTCGTGAGGTCAGCTCACCCACCCGTCGCACGGCGAAGAACCCAGGCGGCTGAGACACCAGGACGTTGAAGACGTCCTTCCGGAGCTCCGCCACGACCCGTTCCGAGACCGAGGCGGTCAGGTAGCTCTGTGCGAAGTTCACTGCGGCCTGGAGGGCGAAGAGCGCCAGCAGGCCCAGCGCCACCCGGTTGAGCATAGTGTCGCTCCCCGCCAGGAAGGCCGCGTCCAGGAGGTCCCGTACCAGGAGGGGGAACACGAGTCCGATTCCCGAGCTCAGCAGGATCAGGAGCGTCGCCACCACGATCCGCCCCCAGAAGGGCCGAATTCGAGGGAGCAGCCGCTCCAGAAATCCAACGGTTCGGGCTGGGCTGGGTCGTTCCTTGGTCATGGAGCGGAGCGCCGGGAAACGTGTTCGCTGGATGGGAGTAAGCTACTACTCGCCCCTGAACCGTGCAGGAGCACGACGAGTTCGAGATGATCACCTCCTACCGCGCCTTCGCCGTCTCCGTCGCCTGGACCCTGGGTCTCCTCTTCCTTGGGAGCGTGGTCCACGCCACCGAGTCGAGCCTCGCCTGCCCCGACTGGCCCACCTGCTTCGGAACCATGTTTCCGGAGATGACCGGGGGCGTGTTCTGGGAACACCTCCACCGACTCGTGGCGGGAGGCCTGATCCTCATCTTCCTCGGCTCCACCTACCTGGCCTTCCGGGTGACGGGACCGGGGCACTGGATGCGGGCCGCCACGGTCTCGGGTGTGGGGCTCCTCCTGGTGCAGGCGGTCTTCGGGGGGCTCACCGTCATCTATCGCCTCCCGGACGCCGTCTCCACCTCGCACCTCTCCATGGCCCTGACCTTCCTGGCCCTGGCCACCGTCCTGGCGGCTGCAGCGTCCCCCCGGCGAGCGAGTCGACCCCCTCTGGAATCCGGCACCGCCCGTATGCTTCGACGCTGGGGCACGGGTGCGGCGGTGCTCGTCTTCCTGCAGAGCGTGGTGGGGGGTGTGGTACGGCACACGGATGCCGGAATGGCCTGTCCCGACATCCCCACCTGTCTGGGAGAGTGGGTACCGCCGCTCTCGAACGGCTTGGTGGCGACCCACTTCCTCCATCGGGCGCTGGGCGTGGCGGTGACGGTGGTGGTCCTGGGCATGGCCTGGCGGCTCCTGGCGGACCGGGCCCCGAACCACATTCGGCGCATGGGCCTCCTGGCGGGGGGACTCGTCCTGGTCCAGATGACGCTGGGGATCGTATCCGTTCTCTCGATCCTGGCGGTCCTCCCCGTCTCGCTCCACACCCTGGGGGCGGCGAGCCTCCTCTGTGTCCTGGTGACGCTGTCTGCCTGGGGATGGATGGCCCGCACCCCGGTCCCGACACCGACCCGCCGGAGACCCGCCGGCGTCGGCGGAGCCACCCTCGAGGGAGTCTGAGTGGACCCCGAGTCGCTGGGCAATTTCCTGGCGCCCGTGAATGCCGGCCTGAATCTCACCTCCACCGTGGCCCTCTTCACCGGGTGGATCCTCATTCGCAGCGGTCGCCGCGAGGCGCACCGGAAGGCCATGCTCACGGCGGTAGGGGCCTCGGCACTCTTCCTCGTCTTCTACGTGACTCGCTTCTACCTGACGGGCACCCACGAATTCGCCGGACGAGGTCTCGCACGCACCGTCTACCTGTCGATCCTCTTCTCGCATATGATCCTGGCCGTTGTGGTGGTGCCGCTGGTGCTCCGCCTTCTCTACCTGGCCTTCAACGGTCGGGACGCGGAGCACCGGCGCCTCGCCCGATGGACCTTCCCGGTCTGGATGTACGTATCCGTCACCGGAATCGTGGTCTACGTCCTGCTCTATCAGGTGTACGGCTACGTCTGACCGGCCTCGGGACCGACGCCCGAACCTCCGCCGCGACCCCTCCACCCCGACACGGGAGAATGCCATGAACCGACTCCTCTCCGCCGCCCTGATCCCGGCCGTGACCCTGGTGATCCTGGCCCCCGACGACGCTGGAGCACACCGACCCGACGCCCCCGACCTCATCGCCGCACGGGACGCGAACGCGCCCCTGGGCCGTATCGGCGCTCCCGATCCCAGCTTCGCCGACGACATCATGCCCATCTTCCAGGAGAGCTGCGTCCGCTGCCACGGCGAGGTGGACGAGTCCGGCTTCCCGTATACGGAAGGGGGGCTGAGCCTGATGAGCTACGAAGACGTCATGAAGGGGTCCGAGTTCGGGAGTGTGATCGAGCCTGGCAACCCGGAGGACAGCTACCTGCTGACCCAGGTCGAGAACGGAGACATGCCCGACGAGGGGGACCCCTTGAGTGTCGAGCAGATCGAGCTCATCCGGGCCTGGATCGAAGCCGGCGCACCCGACAACTGACGGGCGAGTCGGCGTCGGAACGACCTCATCCGTCGCCAGGAAGCACCAGGCGCACCGCGGCGCCGCCTTCTGGCCGGTTGGAGATCTCCAGATTTCCTCCGAAGCCCTCGATGATCTTGCGAGCGAAGGGAATTCCCAGGCCCAGCGCGGTGGGCTTGGTGGTGTAGAAGAGTTCCCGGGCCCGCTCCATGGCCTCCGGGCTGAATCCCGGGCCCTGGTCCAGGATGGAGACCACCGCATGATCTCCCTCCTGCTCCACCCGCACGTCGATCCGTTCGCCCCCTCCGAAGTGACCTGCATTGTGCAGCAGAAGGTAGACGGCATCGAGGAAGGTGTCCTTGTGGATGTGCGCCCGGACCGGAAACGTCGGTGCCTGCAGGCGAACCGCCACCTCGGAATCCTCGATGAACTCCCGGGTGACCTGCTGGACGAGAGGAACCAGGTTGTGGGTCTCGTCGGGAGTGATGGGCTCTCTGAGAAAGAACTCCAGATCCTTCAGCCCGCCCAGGGCCCGGTCCACGCCTTCGGCAAGGAGTTCGCGGTCCCCGTTGCGGACCTTGAGCAACGGCGCCTCCACCGACTCCTCCAAGAAGGCGGCGATCCGGCCCAACGCCTGCTTGAGGGCCTCACCCCGGTCCGAATCCTGGGGCGTCCAGCCGGCGCTGAGCGACTCTCGGAGCTCTGCCAGGGCCGGTGGATCGCCAGGCCCCCCTGACGGGATCCGACCCTCGGCGAGGCCGGCTGCGAAACGCTGGAGGGGGGCCTGGTAGGGGTCGTGCGGTTCACCGGGATCCTCACGGCGGCGGCCGAGGGCCCAGCCCACGACCGCTCCGATCACAGCGAAGAGGAGCGCGACTGTGACGGTTTCGAACATGGCTCGGCCGATGGAAGCGAGAGAAGTTCGTCGATCGATGGCCCGGATTGATCTTGCCCAAAGGGCGTCGGGGGGGCAATACGTGTGGGCTCCGGAAGACTCCCCCTGACGCCGTCGTCGCATGGAGACCACCGACAGGTACGACCGGGCCGCCGTCGAATCGGTCCTGGCGGAAAGCTCGGATCCAGACAACCCGGGCCCCGAGGAAGTTCACGCCTGGGTCCGGGAGACGCTGCGCATCGCCGTCGTGGGGATGTCCCGCGACCCGTCGAAGGCCGCCCGCCGGGTCCCCTCCTATCTGGCGGCCAAAGGAGCGGAGATCATCCCCGTGAATCCCTACGCGGAGCGAATCCTCGGAAAGGATGCGCGGGATACGCTGGCGGAGGTCACGGAGCCCGTGGACATGGTCCTGGTCTTCCGGCCCTCCGCCGAAGCCGGAGCCGTCCTCCGCGATGCGGCCGCCCGCCCTGAGGATCCCGTCATCTGGCTCCAGGAGGGGATCCGGGATGATGAAGCGGCACGGGAAGCCCGGGCCGCCGGCCATCGTGTGGTACAGGACCTCTGCATGTACAAGGTGCATCGGGCCCTGGGCGACACGCTTCGCCGGGCCCAGGAGAAGGGGACGGCCTGACGGACCTCCCGAGGGTCCGTGGCATCGACCGAAGACCCAGGCCGGGCCTCAAGAGGTACCCAGGTACTCCTGGAGTCGGGCCACGTGCTCCTTGGGCTTCACCTTGCGCCAGACCGCCTCGAGCTGTCCGTCCGGGCCGATGATGAAGGTGGAGCGCTCGATGCCCATGTAGCTCCGTCCGTACATCTTCTTCTCCTTCCACACCCCGTAGGACTCGGCGACGGCATGATCCTCGTCCACCAGGAGAGGAAAGTTCAGATCGTGCTTCTTCTTGAACTTTTCGTGGGAGGCCCGGGAGTCCGGCGAGACGCCCAGTACCATCGCACCGACCGCATTCAGCTCGGCCATGTGGTCTCGAAGGTCACACGCCTGGGCGGTGCAGCCGGAGGTGTCGTCCTTGGGGTAGAAGTAGAGGATCACCCTCTTTCCCCGCAGATCCGAGAGGGACACCACCGAGCCGTCGTCGGCGGGAAGGGAGAAGTCGGGCGCTGCATCGCCTGCCTCGAGCATGGGCTGCTCCGGGAGTTCGGGACGTGGGGGCGGACAGAGGCGCTACCCGCACTCCCGGCCCCGGTTCACCCCGTCTCCACCTCGGGGCGCAGAAGCATCTCCCGCACGCCGTCCCGCTCCCGGACCCTGGCCTCTCCCGTGACGGTCCAACGACAGGTGGGATCCCCCAGGGACTGACACCGCGGGTGGACCACCTGGTAGTCGGAGCCCAGCCGCTGACTGAGAACGGCCTGACAGTATCCCGTCACGAACTGGCACGCCGCGCCGGACGGATCCGACTCGTGGAAGAGGAGGCCCCGGCCTTCGAGGGCGTAGGGCCCCTGCCCGAATCCCCCCATGGAGCGCCCGAAGAGATTCCGGAGCCCCTTCGACGTCGCACGTCGGGCCATCCGGAGGGCGACCACCCTGGGGAGGGCCCGGAAGAGGCCACGGGGCCCGGCAGACTCCATCCCCCCGGCGAGCTTGGCTCCGGCCTTGGCGAACACCTGTCTCGCGTCGGGTCGGCGCACCACCAGACGGACCAGGTCGCGGACCTGGTCGTCGCTCATTCGCCGCCGCTGCTTCACCGCGTCCCGGTAGCTCCGGATCTGCTTGTCGATGACGTCCGACAATCCGAGCTTCCGGGGCATGGTCACCGTGACGTTCTCGTCCTCCAGGATCTCCTCGGGGAGATCCTGATCCCGGAGCACTTCCAGGAGGGTGAGCCCGAAGACGGGGAGCACGCGGGGCTTCATGGGCGTAGGAGTCACGGGCTGCCGGGGAGCGATTCAGGACACTGTTCAATGTGGTGGCCCGACAGGGCGTCCGCTACCTTCGAACCATGAAGAGATTCCCTGCGTACGATCCTCCCGAGTACCTGGACTGGAGCCCCGATCCGGAGGAAAACCAACGGTTCCGGGCTCCCTTCGAGGACTCGGACAGGGCTCGGGTCCTGGAAGCGCTGGGCAGGGATCGGTTGCTTGGGCTGTACAGGCATCTCCTCCGGACGCGCCTTCACGACATCGGCCTCAAGCGGTGGGTTCGGACCGGCGTCATCTCCAAGGCTTGGCTGGGGACCGGTGAGGAGGCGGTCACGGTGGGCACCGTGGCGGCGCTGGATCCGGACCGCGACGTGGTCAGCCCCATGATCCGCAACGCCGGCGCCCTTCTCATGATGGGGATGTCCATGGAGGATGCGTTCCGTGGCAACCTCGCCAGCGCCGACTCCCCCTCCCGGGGCCGGGACCTGCACATCGGGGACCTTTCCAAGAACATCCTCCAGCCCATCTCCCACATGGGCACCAACGTCGCCGTCGTGGCCGGGCTGGCCCTCGCCTTCCGCATCCGGAACGAGCGGAGGGTGGCCCTGACGTGGGTCGGGGACGGCGCCACCAAGACCGCCGCCTGCCACGAGGGACTCACGCTGGCGGCAGTACGTCGGGTTCCCGCCGTCTTCGTCATCCAGAACAACCAGGTGGCTCTCGGCACTCGCGCCTCCGTGCACGGTCGCGGGGATCTGAGGGCGTGGGCACGAGCCTACGGGATCCCCAGCCTGCAGTGCGACGGGAACAATGTGCTGGACGTCCACGCCGCCGCGACCCTCGCGGTGGAACGATGTCGGGGCGGCGAGGGCCCCGTGGTACTCCTTGCAGAGACCTTCCGCATGGGGGGCCACGCGACGCACGACGAGAGGGAAGCCCGGGAGACCTTTCCCAAAGCTCTCTTCGAACATTGGGGCCGCCGGGATCCGGTAGGCCTGTTCGAGGAATTCCTCCGGAGCGAGGGCGTCGCGGAGGAGGAGCTCGTCCGCATCGAGGAAGAGGTGACCTCTGAGGTGGACACAGCCGAAGAGGCCGCCCGGAGTAGTCGACGTCGCTCGCCAACGCCCGAAATGGTCCTTTACGACGATTTCTCGGAAGGTTTCCCATTGATCGGCCTCGAGAAACGACCAACGGGTGTTGAATGGTCGATTAAATAAACCTTGCGCATTCCCGGGAAGGGTGCCATACTCCGGTTCCGCAATCGAGAATTGTTCTCGAAAAGCTGCTTAGATTCCGGAGACCCGATGGCTGCTACCATGGCTGTAGATGATTTGATGACCGCGCCACTGGACACCCTCACGGACGAGCAACTCGTTTCGGCTCATCTCGACGGTCGGTACGGGGCGTTCGAGCTGCTCTTCCAGCGCTACCGGGACCGCCTCGTCCACTTCATCACGCGCAAGACCGGGGATGGCGACCGTGCGCAGGACCTGGTCCAGGAGGCCTTCATCCGGGTGACCCGCCACCTTCATCGGTTCGACACCACGAAGAAGTTCTCTACCTGGGTCTACACCATCGCCGGCAACCTCGCGAAGAACGAGCTGCGGAATCGCTCCCGCAGCCCGCTGGTCCTCTTCCAGAAGCTCACCAGCAACTGGGACGACGACCATCGCCCGCTCCAGTTCGAGGACTCGTCCATGAAGCCCGACGACCTCTTCCGCAAGCGTCACCTTCAGTCGCTCGTGGAGGAGATGGTGGAAGAGCTGCCGGAGCACCATCAGCTCGTCTTCCGGCTTCGGGAGCTCGAGGGAAAGAGCTACGAGGAGATCGCCGAGATCACGGGGGTCAATCTCGGAACGGTGAAGAGCCGGCTCCACCGCCCAGCGGATCGAGCCTCACCTGAACTGAGCGCGCGGCGCCGGTCAGGCGCCGGCGCCTCCGCGGTCGAGTCATCGAAACCGCCCCTGCCCTTGAAGGGTAGGGGCGGTTTCTTCGTGGTACGAGACACGCCTTCCCGCTATCATGGGAATCGTCGCGACCCTCACCCGCTCCTTCATGTTCGAAGACCTGCGCAACGCCTTCCGCGAAGCTGTCCAGAATTTCAAGGATGAGCTGGAGCGGGACTCGGTGCCCGAGACGGTGGACCGGCTCCTGGCGGGGATGGTCGACGAGGTCACCGGCGCACGGGCCCGCCTCAAGGGCATCGAGTCGGATCTGGCGGAGACCCGGCTTCAGGTAGGCGTCGAAGAGGAACAGGTGGCCACCAACCGCCGCAGGGGTCGCATGGCCCGCAACATCGGCGACGAGGAGACGGCCCGGCTGGCGGACGAATACGCCGAGCGGCACGAGAAGCGGCTCGCCGTATTCCGGAAGAAGGCCGAGGCTCTCGAGCAGGAGGCGACCCTCCTGGGCAGCGAGGTGGAGGAGATGATGTCCAAGGTCAAGGAAGCCCGGGCTCGTCGGTCCACCCTCGCCGCGGAAGCGGGTCGGACCGGCGCGCGGGAAAGCTTCTCCGAGTCCGAGGACCTCTTCGAAGCCTTCGATCGGATGGAGGACCGGGTCACCGGGGACGAGGCCGACGCCGCGGCGGCGGAAGGATTCGCCTCCGAGTTCAGCGACCTGAGCGTGGATCCCCACGCACCACCACGCCAGGCCCAGGTGGACGTGGATGCCCGCCTAGAGGAACTCAAGCGTCGCATGGGTCGGGACTGACGGCGGAGGGGTCGTGGGAACCGGCCTGAGGCGGCGGGGTGCTACCGCTCGCCCGGACAGGGTGGATCGATCCCGCCGGAGCCGGTAGATTCTCGCGTTCGTCGCGCCATCCCATCATTGGATCGCAACCGATGGAAAACTGGATCGGAATTGGAATCTGGATCGTCATGGGCGGAGTCATCGGACTCCTCATGAAGGTCGTCGTGAAGCTCCCTGAGGAGACTCCGGGCCACACCCCCGTGCTGGCGGTCCTGGGCGCGTTCGGAGCCGTCATCGGTGGTATGCTCGGTGTGGGCATCTTCCACTTCTTCGATCCCGTGGCCTTGAGCGTGGGCGGGATGGCCAGTGCTGCGGTGTTCGCGGCGTTCATGGCCTGGGTCTATCGCTGGGGCGTGCGGAGTCTGATCTGAGTGGCGGCCTCTGAGCCGCGGGACTTCCTCCGGGAGGGCCGACAGGACAGCCTCGATCAGCTCTTCGACTTCCTTCGCATTCCGTCGGTCTCGGCCCGCACGGAGCACGCCCAGGACATCCGGCGCGGAGCCGAGTGGCTCGTGGAGCGTATGCAGGAGGCGGGCCTCGAGGCTCGCCTCTTCCCGACTCCCGGTCATCCCGTAGCGCTGGGCGAGTGGAGGGGTGCAGGACGCGAGGCTCCCACCCTCCTCATCTACGGGCACTACGATGTCCAGCCTCCCGAGCCGCTGGAGGAGTGGTCCTCGGCCCCCTTCGAGCCCGAGATCCGGGACGGCCGCATCTATGCCCGGGGCTCCGCCGACGACAAGGGCCAGCTCTTCATGCACCTGAAGGCACTGGAGGCCCACCTGAAAACCCGGGGGAGGCTTCCTCTCAACGTGGTGGTGCTGGCAGAAGGTGAGGAGGAGGTGGGCTCCCCCAACCTCGTCCCCTTCGTGGAGGCGCACCGGGAGCGGCTGGCGGCGGACGCGGTGGTGATCTCAGACTCCAACATGTTCGCCCCCGGCCTGCCGTCCCTCCTCTTCTCCCTGAGAGGCCTCGCGTATTGCGAGGTCCACGTTCGGGGGGCGCGAAGCGACCTTCACTCCGGGGCCTACGGAGGCGCGGTGCCGAATCCCGCCATGGCTCTGGCTCGCATGCTGGCCACCCTGCACGACGATCAGGCTCGGATCGCCATCCCCGGCTTCTATGACGACGTGCGGGAATGGGACGCCGAGACCCGGGCAGCCATCCAGGCCCTACCCTTCCGGGAGGATGGATTCCGGGACGAGGTCGGTGTCCAGGGCCTTTCCGGGGAAGCCGGATACGCCACACTCGAACGCCTGTGGATCCGGCCTACCTGTGAGGTGAACGGGCTCCTGAGCGGGTACACGGGAGAGGGCGCCAAAACGGTGCTTCCCGCCCGTGCCATGGCCAAGGTGAGCTTCCGTCTCGTGCCGGATCAGGACCCGGCCCGGGTGGCGATCCTTCTCCGGGAGCACCTGGAGCGCGTGGCCCCACCGGAGGTGGAGGTGGAGGTCCGGGAGCTTCACGGGGGGCATCCCTGGAGGGCCGATCCCTCAGGACCACTCTTCGACGCCGCGGCGAGGGCGCTGGAGGAGTCCTTCGGGAAGGAGCCCGTCCTGGTCGGCGAGGGGGGATCCATCCCTATCGTGGGTGATTTCGAGCGGATTCTCGGAGCTCCGGTCCTCCTTGTGGGCTATGCTCTGCCGGGCTGCAACATGCACGCCCCGAACGAGTGGCTCCCGGTTGAGAATTACGAGGTGGGCACCGAATCCCTCACGCGCCTCTACGAAGAGATCGCGGCGACGCTGGCCTGAGGCCGGCCCCCTGCCCCGACCCTCTCACGGTCCCGACTGCACCCTCGGCGGCGGGACCATGGAGGCGGCCCGGAGGAGAGCTCGAGCCTTGTTGAGTGTCTCCTGGTACTCCGCCGAAGGCACCGAGTCCGCCACGATTCCGGCCCCGGCCTGCACGTAGGCCCGGCCTTCGGTGACCACCACGGTGCGGATCGCGATGGCGGTGTCCATCCGGTCCCCGCCCCACGAGAAGTGACCCACGGCTCCGGCGTAGGGGCCCCTCCGCACCGGCTCCAATTCGTCGATGATCTCCATGGCCCGGATCTTCGGCGCGCCGGAGACGGTTCCTGCGGGGAATGCCGCCCGGAAGACATCCATGGCGGTGGCTCCCTCCCGGAGCTCCCCCTCCACCTGGCTCACCAGGTGCATGACGTGGGAATACCGCTCCACCACCATGAGATCCGGGACTCGCACCGTCCCCCAGCGGGCCACCCTTCCCACGTCGTTTCGACCCAGATCCACCAGCATCCGGTGCTCCGCCAACTCCTTCTCGTCGGCCTGGAGCTCCTCCGCCAGCACCCGGTCCTCCTGCGGCGTCGCACCCCTTGGGCGGGTTCCGGCGATGGGGCGGACCGTGACCATCTCGTCCTCCAGCCGGACCAGAACCTCCGGGGAGCTGCCCACCAGCGTGGTTCCGTCCATCTCCAGGAAGAAGAGGTACGGCGACGGGTTGATGGAGCGCAGCGCCCGGTAGAGGTCGAAGGGTGAGCCCCGGAGGTCCATGCCCAGTCGCTGGCTGAGGACGACCTGGAAGGCGTCGCCGGCTGCGATGTACTCCTGGATCTGCCGCACCCCCGCCTCGAAGTCCACCTGTCGGGTGGAGGAGTGGAAGGACGGGTCCCCGGGCGGCTCGGCCTGCAGCTCCAGGGGAGCCACAGGCGGCGCGGCCCGCAGCACATCGACCAGTTCTCCGGCCCGGACGGCGGCGTCGTCGTAGCGTCGCCGGAGCTCCGCCTCCGTCAGACCCGCCGGGAGGTGGACCGACGCAATGGCCATGGCTCGGCCCTTGAGGTTGTCGATGGCCAGAACCACGTCGGTGAAGAGGAAGATGCCGTCGGGGATGCCCAGG